>JANNXN010000017.1:0-3857 GCA_031409595.1 Rhodobiaceae bacterium
GTGGGAATATATTCCGTGGGGGTTCAAGTCCCCCCGCCCGCACCAACTGTTTGTGAGTACGGCTACTAACAGATGAAGGTCAGGAGTGGTCTACCTCTATTGCCCAAGGCGAGGTAGTTGCCGCTTCATTGCGCGCTACCCCATTGCCCTCTGGCAAGGTAGCTGCGCTTCCGACCAATGAGATATTAGTCGATTTACGCAACGCCGTACAAGTTTTAAACCTGCATAGGGCAGGGTTTGTCCGCATTGGACATGTTAGCGGACAAATTGTGATCTCTTCACGAGGTCTCAAACGGGCCAATATGCGACATGAGTTTGCGTGAGCTTCGCCGCAATTTCGAGCAGTATTTCTAGTTTAGCCAGATGGCATAGTTGAAGAAGTCACCTCCGAAGACCTGCCATGGCCATGTTCAATTGCAAGGAGTTTAACTCAGATTAGGGTCCGCGTTCAGTGGAGGACAGCAGGCCAATTGGCGTCCGCCTTAGAGATTTTGCCTTCAACATTCGAAAGCCAAGTCTTGCGTACATAGGTCGAGGAATTGAGATAGAGTTTTCCTCTGACAATGGTCCAGGCCAAGGGATTGCTCGATGCCGCGTCGCCGGCTGCCACGCCATCGGCACAGTAACCACCATATTGAGGCGCATATTTCTCCGGGTTCGCCTGAAACGCTGCAAGATTCGCCGCGTTGGCAAAGCGCCAGGAGACACCCTGCCAAGACGTGGCAAATTCGGTCTTGCCCAATTGGGGGTCGCCATTTTGGAAATAGGAGACAGTGTCATAACCGCCAACGGCCACGCCGGCTTTCTCGCCTTGCGTGGTGGTGAAGATAGCGGGTTCACTCGCAAATGCCGGATGCAGGCATGCAAGGATCATAGCGGATGCGAGTATGGTGCGGCGATTCATTGGAGTTTCTCCTGTTTCATCTAATATATATTTGACCGACATATGCCGTGTGTCCGGTCTAGGTGGTAATTGCAGGGCTAAACTAACGCCTTCTGCGACACGGGCTCTGGCGATAGCAGCGACCATAGGCCAACGCCGTGAAGTCCAGCATGGGTCAGCAGGAGACCAAGTACAACCATCATTCTCGTCGCCGACATTCTTCGGTTGATCGCGAAACTGCGGCCACCGCCCGATCTATTGTCGGCGTGAACGGATTAGATGCTGGCTCAGGCTTCTCCACCCAATTTCATCTCACTTTGTAGCCCCGAGGAGGTAGCCGCCGTCCCAATGCCAGATCTGCTTAGCGTCAACGGTGACGGTCACGATGGCCTGGAAACCTGCCAAGGAACCGCTCCCAGCATGAAACGCGCACGTCCCAAGCGGCGGACTGGCAGTGTCGTAGACAACGCAGTAACCAAACGCCGAGTCTCCTGGTCCAACAGCAATGACCGCTGTGCTACTGGTGAAGAATGGATTGCTAGTTACCGGCCCGTAGTAGAAAATCTTGGTCCCCGCCGGGATCGCCGCAAGATTTGACTCTGTGATTGTGCAGAAGCTTGGGGTGTCTCCACTGTACTTGCTGCATTCCTTCGAGATTTTCAATGGCTCCATCGCGGGCGCAGCCAACGCCGGTAAAGCTGGAATGCCCAGCAACAGGACCGCTCCAGCCGTCAGTGCGCGGATCGAGAGGTTACGAATGAGTCGCTCCGTAAGAAGCTGCGTGGTTCTTCCGATAACTAAAGTTTCTTTGGAGTTGTGCATAATATCACCCTTGATTTGAGGAATTTAGATCAAACAACCAAATGGCGGGAGAAACTGCTTCCCTATCAAAGGCGCGCCAAGGCTAAAGAGCCATTGATTGAAAAATCATATGCTTAAACACCATAGATAGCGAATCAAATTTCGGCACTGGCCTGCTGCCGGTTTCACGGACGGTTGCTTAAGTAACTCCGGCTCTCCTTTCAAATTCAATAGGGCTTAAATATCCGATTGTCGAATGCCGACGCTTGGGATTGTAGAAACGCTCGATGAAGTCGAAGACATCGGCGCGGGCCTGATTGCGAGAGTGATAGACTTTGCGGCCTGTGCGCTCGGTTTTGAGCGTCGAGAAGAAGCTCTCCATCGCGGCATTGTCCCAGACATTGCCAGACCTGCTCATCAAACAGGTCACACCATTGTCCTGCATCAAGGTTCTGAACTGCTCAGATGTGTATTGGCTGCCCTGGTCGGAATGATGCAGCAAGGCATCCGGTTTGCACCGCCGCCAGATTGCCATGAGAAGGGCATTGGTCACGAGCTGGGCCGTCATCGTGGCACTCATCGACCAGCCCACCACGCGGCGTGAGAAGAGGTCGATGACGGCCGCCACATAAAGCCAACCCTCGGCCGTCCAGATGTAGGTGAAGTCAGCGATCCATTTGCGGTTCGGAGCCACGGCATGGAACTGCTGGTCCAGAATGTTTGGTGCAATTGCATGGACATCCCGCAAGCCTGTGTCTGAAGGAAGGCTTGATTGGCCTGTCTGAACGACTTCAGACGCGCTGAACCATTTACATTGAAAATGGCTTGCACCAGTCCTGCAACAGGATTGGGGTGAGCCATAATTATTTGCAAAGCCCCATCGTCAGTCCGCGGATCAAATGTTTCTGCACCAGCGTTACGAAGATGAAGGCCGGCACCAGGGCTGTGACAGTGAGTGATGAGTACAAGGAAGTGCGGCGGCTTGCCAAGGGCAACACTTCCTTGCACTTGGCCATAAAGGCTTGCAAGGGTTCGTCGGTGTCCGGATACAGGGCCGGGGCCAATTTTCACTGTTTTGGCAGTTGCTCCCACGCCGCCCGCATTAGCTTTTCCGCATCTGGTGAAATTGGCGCTGTAGCAGAAACTTTCTTGAGAGTGGCTGGCGGCGGATAGAGGCCTTTGTTTTTCAGCAGCGCAGGTTCGATGTATGGGGCCGATGTCAAGACAGGGTTGGCATAACGCAGGAAGTTCGTGTTGGCGGCGGCGATGTCTGGCCTGAGCATGAAGTCGATGAGCTGGTAAGCAGCATCCTTGTTTTGGGCATTGGTTGGGATAACGAAGTAATCCAGCCACATTGAGGTTCCCTCCCGGGGAACGCTGTAGGTAATTTGCCCGATGCCGTTCTTCTTTGCTTCTTCCGCCGCGCGAAATGTGGCGCCCGGGAAGCCGATGCTGACGCAGTATTTGCCTGAGGCCATGCTTTCAGTCCAGCCTTCGTCTGGCACGCGTTTCACGTATTGCGAAATTTTTCCAAGGGCTGCATCAAGCGCCTCAATATCGGCGATGCCAATATTCTTGATGTCACCGCCCAGATAGGCAATGAGGGTGGGCATGACGTCAAGCGGCTCATCGTCCATGGATATGCCGCATTGCGCCAGCGAGGCGGCAATCTCTGGGTCCATCACCAGGGACGTGCTGTCAAGCTTGAGGTCTGGCCGAAGGGCCTTGACCTTATCGACATTGACTGCAAGTCCCATCGTTCCCCACATATAGGGCTCACTGTGCAAATTGCCTGGATCCAGAACGTCGGAAGCAGTGCGCACCTTTGGATCGACGTCAGCGGAGTTTGGAATTTTGGTGCGGTCCAGCACGAGGACCGGGTCCTTGCCTTCGAGCACCAGTCGCATTTGCGATCCGGTTTGTATGACAACATCATATTTGTCGCTTCCGGCAAGCAACACGTCCTTCGACTCGGCTGAGCTTGTATAAGTGTCATAAGCCACCCGGAAGCCGGTCTCAGTTTCAAATTTGTCGAGAGTGTCCGGATTGATATAGGTCGTCCAGTTCAGCATATGGATGATCGCCTGAGGGGGCTTGTCGGCAAACTTGAGCGCACGAGTGATGTTGTGGTATGTGTCTTGCGTGAGTAACCCGCGAACCTTCATCCCAGCGT
>JANNXN010000018.1:0-15594 GCA_031409595.1 Rhodobiaceae bacterium
CCTGATTGAAACTGCAAGTTTCTTTCCCCGCGGATCAGGTAAACCGCATCACCTGAAACGAGGGGCAAAAGGCCGGTCCGGGACGGTTTTGAGTGGCCTCCTCGATCCGAGTAAACCCGGGCCGGTACCTACATTCACAAGATCATAGAAAACCAAAAAGGCACCGCCTCGGCAGTGCCTTTTTTGATGAACCGAATATTTCAGATTACTTGATTTTGGTCTCTTTGAATTCCACGTGCTTGCGTGCCACGGGATCATACTTCTTGAATGAGAACTTCTCAGTCTTGGTACGCGAATTCTTCTTGGTTACATAGAAATAACCGGTGTCAGCAGTTGATGCCAACTTGATCTTGATAACGTTGCCTTTGGCCATAACAGTCTCCGAACGGGATTTAGAGGCGGATAGACCCTATCCCAGGCTGAAAGTCAAGTTTTGGCGAGCGTCAATGTTTCGACGATCCAGGTCTTGCCCCGGTTATGATGAAACGACACCGGGCAATCCTTTGGAGGCAGGCTGTTTTGCTCGAGATGGGGCTCAAGAAGCCGCAAAATATCGCGCGTAATTGATGGCAAGTCGAGCGCCAGAGCCTCGGCCAGGGTAACCCAGCGGAGTTCCAGGAGCTCAGCATCGTCGAGGGGGTGGGGGGCGTCCAAATTTGAAATGTGGGATGCGTCTGCCACGAGAAACCGTGAATCAAACCGTCGGGCGCGGCCAGGAGGGGTAATGGCGCGGGCGAAGTAAATCAGGCCTGAGAGATCGGAGGCGGCATGCGCGTGATCGCGGCCCACCAGCAAACCGGTTTCCTCATAGGTCTCCCGAATGGCTGCCACCAGCAGGCCGGTGGCCCGGGAGGTCGATGGCCGCGGCCTCATGTGCAACTGCAGCTTTCGAATCGTAACGGCTTCGGGTGCCCTCCCCGAGGCTTTGCGGCAGTCGGCCACTTCAAGCCTGCCGCCTGGGAACACATATTTATTTGGCATGAAAGCATGGGAGTTATGCCGCTGTCCCATCAATATGCGGGGGCTGGGGCCGTCAAGGCGAACCAGAATGAGAGTTGCTGCGTCTTTAGGGCTGATCTTCGCCGCCTGCGTTTTCAATGCCAAATCCATGCATCCCCAAAGCCCACTGCAGGCCCACCACAGCCCCTTTTACGACGGGCATGAGGCCAAGTGTCAAGCCAAGTGTCAGGGGCAGCCAGAGTGCCGCATGCAAGGCGTAAGGCGGCTGCCATAGGCGCTCCACCACCAGCACCAGCGGGATCATGATGTGACCAACAATGAAGATGGTGAAATAGGGGGGCGCATCATCGGCGCGCTGGTGGTGAAGTTCTTCGCCACAGTGAAAGCAGGTGTTGGACACCTTCATGAATTTGCGAAACATGGACCCGGTGCCGCAAGCCGGGCATTTGCGACATGCGCCCCGCCACACTGCCTGTTTCCAGGATCTGAATTTGGATAGTTCTTCCACGTCTCATTAATGGCGAAACAGTTCGAGTTGAGGAAGTGGTGCACGCGCCGCGCGGCGGCTTGCCGCAAGCAACTATCTCTTGCGGCGGGCTTTTGGTGTTTGCTTGCTGAGGCGCGTGGGTCTGCCGTGGCGCTGAGGGGAAGGCTTGCCCTGCTTGCCATCGGATATCATTTCAAAACGGAGACCGCCGGACACGGGAGTTACTTCCAGCAATTTAACTTCAACCTGGTCGCCAAGTTGAAATTTTTCACCCGAGCGTTGCCCAATCAAGGCGTGCTCCACATCGGAATAAATGAAGTAATCAGACCCGAGGCTGGAAACCGGAACAAAGCCATCGGCTCCACTGTCGTTTAACTTGATGAACAGACCAGCCCCCACAACGCCACCGATGCGACCGCGAAAAACTGCGCCGGTATGCCCAGCGAGATGCGATGCAATCAACCGGTCGGTCGTTTCGCGTTCTGCAGCCATGGCGCGGCGTTCGGCGTCTGAAATCATGTCGGCAGTTTCGGCGAGACGTGATATATCGTCCGCCGACAGGCCATCGCCGCCAAATCCCAAAGCACTAATCAGAGCGCGGTGCACGATCAAGTCAGCGTATCGGCGTATGGGTGACGTGAAGTGAGCATAGCGCCTCAAGGCCAATCCAAAGTGGCCCTTGTTGTCGGGGGAGTAGACAGCTTGTGCCTGAGTTCTCAACACGACATCATTGACCAGGTTCTGGTAGTCCTTGCCCTTAACTTCCCGCAACAGATCATTGAAATGTTTTGGTTTCATGATTTGCCCAAGTGGCAGCGATAGTTCCACCGTTTTCAAGAACATGGCCAATGCTCTGACTTTCTCTGTCGAAGGATGTTCGTGGACGCGGTAGAGCAGGGAGGTCTTCTTCGCCTCAAGTTCTTCGGCTGCTGCCACGTTGGCCTGGATCATGAATTCTTCGATGAGCCTGTGGGCATCCAAACGTAACGGAGTGACTACGCGGAGGACATGGCCTTTCTCATCAAGCAACAGCTTGCGTTCAGGCAGATCGAGTTCCAGCGGTCCGCGGTTGTCACGAGCCTTTGTCAGTGCGGCGTAGGCCGCCCACAAAGGTTTGAGCACTCCCTCGACCAGTGTTTCAGTTTTTGTACCCGGTTTTCCATCAATCGCCGCCTGGGCTTCCTCATAGGAGAGCTTGGCTGCCGACCGCATGATGACACGCGCAAAGCGATGGGATTTTTTGACGCCGGATTTGTCGAAAGTCATGAAGCAGGCGAGGGCCGGCCGGTCTTCATTTTCGCGGAGTGAACACAAGTCGTTGGAGATACGCTCCGGCAACATTGGAACAACGCGATCAGGAAAGTAAACCGAGTTGCCGCGAAAGCGGGCTTCCTTGTCGAGCGTTGATCCCGGCTTCACGTATGTCGCAACATCTGCAATGGCCACGATTGTTTGGAATCCGCCAAGATTTGCCGGATCATCATCAGGCACCGCCCATACCGCGTCGTCGTGGTCGCGCGCATCTGGCGGGTCTATGGTGATCAGAGGCACTTTTCGGAGGTCGACACGGCCTTTGTGGTCAAATGAATTTAGCGCTTCGCTCTCTGCCAGCACCCGTTCGGAGAATTCGTTTGGAATTGCGTGGTGGTGGATGGCTATCAGTGAAATGTTGCGTTGATCATTGAGGTCGCCAAGCCGCTCGCGGACCCGGGCCAGCGGCAATCCACGGCCGTGGTCCTTCAGTATTTCAGCTTCGACAAGCTCACCGTCGACCGCACCATTTTCATCGCCGGCGCGAACTTGCAACTCGTTGCGGGCTTTCTTATCGACGGGTATGAGGCGGGCACCATGGCCTTTTACAAGCCGATAAACCCCAAGGACGCGTTTGGACCGATCAGAGAGGGCGCGAATGACGCGGGCCTTGAATTTGTAGACTTCCCCTGGTGTGGGTTCAATTTTGGCCAACACCCGGTCGCCCTTGGCGGGTGGTTTGACACCGTCGCGAGAGGAAACCTCAATCAATACCAGGGGCGGCTTACCGGCAACGCGCTCATCCCATTCCACAGGTTCGCCATAGGCCTCGCCTTGCCGATCAACGCCGGTCATTTCAATAACCGTAACCGGAGGCAGAGTGGACGTATCAATAAGTTTGCGACGGCTCTTGGCGAGCTTTCCATCTTGCTCAAGTTTCCTGAGCATCGCCTTCAATTCAACTTTTGTCGCCCCTGTCAATCCAAAGGCACGCGCAATCTCGCGCTTGCCGACAACGGAGGGTGAGGTTTGGATGTACTCCAACAAAGCGGCTTCGCTTGGAAGCCCTGTTCTTTCGGGCTTTGATTTTCTAACCATTTGGAAGGGATAGCCCCAAAGAACGACTTGCGAAAGGGCTACGCCTCAAGCGGCGGCCTTTTTTGCAGGTTTCTTGACCGCTTTCCTGGCTGGAGATTTTTTTGCAGCAGGTTTTTTCACAGGCACTTTTTTGGCTGATTTCCGTGCGGGTTTCTTCTTGCCTCCGCCCTTCATTTCACGTTCCTCGATGAGGGCTACGGCCTCAGCCAAAGTGACGGTCTCAGGTGTCTTGTCTTTGGGTAGCGTGGCATTGATTTTGCCATGTTTGACGTAGGCACCATATTTGCCGTTGAAGACTTGCACATTTCCGGTGCCGTCCGGGTGGGCGCCCAGGTCTTTAAGTGCAGCGGCGCGTCCACGCGGGCTGAAGCCCTTGGTCTTTTTTGCGGCCAACATATCCACGGCGCGGTTGATGCCCACGGTGGACACTTCGTCGGCGGACTCGAGATTCACATAAGTTCCATCGTGCAGGATGAAAGGTCCGAAGCGGCCGAAATTCGCAACAATTGGCAACTGGGTTTCGGGGTGAAGGCCAATCTCACGAGGCAATGAGAGGAATTTCAGCGCTGTGTCGAGATCAATATCCACGGGATCGAATGCCCGGGGAATTGAGGCGCGCTTGGGCTTTTCCTTGCTGCCTTCGGGCACTTCGCCCAATTGCAAGTAGGGGCCAAAACGGCCCATTCGGCGTGTTACTTTTTCGCCCGTGTCGGGATGAACACCGAGTTCAATGCCCTCTGGCGGCAGTGCTGAGCCCGAGTCATTTCCAGCCGTCATTTGGCGCGTGAACTTGCATTCAGGATAATTGGTGCAACCCACAAATGAACCGAACTTCCCAAGTTTCAGAGATAATTGCCCGTCAGCACAAGCCGGACATTTGCGAGCGTCGCCGCCATCGGCGGGAGCTGGGAAAACATGAGGCGCAAGTATTTCGTTCAGGGCGTCAAGAACATTGGTGACGCGGAGCTCCTTGATTTCTGCGACGTGAGCGGAAAACTCTTTCCAGAAATCACGCAAGACTTCACGCCAGTCGATTTCGCCGTTTGAAATGCGATCGAGCTGCTCTTCAAGGTTGGCGGTGAAATCATATTCCACATAGCGGCTGAAGAAGGATTCCAGAAAAGCTGTAACAATGCGGCCTTTGTCTTCTGGAATGAAACGCTTCTTGTCGAGACGAACGTAGCCACGGTCACGGATGGTGGAAAGCACGGAAACATAGGTGGATGGTCGGCCGATGCCGAGTTCTTCCAGCTTCTTGATGATGGACGCTTCAGAGTAACGTGGCGGGGGTTCGGTGAAGTGCTGTTCAGCTGAAACTCTGCGAACGCCAATGCCGTCGCCCTTGGCCATTGCGGGTAGTCGGCGCGCGTCCTCATCTTCCTCGTCGTCCAAGTCTTCGTGATAAGCCTTGAGGAAGCCATCGAATTTTACGACGGAGCCAGTGGCGCGGAAGGTATAGTGCTTGCCATCCTGGCCGGTGGCGCCAAGATCGGCGGTGGTGCGTTCAAATTCCGCGCTTTCCATTTGACTGGCGATGGTGCGGATCCAGATCAATTCGTAGAGAGCAAATTGTTCGGCATCGAGGGCGCTGCGAACGCTGGCCGGAAAGCGGCTCAGTTCCGTTGGCCTGATGGCTTCGTGGGCTTCCTGGGCGTTTTTGGCCTTCGTCGTGTAGGTGCGCGGCGTCGAAGGCAAATAGGGTTCGCCATAGGTTTTGAGGATGGCATTGCGGGCTGCTGCAATTCCCTCAGGTGCTATATCCACACCGTCAGTTCGCATATAGGTTATGAGACCTACGGTATCGCCATCAATATCAACGCCCTCATAAAGCCGTTGAGCGATCTGCATGGTTTTTGCCGAAGAGAAACCCAGTTTGCGGGAGGCCTCCTGCTGCAGGGTGGAGGTTCGGAACGGCGCATAGGGGTGGCGCTTGGCGGGTTTGCTCTCAATGCTGTCGACCGACACGCGGGAGTTTTTCAGAGTCTGTTCAATGGCGCGCGCGGATGCTTCGTCCTTTATATCCAGTTTGGCGATCTTCTGCCCGGCAATGGCCTGCAGTGAAGCCGAAAATTCTTGGCCGCCGGGCGTGGCAAAGACGCCTTCGATGGTCCAGTATTCCTGGGATTTGAACGCCTCGATTTCAAGTTCGCGATCGCAGATGATGCGAAGAGCTACGGATTGCACCCGTCCGGCTGACCTTGAGCCTGGCAGTTTGCGCCACAGAACGGGCGACAGGGTAAAGCCAACGAGATAGTCCAAAGCACGTCTGGCGAGATAGGCGTCGACCAGCGGGCCGTCGAGGTCGCGGGGATGTTGCATGGCATCCAAAACGGACTGTTTGGTGATAGCGTTAAATACGACGCGCTGCACCTTGACGTTCTTCAGGGCGCCTTTTTTCTTGAGAACCTCAAGCACATGCCAGGAAATGGCTTCGCCTTCGCGATCCGGGTCAGTGGCCAGAACGAGGCGGTCATCGCCCTTCAAGGCGTCAGCAATATCTGCAAGGCGCTTGGAGGACTTGCTGTCAACCTCCCAGGACATGGCAAAGTCTTCGTCTGGAAGAACAGAACCGTCTTTGGCTGGGAGATCGCGTACGTGACCGTACGAAGCCAAGACAACAAAGCCTGTTCCGAGATATTTATTTATGGTTTTTGCCTTGGCGGGCGATTCGACGACGACGACAGTCATACTTTTTCCTGACCAACAAACGGGAGGGCCTCATATAGGTATCCTCTCTTAACCGCAAGTTCTGGTGAAATGTGGTGCAAATTCCCTAATTTTCAATTTGATGCTATTATAAGTTGCTTAACTTTAAAAAAATAACTCTATAGTTGTGAGTTGAGGCTGATTGCAACTGATTTGGTGCCGAGGGGGCGGGACTGGGAAATGTGTAATGTCGAAGGACAGGGTGGTACCGCGGTTGAGATAAGCAAGCGAGAAACGGCCCAATACATGGCAGACATGCTGTTGGAAATGCGAAATATGGCGAAAGCAGCTGGTTTTGTTACACTCATAAGCCTTTTTGAGCTGAGTTTTTGTGAGGCGTTTGCCATTGCAAACTATGTGGAACCACCCGAGGGCGAAATTGAGAGAATTAATGAACTTTCGCGTGCGGCAAATGGGGTCTGATTTCACAAACTATGGATGAACCTGGCATTGGCAATTCGAATCGCTCGCCAGGTTCCAGAAGAATACTGTCACCGGTGCTGTGAGCATAGGCGAGGAAGAAGCTGTGATCATTTCCAAGTTCAATGGGTTTGTCGATGTTTTCAATCCGGAGGCTTCCGGCTCCGTAGTCCCGGCGCACCATCAAATTGAAATCAATCACCGGGCCGTCGATAAGTCTGGCAGTGGTTGTGGCATCGCCTGAAAACGCGAATGGCTGGCTGGTTGGCAAGTCCACCTGGCGATCGCCATTGATTTCCAAACTCATTCCATTGCCCGATAGCACCATGATGTTGCGATCATAACCACTGAACTGTGAGAAGGGGCCGTCTTCGTTGACCGTGGCAATACTGACCCGCCAATCAAAGGTCTGCATTCCGGGCGGAGAGGCAATAATTTCGGTGGTTGCGCCGCGGCTGTTTTTCCACGGCATGACTCGATATTCAGATTGTTTGATAACACGCATTAAAACTCGTGGCGCCCCCGGCCAACAGGTTCGGCATGGGCTATCACCCGACGAATTTTGGGGAACTTTGCTTGCAATCCGTTTTCGATGCCATCCACTATTTCGTGGACGTCATCAATTGTTTCCGTTGGAGCAAACCGGCAATGATAGTGGATAAACAGTCCCTGATCATTTTCACGGACCCTGATATTGTGAAGGTCGCTGAGGCGAGGTTGTCTCTTTGCCAGGGCCCGGAGCAGCAAAACAATCGCCTTGGAAGTTTTTGAGGCCGCCTCAACGCCTGCCAAGTGGCGCTCGGGCTGGGGTTCAATGTGGCTTTCCACCTCTACATCGGCTCCAAGCTCCTGCTGTATGGCATTTTCCAGTTCAGTTGCGTGCTCGTGAGCCAGTGAGAGTTCCATAAGGCCATCCACCTCCAGGTCAAAACTGACAGCAAGTTGTGAATTGATTTCCTGGACTGTAAGGTGATGGATAGCCAAACTCCTTTGCGATGCGATGAGCATGACCCGCTGGAATACGGTTTCGTCATTGAGGGCCACGGGATTCACGGCGATTGTGACGTCGGCTGTTGGAAACTTGGCGGTGATCTGCTGTGTCAGCGTTTCCTTGAGTTTTACAATATCATCAACTGGCATTGTACGACGGACTTCGACAACCACGCTGGTGAACAGCGTTGGCCCCGCAGGACGCAACCGCAATGAAGTAATTTGCAGAACACCCTGTCCTGCCTCAACGATTGCGCGCACTTCTGCCGTTGCACCTGCGGGGGCCGTGTCAAGCAGGGTGGCCAGAGTTCGTTTGCCCAGCCTGAATCCTGCAAGGGCAACAAAGACTGACACGACGAGGGCTGCCAAGGCGTCGGCAAAGGGAAAGCCGGCCCAGACCGCGATCAGGCCCAGCAGCACGAATGCGGAACTCCACATATCAGATGAAAAATGCAGGGCGTCTGCTTCGAGCGCTTCGCTTGAGGTTTTGGCGGCAACTGCTCGCAGCGCGCGCGAACGGTTAAAGTCGATCACAATTGAACCCGCGATTATGGCTACTGCCCACCAGGTTATTTCGACGCTTTGGGTTCCGCTGGCAAGCCTTTGGACGGCCTCCAATATGATCCAGCCGGTGATGAGAAACAGCAACCCCGTTTCTATCAATGCCGCAACACTCTCTGCCTTGGCGTGACCATAGTGGTGTTCATCATCAGGAGGTTGATCGCCCCAGCTTATGGCAAACCAGGTGACCAGCGTTGCGCCGAGATCGACAAGGCTGTGCATGGCCTCTGAAAGAATGCCGAGCGAGCCGGTAAATATTCCAGCGGCGAACTTGGCGATTGTCAGTCCGAAACTGGCCAGTACCGAATTGATGACAACACGCTGCTTTTCCGACTTCGCCATGTCGCCTGCATATATCAATTTGGGCTGATTTGCCCCTAGAAAATATTTTCGTATTAACAACAACAGCTATAAGTCTGCGTATGACATCTGAGTCGATTTCCCCAAATTTTGTTTCTGGCCGCAAGACCGGAGCCATGACATTTGCGGCCATTTTTTCTATTGAATCGCTTGTCAGATCACTGAATTCCACCGTGATCACGCTTCAGGCCTATGATCTTTTGGCCAGCAGCCAAAAAGTGAGCGAACTCTCAACTGTTGTCGCAACCAGTGTGCTTTTGACCACATTGTTGATGCCCTTCGTTCTGGGGCGGTTACGGCGGCGTTGGGCTTACACGTTGGCCATTGCTGGCATGATTATTGCCAGCCTGTTCCTGGCCAGTTTCACCGTTGGTGGAACGATTGCTGGTGTGTATTTCCGCAACTGTGCTGCGGCGATCATGAACATCACGCTGTCCCTCTATATCATGGACAATATCAAGCGCAGCGAACTGGCCAGGAGTGAGCCGTTGCGGTTGAGCCTCTCCACGTTTTCCTGGATGATTGGCCCGGCGAGTGGCGTTTGGCTTTATACGCAATATGGGCCTTGGGCTCCGCAATTGGCGAGCATAGCGGCGTCCGTCGCATTGCTGATCTTATTCTGGGTTCTACGGCTTACGGATCCCGTGACACTGCCTTCCGGCACTCTGCAACCGTTTAATCCTCTGGCCAATGTGGCCCGGTTCATCCGCCAGCCCCGGCTGCGGCTTGCCTGGATGATTGCCTTTGGCAGGTCGTGTTTCTGGGCCACTTTCTTCATCTATGGGCCGTTGCTGGTGGTCGAGGGCGGGGTGAGCAAACAGATTAGCGGGTTGATGATTTCTGGCAGCCAGGTGTTGTTGTTGGCGGCCTATCTGTTTGGCAAACTGGCGGTTCGCGTGGGCGTTCGCCCGGTCATTTCGATGTGTTTCGGACTGATGTTTGTTGCTTCAATTGGTGCTGGCCTGGCGGGGAAGGGCATGCCCTATCTGGCAATGGTTTTTTTATTGTGCGGGTCATTGGCAGCATCGGGGCTAGACGGGGTGGGCGGCATTCCATTTTTGCGGGCTGTGCGCAGCTATGAAAGGCAGCGCATGGCGGCTGTCTACCGTACGTACATCGACCTATCGGAACTCATTCCAGCCATTATATTTGCCGTGGCGCTATCATATTTTGAAATCGGGATCGTTTTCATCATATTGGGCCATGCCCTTGCCATTATGGGGCTGATTGCATATCGGTATCTGCCAAAATCATTGTGAGTGGATCCGTCAATTGGCCAAATTGGAATTGATTATCGCGAACAAGAATTATTCATCATGGTCTCTTCGGCCCTGGCTGGTATTGAAGATGGGGGACATTCCATTCACCGAAAGGCTGATCCGCTTTGGAGAGCCGAGATTTGGCTGCGAAGTCAGGAAGGTTTCTGCGGCGGGCAAGGTTCCCATACTGATTCATGGAAAGGCCGTGATTTGGGACAGTCTGGCAATTGCCGAATATCTCGCAGAAACGTTTTCGGAAAGAAATCTGTGGCCCAAGTCGAAATCGGCACGCGCAATGGCACGCGCCGTATCCAGTGAAATGCACAGCGGGTTCTCGAATTTTCGTAGTGCCTGCCCGATGAATTTGAGGCGGCCACCGAAGCCAGTTAAAATGAGTGACGCGGCCGATGCCGATGTGGCGCGCATTGAGGAGCTGTGGCGGGATTGCCGGAAAGCCCACGGCAAAGGCGGGAGGTTCCTTTTCGGCAAATTCTCCATTGCCGATGCCATGTTTGCACCTGTTGTTTCGCGGCTGGAAACTTATGCAATTCCCGTTGCCAAGGATACGCGCGACTATATGAATGGCATCACAGCCACCAAAGCTTTCCAGTCATGGAAGCTCGAAGCGCTCAAGGAACCCTGGATAGTTCCTGAGGATGAAGTTGACTAGGCTCGAGTCTTAATTACATCCAGCAATAAGCTTTTTGTTTCTTGTAGTTTACTGTGACTCTCGCCAGGTTGCCGTATTTTTTACGGCAGCCAGCTAGCACTCTGGCATAAATTTTTGCGCGTTCCCCTGCGGTGTAGGCGTCGCGTCCGGTTTTTTTCTTGCGTGCAGCCACGGCATCAAGGCTTGGAATCGCAAGTGCCAGAATTAGCGACGCGGTTAGAGCAAATTTCTTCACAGCAATTCTCCTGTCAGTACGACCGCACAGGGCAATGTTAACTCACTCACGCCTGATTGCAAATATGATAAAAATTAGTCATAATTTATGCAAGGTTTACTTTGTGCTGGGCTGACCGATTTATTCTGCCTGCTATTTCGAGCTCCAATAGAATTGCCAGTACCATTGCCGTGGGAAGCTGGCTCTCGCGGATTAAATCGTCCAGATCTATGGGTGACGGCGACAGCAGGTTTAGAACATTGTGTCGTTCATCGTGGCTGGCTTCCGCGGTTTCGTCGTTAACTATATCTGGCTCAGAGAAGGACTTTGGGGTCATAACGTACTGGGTTTGGAGGCTCTGGATGACATCAGAGGCTTTGGTGAGAAGTGTGGCGCCTTCGCGGATTAGTTTGTTGGTGCCTTCGGCGCGGGGGTCTAGCGGAGAGCCTGGAACGGCATAGACTTCCCGGCCTTGTTCGCCTGCCAGTCTTGCGGTGATGAGTGAGCCGGAACGCAAAGCGGCCTCAACGACGATTATGGCGCGCGACATGCCGGAGATGATGCGGTTCCGCCTGGGAAAATGCTCGGCCCTTGGCACAGCACCTGGCAGCATTTCGGTTATCAGCAGTCCATTTTCGCTGATGAGTTTTTGCAGCTCCGCATTTTCTGGCGGATAGATGTTGTCGATGCCGCCCGCGATGACGGCTGCTGTCCTGCCATTGGGCGTGGCCTCATGGGCTGCCGTATCAACGCCGCGGGCCAGGCCTGACGTTACCAGATAGCCCTCTTCGCTGAGTTCTGCGGCCAGCTGGCGGGCGAATTTGCGGCCACCGGCGGAGGCATTGCGGGCGCCGACGATGGCCACGGATTCCATGTCTGCCAACGCGGATGTTCCTTTGATACATAGTAAGGGAGGAGCGCCGCTGATGTGATGGAGCAGGGGTGGGTAGCCAGTTTCGCCTGCAGCAACGAAGGATGCGCCCAATTCATTTGCGCGATCCAGATCGGCTTCGGCGGCTTCGATTGAATAGATACGCAAAGGTCGTTTCAGGCCGCCTTTGAGTGAAAGTTCCGGAAGAGATTCGAGTGCCGCCGCAGCGCTTCCAAATCGACCGATCAATTGGCGAAATGTGGCGGGTCCGACATTTTCGGTTTGACTAAGCCTGAGCCAATCCCGCCTTTGCGTGGCATCAAGCAATTGCCTGGTCACGTTTTCTTGCCGAGCTCAATTGTTGGTTCCTGCCTTTTCAGCAGGCGGATAATGTTTGGGCGGTGCATGATCCAAATTGTTGCTCCAATCAGAATTGCCGGAATTGCAAGTTCGCGCCCACCGAACATAAATGCAAACACTGGTGAAAGCGCGGATGCGATCAGGGCGGATAGAGATGAGATGCGGAAGAGCAACGCTACTGCAAGCCAAACTACAATGAAAATGAGGCCGAGCGGCCAGTGCAATGCGGACAGAACGCCGATGCTGGTTGCAACCCCCTTGCCGCCTTTGAATTTTAGCCAGATCGGAAAGATGTGACCGGCGAGTGCGGCGAGGCCTGCAATGATTGCTGTTTGTTCGTCGCCAAAATATCTGAGCAGTAACACCGGAATTGCGCCTTTCAGACAGTCGCACAGCAATGTGAGGGCTGCTATTTTCCTGTTTCCGGTGCGGAGAACATTGGTGGCGCCGATGTTGCCCGAACCTATATTTCGAATGTCGCCAAGGCCTGCGGCTTTCGAAAGCATCAGCCCGAACGGGATGCTTCCACACAAATAACCAAACAGCAGTGCCGCAAGTTCCAACATGATCTAGCGAGCGTAAGCGTAAACTGTTCGGCCCGCAACGACAGTTTCGATGACGCGGCCTTCGAGGGTGCTGTTTTCCAGTGGTGAATTTTTGGACCGCGAATGCAACTGGGATTCTTTCACTGTCCAATTCAGGTTAATGTCAACAAGGGCAAAATCCGCGGGAGCGCCGGGCGCCAGCCGGCCGGTTTCGAGACCCAATATTTTGGCGGGATTGGAACTCATCGTCTCGACCAAACGCGCCAGGGGCATGTCTTTGTTATGGTGCAGGTTGAGGGCTGTCGACAGCATGGTTTCGAGGCCAATAGCGCCGAACGCGGCTTCGGCAAATGGCAGGCGTTTGGTGTCAGCGCTTTGCGGGTCGTGCGACGAAACGATCACGTCAATCGTTCCATCCTTTACGCCTTCGACGAGGGCACTCCTGTCTGTTTCGGAGCGGAGTGGGGGTGACAGTTTGAAGAATGTGCGATAGGCGCCGATATCATTTTCATTCAAGGCAAGATGATGAATGGAAACGCCGCAGGTGACAGGAAGCCCCTTGGCTTTTGCGGCGCGCATGACTTCAAGTGATCCGGCACAGGAAATTTGCGAGGCGTGATAGCGCGCTCCTGTCATTTCAACGAGGCGAATATCGCGCTCCAGCATGATCACTTCTGACATTGCTGGAATGCCGGCAAGGCCAAGCCGCGATGCTGCCTCGGATGAGTTCATGACGCCTTTCGAAAGGCTCGGTTCCTCCACATGCTGCACGACAAGCATGTTGAAATCCTTGGCGTAGGTGAGGGCGCGGCGGAACAGGTTGGTGTTTGCAACCGCATGGGTTCCATCAGTCACGGCCACGGCGCCTGCTTCCTTGAGGCTGCCGATCTCACTCATCAACTCGCCCGCAAGGCCTTTGGTGATGGCGGCCATGGGAGCGACGCGGACGATTGCCGTGTCCCGGGCGCGGCGCAAAATGAAATCAACAATGGCTGCATCGTCAATCACCGGCTGAGTGTTGGGCATGACGATCATGGTGGTGACGCCACCAGCAGCTGCTGCTTCAGAAGCGGTTGCCAGTGTCTCGCGATATTCGGTGCCGGGTTCGCCAGTGAACACCCGCATGTCAATGAGGCCGGGAATGAGAGTCTTTCCGCCGCAATCGACAATTGTGGTGCCAGAGTTTTGAGATTCTCTGGTGACGCCTGGGCCCACCGCCAATATCCATCCGCCTTCGATCAGCATGCCGCCGGGACCATTCAACTGCTGGGCTGGCGCTACGATTTGGGCGTTTATGTAGGCCTTGCGTTGGGATGGAGAAATCATGTTGAAACTCCGCCATGCCAATTTCGCGATAGCGCATCGAGCACCGCCATGCGCACCGCAACGCCCATCTCCACTTGCTCGCGGATTACGGATTGCGAGCCATCGGCCACATTGGAGTCAATTTCAACTCCCCGATTCATGGGGCCGGGATGCATTACAAGGGCATCCGGTTTGGCCAAGCGCAATTTTTCATCGTTCAATCCGAAGAAGCGGTAATATTCCCGTTGCGATGGAACGAAGGCGCCGCTCATGCGCTCAAGCTGCAGTCGCAACATCATGACAACGTCAGCGCCCGCCAGCCCTTCCTGCATGGTGCGGAAAACGTCAACGCCGAAGTTGGCGATGCCCGTTGGGAGAAGTGTTGAAGGTGCGACGACCCGCACGCGCGCTCCCAGTTTATTGAGCAAGTGAATGTTGGAGCGGGCGACACGGCTGTGCATGACGTCACCACAGATGGCGATAGTCAGACCCTCAATGCTGCCCTTGCGGCGGCGAATTGTGAGCGCGTCGAGCAGGGCTTGTGTCGGGTGTTCGTGCTGGCCATCGCCGGCGTTGATAACAGCACAGGACACTTTTTGGGCCAGAAGTTCGACAGCACCGGAGGACTGATGGCGCACCACCAGAAAGTTCGGTTGCATGGCATTGATTGTCATGGCCGTGTCGAGAACGGTTTCACCCTTGGACATGGCAGAGGTGGAAACTGCCATGTTCATGACATCAGCGCCCAAGCGCTTGCCGGCGATTTCGAATGAGCTTTGGGTGCGGGTGGATGTTTCGAAGAACAGGTTGACCTGGGTCTGCCCCTCCAGCATGGAATTTCGCTGCCTGGGTGCTGCGGCTTCAGCCACATAGGTTTGAGCTAGGTCCAACAGGGCATTTATTTCAATGGAGGAAATGTCGCCGATTGCCAGAAGGTGCTGGCTGGCCAGGAGCTTGGGTCGCTGGGGAAATGTGGTCATTAAAATGGGGTGTGTAGGGGGGAAATCGACCCACTGCAAGAGCAGATCGACGGCTTGTGGAGAAGTCAGCTCAGGATGCTTAACAGGCAAAGCTCCGCCTGGGATGGAGGAGGCTTTTTCTCACTGAAGTGGAGCCTACTGCCAGGTCATAGGGGTGACCTCTGGATTTTCGTGAGGGTAGGTGGAGGGGATGTTCCCGTCCTGGCTTCAAGCCTTCCTATGCATAGGTGGTGGTGTGTTTGGGTGGTATGGCTTAAAGCCTGACCTTGAAACGCAGCGGTTTTGGCCTCGGGTTTGCTCTTGCAGAGCCCCAGATCGCACGGTGTCTGGTGTTTGCCGCTGAGGTTGTTTAGCCATCGAAGGCGCTCAGGTCGTAATGCCCGAAGCTCCCGGAGATCGCGGGCGCGTTATTTCCCAAGACCTGCAAGCGCTGCACATGATTTCCGCAATATAGAGACGCTGTCGACACTGTCCCCTCCCTCGGAAACCATCGCCAAGAACTAAACTCCTATAATAGGAACATGTCAAGGGGGCTAGGAAAATAAATATTAGAATCT
>JANNXN010000019.1:0-23478 GCA_031409595.1 Rhodobiaceae bacterium
TAATCCGCAAACCTCGGATCAAGCATGCCCTTTACATTTTCAAACATCACAGCCCGGGGGCGGAGTTCATCAACGTAGTTGATGCCGACATTGAACAGGTTGCGCTCATCGCGCTCGCCGAGTTGCTTGCCTGCCACCGAAAATGGCGGACAAGGCAGCCCGCCCGACAGGAGATCAACGCCCTTAAAGGGTGAAAGATCAAGCTGCTGGAACAAGTCGTGTTCAATGACATTCCAATCGGGCCTGTTGAGGCGCAAGGTCTGGCAGGCCGCTGAATCATTTTCAATCAAACCCGCGTGTTCAAAACCAGCCATCTCAAGCCCAAGGGCCTGCCCGCCAGCGCCGGCGCATAATTCAAGTGTTGAAGGTGCCATCAGTTCCCCTTACCCATTTGTACAATGGCCGGATTCGTTCGCAGGCTCAACCTAACATGAACGGAACATAAAAGGAACAAATATTGCAAACTTTTCAACTATAATTATTTCTGGCGCGCCCTTCGGCACTGTTGAGGAGAAAAGACATGGACAGCGACGAGCTGAAATCACTCCAGGCCCCGCTCAAGGCGCGCTACCGCGAGGCGCCGGAAGATGCAGTGATCACGGGTGCTGCCGCCGGCTGGTCAGGCTTTTCGCAAATGGCCATGGGCTCCGCCGCCTCCCAACTCGTAGGCTCCCTCCAAACCAACCACCCCTTCGCCGTCTTCTGGTTCATGGCCGTGGCGAGCATCTTGGCGCTGGCGATCCACTGGCGGGCCATGCGAACATAGAGTTGATACCGAGAATCGCATCCAACTTGATACTTCATCCAAATAATGGCACCAGATGGGCATTTATTGGTTAGGCGTAGAATCAATAATGCGCCGGGAGAATTTCGTTTTGACCAATCTTCGTCGACAGATATTCGAACAAGTGCCACTTCTGGCCTTTGCAGCATTGCATACGACTTTTTCAAGCCTCGCTTTGATCTTCTATGGTTTTCCGGCGCACCCTTTTTTTTTCGAGCGGCTTGTTACTTTCGGAACCAATTTAGGCGCTGGGATGCTGGCACTCGTTGCAATGCAGTTCTTCAAGATGGCGGTGTATGACCGGCCTGACCGCCCGTTAGTTGCTTTATTCCGATCTGTAGCTTCGATTTTCACCAATGGCAGGTGCGTCGCCGGCTTTTGTGTTATCGCCGTCACAAACACATTCTTGTTCAATTTTCTTGTGATGAAGAGAGCAATCCCGTGGTTCAGTCCGTTCTCTTGGGACGCGACCTTCGACAAGTGGGACACCGCAATCCATTTTGGTTATCGACCATGGGAAATCTTGCAGCCGGTTCTTGCTTATGGCCCGATAACCAGGATTCTCGATTTCAATTATTATATGTGGGGATGGCTGCTCATAATTTACGTGCTGCATTTTGCCTTCTTCGAGCAGAACAACCATAACAGAAATCGCGGCATCCTGGCCTACATGCTGGTCTGGACAGTTGGAGGCACCTTGCTGGCGACAGTGTTTTCCTCTGCCGGGCCTTGCTATTTCCAATATCTTGGTCTTGGGTATGACCCTTATAGAGGTCTCATGCAGTACTTGGCTTCGGTCGACCAGAACTATCCGCTCATAGCTTCTGGAATCCAGGCTGATTTATGGGACGGCTATCTCAAGCAGAACGCCGATGCCATGAGCGTGGGGGTTTCTGCAATGCCCAGCATGCACAATGCCCAGGCATTTCTGCTCGTGCTGGCTGCCTGGAACAAGGGGCGGCTTGTGCGCGGCCTTGCAATCACGTATTGCGCGCTGATTTTCGTCGCATCTGTTCATCTCGGCTGGCACTATGCCGTCGACGCTTATCTCGCTTACGTGATTGTGGGAGTTGCGTGGCCTGTTGCTGACTGGTTGGCTCGCAAGTGGGAAAACCGGTTGGGAATGCCAGAAGGAGCAATAGCGGCAACACGCTAGGCATGCTGACACCATGCTGTCATCAGCCGCCCTTGGCCAATCCATCTCGACCCCCTATATCTAACTCCATGGGTCATTCACGACAGGAAGGCGGATTCGCGGAGGCTCCCCTTGCGCCAATCGAGGGCTATCCCGACATGCCTGTATCTGGCGCCATCCGGCCGGAATTCAATCCGCTGCCGGAGTTCACGCCGTTCAAGCCCGTAAAACCACCGAAATCCGATGGGGGCCGCGCCTTCAAGATTGTCTCGCCGTTCGAACCCAAAGGCGACCAGCCCACGGCCATCGCCGAACTGGTGCAAGGCATCACCGATAAGGAGCGCGACCAGGTGCTGCTCGGCGTCACCGGCTCGGGCAAAACCTTCACGGTGGCCAAGATCATCGAAGCCACCCAGCGTCCCGCCCTGGTGCTCGCCCCCAACAAGACGCTGGCCGCCCAGCTCTATGGCGAATTCTCATCGTTCTTCCCGGAAAACGCCGTGGAGTATTTCGTCTCCTATTACGACTACTACACGCCGGAAGCCTACGTCGCCCGCACCGACACCTACATCGAAAAGGAAAGCTCCATCAACGAGCAGATCGACCGCATGCGCCACTCCGCCACCCGCGCCCTGCTCGAGCGCGATGACGTGATCGTGGTGGCCAGCGTCTCCTGCATCTATGGCATCGGTGACGTGGAAACCTATTCCGCCATGTCGTTCCAGGTGAAGAAGGGCGAACGCATCGCCCAGCGCCAGTTGCTCGCTGACTTCGTCAAACTCCACTACAAGCGCAACGACGCCAATTTCGTCCGCGGCAGCTTCCGCGTGCGCGGCGACACGGTGGAATTGTTCCCCTCCCATTTCGAGGACCGCGCCTGGCGTTTTTCCTTCTTCGGCGACGAGATCGAAAACATTGCCGAATTCGATCCGCTCACCGGCCAGAAGGCCGCCGAGCTCGAACAGGTGAAAATCTATTCCAACTCCCATTACGTCACCCCCAAGCCCACGCTTGAGCAGGCCGTGCACCGCATCAGGCGCGACCTCGAAATCCGCCTCGTCGAATTCAACGCGGCGGGCCGCCTGCTGGAAGCCCAGCGCCTCGAGCAGCGCACTAACTTCGATATCGAAATGATGATGGCCACCGGCTCCTGTGCCGGCATCGAAAATTATTCGCGTTATCTCACAGGGCGAAAACCCGGCGAGCCGCCGCCAACGCTCTTTGAATACCTGCCGGATAATGCCCTGGTCTTCGTCGATGAAAGCCATGTCGCCATTCCCCAAATCGGCGGCATGTTCCGGGGCGACTTCAACCGCAAGGCAACGCTGGCCGAATTCGGCTTCCGGCTTCCCTCCTGCATTGATAACCGCCCGCTGCGCTTTGAGGAGTGGGACGCCATGCGCCCGCAAACCGTCTGCGTATCCGCCACCCCCGGCCAATGGGAAATGAACCAGACCGGCGGCGCCTTCTCCGAACAGGTGATCCGCCCCACCGGCCTCATTGATCCCCCGGTCATCATCCGCCCCGTTAAAACCCAGGTCGATGATCTCATCGCCGAGGTGAAAGAGGTGGCGCTGAAAGGCTACCGCACCCTGGTCACCGTGCTCACCAAGCGCATGGCCGAGGACCTCACCGAATACATGCACGAGCAGGGCGTGCGCGTGCGCTACATGCACAGCGATATTGATACGCTGGAGCGCATCGAGATCATCCGCGATCTCCGGCTCGGCGCCTTTGACGTGCTCATCGGCATCAACCTGCTGCGCGAAGGCCTGGATATTCCGGAATGCGCGCTTGTGGCCATTTTGGATGCGGACAAGGAAGGCTTCCTGCGCAGCGAAACCTCGCTGGTGCAAACCATCGGCCGCGCCGCGCGCAATGTCGATGGCCGGGTTATTCTGTACGCGGACAAGATCACCGGCAGCATGGAACGCGCCATCAAGGAGACGGACCGGAGGCGTGAGAAGCAGGTGGCCTACAACACCGAAAACGGCATCACGCCCCAAAGCATCAAGCGCAACATCTCCGACATCATGCACTCCATGTACGAGCGCGACCACGTCACGGTAGAAGCCGGCGACGGCGCCCCACTGGTCGGCCACAACCTGCAAAAGGTCCTGGCCGACATGGAAAAACGCATGCGCGAAGCCGCCGCCAATCTGGAATTCGAAGAAGCCGCAAGGCTGCGCGACGAAGTCAAGCGCCTGAAGGCCGTGGAACTCGCCGTGATGGACGATCCCATGGCAAGGCAATCCAAAATCGAAGACGCCACAGCAAGCTGGCCCGCAGGAAAGCCACGGCCACGCGCAAGTTCCAAAGGCGGCAAACCCGGCACAGAAACCTTCCACGGTCGCCCCCGTTAATTTTCGCTTTTTCTTCCTTCTCTCCTCGAGGGAAAAGAGCCTGCCCCGTACTCGTTGCGGGGTGGCGCGCAACGCCGGATGAGGGGGCTGCCAGCAGTGAGATGAAAATCCACCAACAAGCCCAAAACAAGACCGCGCTGGATTTCCCCTTAAACTTGAGCAGGTTGATTGGACACTTTGGCCGCCGACGCCCTAGCCGTCCATTGGGCTGGCCGCACGAAATCCCTGTGAAACATTTCACAGCTCCAACATTTTGGATAAAATTTAATCACTTTCAACAGATCTCCAAAACTCGTCAGAAGAAGAAAGCATGACCATGAATACAATGCTTCGTTTCATAAAGAATAACACTTCATGGAAGCAGATCTTCGATTCCGAGTGGAAACATGGAAGCAGCTCAAGCCAACGGGCTCCACATTATTTCTGCATCAAAAACCTTGGCATGTGGCCTTGGTGAAGCCGTCCACACTTGTCACTTCGCTACTTCCCTCAGCCGTGCCAATACCGGAATACTCAATTCCTGCCTGATGAGCGCTTCAATGGCGCTCACGTGTTTGGCTCCCCTAGGCGCTCAAAATTTTGTTGCGAACAGAATGAATTGGTGCGTAGTATTAGCGTGTTAAAGACGCACTGACGTGGTTTCTTCGCCAAAGCGCGGCGGATGCTTGGGATTTTGACAGACCTTCGGAAAAGTGAGGGGAGACATTGGTTTGATGGTGAAAACCGGGTTCGGCCTGACGCGTCGTGGCATGCTGGTGACGGGGCTAGCGGTTGTCGCTCTCTACCCGCTAAGGAACGCTACAGCTGGCGATGAGGCGGTTGACATTATCGAAGGCCTCATCGGGCAGAAAATCAAACAGTCGGATCGCCTTCATATTGACATGCCGGGGGTTTTCCCAAACGGTTATACGGTGCCCATGACCCTCGCGGTCGACAGTCCAATGACGGAACGCGACCATGTGATTGGTATCCGTGTGTTCGCGCCGAAGAATCCCATCATCGAAGTCGTGGGCTTCCGCTTTACGCCCCTGCGCAGTGTGGCCCGCGTGTCAACACGCATCCGCCTTGCCGCCCCGCAATTTGTGGTGGCAGTGGCCGAGATGAACGATGGTGCCTTTTTAATGAACAAGACATGGGTAGACGCTGCCACCAACGGTTGCGCCTGACGCCATGCCAGAATGCAAAAAATGGTAACTCCCGAACCACGTGTGCAGGTGCCCGATACTGTAGCCAAAGGTGAGACCTTTCAGGTCAAGACCGTGGTCAACCACCTGATGGAGACCGGCCTTCGCCACGACAGCAAGGGCGACATTATCCCGCGCAAGATCATCAACAAATTCACCTGCCTCCACAACGGCACCGAAATGTTCAGTGTTGATCTTCATGAAGCTGTCGCCGCCAATCCCTTCGTTGAGTTTTATCTGCGCGCGACGGCAAGTGGCCGGCTGGAATTCATCTGGCAAGAAGACGGCGGCGCTGTCTACACACTGACGCACCAGATCACGGTCACTTGACATGAAAACCACTCTTGCGCTTTTTACAAGTCTTGTCTTGATGGGCAGCCAGGCTTCTGCTGCGGACAGCAGTCAAGGGGCTCAACTCGCTGCGGTTTGCGCGTCCTGTCATGGCGGGTCTGGGGGAATTCCCGTGATCATCGGCCAGGACGCCGCGAAGATCAAGGCTGCCCTGCTCGCCTACCGGACAGCTGAACGCCCCAATCATATCATGCACGCCATTTCACTGTCTCTCAACGACGAGGAGATCGCCAGCGTCGCGAAATATATTGCAGCCCAGAAGGCTGAGACACAATGAAGACCTGGACCCGCCGCGAATTCGGTGGCTTAAGCGGCGCAGCGTTGCTGACAGCGCTCAGTCCCCGAAGGGTTCTGGGTCAGAGCAAGACGCGGGTCGTGGTGGTGGGCGGCGGTGTGGGCGGCGCTACGGCGGCCCGGTATTTGGTCGCCAGCAGCCCAAACATGGATGTGATACTGGTAGAGCCCAAGCGCCGCTACATCACCTGCTTCTTCAGCAACCACTACTTGGCCGGACTTCGCTCGCTCGCATCGCTCGGTCACGGATATGAGACGCTGGCGAAAAAATACGGCGTCACTGTCATCCATGAGAAGGCTGCTGCGATCGATCCAATTGCCAAGACGGTCAGCCTTGAGAGTGGCACCAAGCTTGCCTACGACCGGCTGGTGCTGGCTCCGGGCATTGCTTTCAAATATGGCGGCATAGAGGGCTACGACGAGGCAGCGACCGGGATCATGCCACATGCCTGGAACGCCGGGCCGCAAAGCGAACTGCTGCGTCGACAGTTGGAGGAGATGGAGGATGGCGGCGTGTTCGTGCTTGCCGTGCCGCCTGATCCTTTCCGCTGCCCGCCAGCGCCATATGAGCGCGCCTCGATGATCGCTTATTACTTCACGCAGTTCAAGCCGAAGTCAAAAATCCTGGTCCTTGATGCCAAGGACGCCTTTAAGGCCCAGGATCTGTTCACGGATGCCTGGGCCCGCCACTACCCCGGCATGATCGAATGGCTGCCCGCCCAATTTACCGGTGGAGTGAAGGGTGTAGACGTGAAAAGCCGGACAGTGTTGACAGCGGGTGATAAATTCAAGGCCGCTGTCGCCAATATCATCCCGGCACAAATGGCCGGGGAACTGGCGCAACAGGCGGGCCTTGCCGATAAATCCGGCTGGTGTCCCGTCGATCCGGTGACGTTCGAATCGAAGTTGCACCCTGGTATCCATCTGGTGGGCGATGCAATCATCGGCGGCGACATGCCGAAATCCGCCTTCTCCGCCAACAGCCAGGCCAAGGCCTGTGCCTTCTCCATCGCCGCAGACTTGACTGGATCGCAGCACTTCACGCCCCATCTGTTCAACACCTGCTACACCTTTCTCGCCCCCAATGACGCCTACAGCAATGCCCTCAATTTCAAGCCCGTCGAAGGCAAGCTCAAGGCTGTCAATACATTCCTCAGCAAACTCGACGAATCCCCCGAAACCCGCCGCAGCACGGCGCAACAGGCGGTCGGCTGGTATGCAGCGTTCACGCGGGATATGTTTGGCTGAGGGAGCTGCGGCGCTGGCTTTCGAGTTCGGCGTCTGGGGGCCATACCGGGGTGGGTACCGGATCAGGCAGCCTTGAGAGCCGCAATGAATTGACGATCAGGAGGAGACTTGAACTCGCCATGATGGCTGCTGCGAAGATGGGTTGCAAATGGCCTGCCACGGCAAGCGTGAGGGCCACGAGATTGTAGCCGAAAGCCCACATCAAGTTGGTGAGGATGGTCTTTCTGACCACACGGGAGACCGAGATGACCCAAGGCAGCATCCACAACCCGCCCAAGGGCAACACCAGATTGGCAGTTTCACGTGCAAGGTCAGTGGCGGAGCCGACGGCAATGCCGACATCGGCTTCGGCGATGACCAGCCCGTCATTGAGGCCGTCGCCAACCATGGCCACTGAGTCGTAATCCTGACGGTAACGGTCCAGCGCTGTCCGCTTGGCTTCCGGTGTGAGGCCTGCCTGGATCTCGGTGATCCCGGCCACGCTGCCGATCCTTTGCGCGGCATGGGCCAGATCGCCAGTCAGCAGGGCCACATGGAGTCCAAGACCGCGCAGCGCCGCGATGGTCGAACGCGCCTCCGGCAGGGCCACTTCAGTGAGCGACAGCACAGCACGGACGCGGGCATCCCAGCCCACATATATCACAGAATGGCCGCTTGCTTCCAGCGCTTGCGCCCGGGCACCCAAGACTGGCCCCAGCAGCCAGCCCAGTTCCGCCATCATTGCACTGTTGCCAGCGGCCACCGGCTGACCCGCTGCCATGCCCTTGATGCCACGGCCCGGCACAGCGCGAACCTCACTTGTGATCACCGGCTCCAGCCCCCGTTCAATGGTGGCAGCAAGGATGGCACGGGCGAGGCCATGCTCGGAATGGCGCTCAAGACCTGCGGCGCGGGCCAGGACTTCGTCATCGGCTGCCCCCTCGCTCTCGATGCCGACCAGGCGCGATTTTCCAGAGGTCAGCGTGCCAGTCTTGTCGAAAGCGATGAAGCGGGTTTGTGCCAGGGCCTCAAGCGTGGCGGGATCGCGCACCAGACAACCGCAGCGTGCCAACCGCCCGATGCCGAGCGACGTTGCAATGGGTGCGGCAAGGCCCACCGCGCACGGACAGGCAACCACCAGCACAGCAAGACCAATCAGCAGCGCCTGGTCAAACGGCAAGAACTGCGTCCAATAGAATATTGTGAGGCCGCCGAGGACCAGAACCAGCGGCACGGAAATGCCGACCACATGGTCAGCCACGCGCTGGGTGGGGCTGCGGCGTGACAAGGCATCTCGAACCGACCGGCATATCTGGGCCCAGCGGGTTGCATTGCCAGCCCCACTGCTTTCGATCAGCAGCGGGCCATCAAGATTGATGCTGCCGGCGATCACCGTTGATCCCACAGACTTGGCAACCTGGCGGCTTTCTCCGGTGATCACCGCTTCATCGGCGTTGGATTCCCCCTCGAGAATAACCCCATCGACCGGAATGCGCTCGCCAGGCCGCACCCGCACCTGCATGCCAGTGCATATTTCCCGCACTGGACGGCGGATTTCCCCACCCTCATCGACCACAGTCGCGGATTCGTTTTCCGCCGCGAGCAATGGCTCAAGGTCGCGCGCCGCCCGGGCGCGGCCAGCCGCCTCGAGATAGTTGCCGACCGTGAACAGCATCAGCACCATTGTTGCCGTGTCGAAATAGACTTGGCCGCGACCCTCGATGCTGGCGAACACGGAATAGGCATAGGCAGCGCCAACGCCGAGCACGACAAGAGCCGAGGAAGTCACGCGCCCCTCCATGGCATGGGCCCATGTCTCGCGCACATAAGGTGCACCGAGAATCACCAGTGCCGGTGTTGCGAAAAGCCAGAGAACAAATTGAATCCACGGGAGTATTTCCGCATCGACGCCGTTGAAGACCTCGACATAAAGCAGGAGAGAGATCAGCATGACATTCATGGAAAGAAAAGCGCCAATACCCAGCCGGATAAGCAGCCAGGCCGCATCTGACTCCTCGCTTCTGCCGATCTTCACCTGAAAAGCGATGCAGCAACCATAGCAACAGAACGAGCGATCTTCGCCATCCAGCCTGCGCTCCATGGCGCGCAGGCCAATGGGCAAGAGGCAATGGCTGCATGAGCGATCACTCGCGTCCGTCATCCGGGTTGGCCAGTGCCCATCGCATGTCCGGCGTGGCCACCGTGGGCTTCGTAGGGCAGAACACCACGTGCGATGGTGACCACGCCAAACAGCAGGATAAAGACACCCGCCACCCGCACGCCGCGTTGCCGCCACACAGGTGCCAGGAGCCGACCGATACCGCCCATCATCAACATCGCAGGGAAGGTTCCCAAACCAAAGGCCAGCATGACCAGAAAGCCGGAAAGCGGGGTCGCGGTACTCCCCGCCTGGGCAACAAAGGCATAGACCAGTGGGCAGGGGAGGAAACCGTTGAACACCCCCAAGGCAATCGGTGCCGTCCGGCTTTTTGTGGCCAGCAGACTGCGGATGGATTGGGCCAGCGTACTGCTGCCGAAGCCGGTTGCAGCCCGATGAAAACCGTGGAAGATGCCAAAAAACTGCAGCGCCATAGTGATCATAAGAAACCCGGCGACAATTGCGAGTGTTCGTTGGGCAACATCAACAGGGACGGGGATTGCCAGTCCATGCGCCGTTGACAAGGTAGACCCCAATGCGCCTGCAAGTCCGCCCAGGAAGCAATAGGTCGTCAAGCGACCCACATTGTAAAGCAAATGGCGCGTAGCTGTTGAGACACCTCCGCGCGGATCGCGACCCAGCGCGCAAGCAAACCCTCCGCACATCCCAATACAGTGAAAACTCCCTGCAAAGCCAGCAGCAAAGATCACCAGATAATAAATCATTGGCCGATTGTCCTGGCCAGCCGCAGGGCGTTCACCGGGTATCGTCTCTGTGCGCTGCTAGTGACGCACGAGGTAAACAACCCAGACAAAAAAAGCAGTATGGGCAATGGCACCCAAGACAAATGCAATCATCTGGAATCCACTCGCACTGGCGAACGAAAAAACTGTGTCAGCAAGCATTTTTCCTCCTGATCATCCGAAATATACACGGGCGACGTTCACGACAAGCGCCGAGAGCAGCACGGCCATATTCACCAGCGCAACTCCCATGACAATTTTTGCTCCAAACATTCCATGCTCCTTATTTGAACCTGTCAACTCACAATCACCTGCCAAGTGTGGCCAGCTTTATATCCGCCCCGGCCCAAGTCCGCCCCAATAGACATAGGCATAATAGAGTCCCCAGAGAAACAACACCGCGTAGACGACCAGCAGCCAAACGGGGAGGTAACCGTGCCGATCCTGTATCTGTCCGCCCTGATAATCCTGCAGCGTGTTTGGATCGTGTAACGCGTCACTTCCCGGATCGTTTTTTTTCATGATTATCCATCTCCGTATGAAAGAATCTGAGGGACGCCTCATCAACAGAATTGGACGCACCTGAAAGCACGCCCCAGGCAAAGACACAAAGCGCGCCAAAGCTCATCAACATTGCGCTCATGTAAGGTCCCGTGATCTCGAATCCAGCCATGACTTATTCCCCTGCCGCAGCGGTCTGCACCGCCACTCCATTCGCCGGTAGATTCAGCGCCGAACCTTTGCCCGGAACATAGGCCTTGTCCGGCGCATCCGCTTCAAGCTCAATCTTGTTGAGTGCCGCACGATCTACAGCTTCAATAGCGAGCGGTTCTCCGTTCAGCGGATCCTTGAAAGCCGAAAGCGAGAGTATGTAATAGGATAGCGCCCAGCGGTCCTCGTCGGGCAACGCGTCCTTGTAGGATGGCATGGGCGTGCCGCTCAATCCGGTGCTGATGGTCCGGAATATGTCCTTGACTCCAGAACCCGACTTGAACTGGCCACTGGTGAGATTGGCTGGCACAATGGGAAAGCCGAGATCGTCCTTCAGTCCGGCTGACTTTTCGCCATCGCCCATTCCGCCCTGGCCATGGCACTCCCAGCATTTCGCGACCTGCCACACTTCCTTGCCACGGGCAAGGATAGGCTCTGAAGCGACAGGCGGCTGTGCAATGTACAAGGGCTGGCCGGGCGGCTCCTCTTTAAAGAACGCGTAGGGTTTTTCCGGATCGGAACGCTCGACCGCCAGCTCATACTTAATGTACTGGATGACAGCGAGACGGTCATTGAGCGGCAAATCATACCACGCCGGCATCGCCGTACCGCGAACCCCGCGGGTGATGGTGCGCAAGAGGTCGCCATCAGTTGGCACCGGTTCCTTGGTCAGCCTGAACTTGAACACTGCCGAGATGAAATTCCGCGGGCGTTGTTTTGTCATAAAGGTTGCCGCAGGCCCATTGCCGTCGCCAGTGACACCGTGGCAGCCCACGCAACGCCGTTCGTAGACTTCTTTGCCGTGGGCGATCCATTCCGTAGAGCGCGGCATTGTGGCATCCATGACTTCCAGATTCTGCGGCTCGAACAGGTCGCGCCACTTGCCGCGATTCATACCCAGCTTCTGGACGTAAGCCACAAGGCTTTGCAAGTCCGGCGTCTCGGCGGCGATTGTGACCTGCTCACCTTTATATTCCTCGTTCGGTATCAAAATAACCGGTGCCTTGCCGTGCGCTTGCATCGGCACGAAGAGCAGGCCCTCGGCATTGGGGGTTAAAGTGATCTTCTCCGCGCCCGCGAAGTCGAACAGCTTTTCTGTCACCGCATTCTTTTCCAGCGTGCGACCACCAGCTCCGTCATCGACAATCTTCACGGCTTGCTGAGGCGTGTCGAACAGTCCACGATAGGGTGCCATGACCGAATCCGGTGACAGCATGCGCGGGTTCCAGAAATGGGCGAGGTGCCATTCGTCACTGTATTTGAGCCCTACCCGCAACAGATCGGGCCCGATACGGCGTGTCCCAAACAAGTGCGGCACGTCAAAGTTGAACTCGCCTGACTCGGCCACGGGTCCCCAGCGCCGCGTTTCACCGGTCACCGGACGCACGAACTGCGAATGGCAATACCAGCAACCCTCGCGCAGATAAACACTGCGCCCGTGCTTTTGCAATGGCGTATAGTCAGTAGCCTTGGTCAGCATCCATTTGAGCTGGCCAAGATCGGTGCGGACCACCGCTGTCACCCGGTCGGTCCGTGCGGAAGGTTCAAAAAAAGGCAGAAAGCCTTGCACAATGAGAGCACCGAAGAAACAAGCGATGCCGGCTACGAGGAAGACAAACCGCATGCTCATTACACTAATCCTCCAGCGGAAACCTGCGCAGGTCTGATGCCTGGGCGTTCCACCGCCGCAACCCGGCCGGTGAGCGCCGTCATCATCAGATTGATGACAAGCAGCGTCATGCCGATATCCATGCTCAGGCCACCAATAGTGCGCACCATCCAATAAGGCCGCATGGCAAGCACCGTGTCGAGCCATTCAGTTCCGGCGATCCACTGGAAACCCTGCTGCAGACCGCCAGCAGTCAGCACCAGGCCCATGGTGGAAATGCCGACGGTAATCATCCAGAAGGCCCAATTTCCCATTTTGAACGACCACAGATCCTCACGACCACAGACCCGCGGCCAGACATAGACCAAGCCGCCCATCGCCCAGACCACGAAAGTTCCGAACACGGTGAGGTGCGAATGCGAAATAACGAAATCGGTAAAGTGCGTTGGCTGCTGTATCGAGCGCAACGCTTCAGTCGATCCCTGGAAACATCCCACCAGGTACATGAGCGAGCCCATGATCAGAAACTTCGCCGGAAGGTTGCGGCCAAAAGCGTCCCAGCGGCCCATCACCGTGCCGAAGAAATTCACCAGCACCGTCCAAACCGGAATGATCAACATCATGGAGGTGACAATGGCAATGGTCTCGGCCCAGTCGGCGATCGGACTATAGAGATAATGATGGATGCCAACAAATGGATAGAACAAGGCAAGCGACCAGAATCCGACAAGCGAGAGCTTGTGGCCATAGATCGGATTTTGCACACTGAGCGGCAGAAAATAATAGATGATGACATAACCCGCAGGCGTGAGCCACAGTCCGACGATATAGTGGATATAAAGTCCATGGAAGGCAGCACTGTTGATGCCAGTGATCATGTAAGGCAGAATGATGCCCAGAACCAGGTTCATCGTTGTCCACACGAAGGCCCCGATCAGGTACCAGAGCGCCACATATAGCGGCGGCTCCAGGCGGCGGCTGATGGTGACCAGGAATTGCGCTGTCGCAATCGCCACCACGATGAAGATCGGGATTTTGATGTAGAGCGGGAATTCACCGGCTTCGAGGCCGTGGTTGGAGCCAAACATCAGCGAGATGAGCGCCACCGCCACAGAGACATTCCACACCCAGGCAAGCGGTATTCCATATTGCGGCCATGCCACCTTCACGCCGCACAGGCGCGGCACCAAAAAATAGCACAAACCAATGAACAGTGTGGAAAAGGCCCCGAAAACGACACCATTGACATGCATCGGTCGCAACCTGCCAAAGGTCAGCGCCGGACTGCTGCCGAGGTAATCAGGATAGTTGAACAGGCCTGACAGCGCCACACCGATGGACGGCGTGATCATGAGCCAGACCATGCCCCAGTAGAGCCAAACCCGCACCACCGGCCAGTCCACCAATTCGTCAAGATCTATACCGGCATATTTGCCACGCAATGAATCTGCCAATTCAAGCCCCCCTTGTGTAGCGCACCATCAAACCGCGCAATTCCACCCCAAAAACAACCACCTCGCATCCCGGCACCGAAAGCCATACCGATGCCTGGGTCACTTATTACCTTCCAGCGCATGTCCCGCCAAAGTGTGAAGCGGTTTGGCGGTCCGGACATGCGCCACCATATTGATCTGGAGCTATTCCTTATCGACGAGATGATTCCATCTCGTCGGGAAGCGCTCGAATTACCTTCTAACCCAAACAGTTCCGGCTCTGCGACCGGGACTGCGGTGGACTAGTATTTTCCAGGCACCAGCACCGAGCCGGTGTTTGACCAGTAGATATAGGCTTCCAGGGCTTTCATCGCATCGGAATCTGATTCGATTCTTTCGCCCTGGTTGGGTTTCTCGATGCACCAGTTGATCATGTCGCGCAGTGCTGCGAATTTGCCCATCGACGCCTGGAATTTTGGAAACGAGAGCGGGTGGGTGTCGGAGGTCATGGGATGGCACATGGCGCAGGCCATTCCAGTGGTCGAGAGGACAACGCCCATCTCTTTGGCGATGGCTCCGTCGCCATGAAACAGAAGGTCGCCTTTTTTGACCTCATCCATGAACACATCTTCGTAAGACTTCAATTGTTGCGGCGAGACCGGATCCTTGTTGGCAACTGCCGGGCTTGCTGACACTGCAATTGCAAAAAGCGCTGCGGCAACGGACGGACCGCACAGTGTGCCGAGGAATGTCGTTCTGTTTGTCATTTTCATTCCTCCCTAAAATGGCCACATGTTATCGGCGATACGCGGTCGCAACTCTTGCCGGTGACTAAGCGAGGAATCTGAATCCGATTGAACGAACACCTCCTTGCGGCCCCACATCACATACTCAGTGTCAATCTTGTTGTCGTCGGCACTCACGCTGATAGCCTCCCAGCCGACACCATCAAACGGGTCACCGGGATCGACACGGATCATCGGCTTGGTCAGCTTCGGTACGCCTTCCGGGGCATAAGGCCACGGCCAGGACGTCGCCAGCATGCCAATCGAGCGCAACGTTCCAATCTCGTTATAAAGCACCTGGTGGACGTGGCCGTGGATGTTGGTAACTTTGGTATAAGGCTTCAGCACCTCATGCACATCGCGCCAGTCGCGCACCCAGAAGTTCCACGGAGGATAGTATTCATACAGTGGATTGTGGGTGAAGATGATAACCGGCTTGGATTTGTCCCAGTCGGCGAGAATCTTCTGCATCCAGTCAAGTTGGTCGCGACCGACTCCGGCCCATGCTCCCGCAACCGTGCCATCGAGGGTTGCCATATGGCCCATGCGCTCTTCAGGTGTCATTTTCTTGGCCGTCCAGTAGTCTGGGCCCCGACTGACTGTGTCAACACCAATGAAGCGCACACCCTTGTGGTCAAAAGTCCAGTTGGGTGCGCCAAACAGCTCACCCCACTTCTTGCCCATGTCGAGATACCAATCGTGCTCGCCGGGAATGAATACTTTCTTGATCGTTACTTCCTTAAGAAGTTCGACGCCAAGTTCAAGTTCCTCGGTGGTTCCGAGCTGGGCGATGTCGCCGCCAAAAATCAGGAAGTCGGCGGGCGGATCCATGGCTTGAACGTCGGCAATCGCGCGCACGGTTTTATCGACGAAACGCTGGTTGACTGACTTCGGATAAAGATGGGTGTCCGAAATCCAGGCAAACTTGAAGGGCGCTTCAGCGGCATTGGCGACATCAATCGTATTGATCAGCGGCCACCAAGCGAAGGACTGGGCCACTGAGGCAGCGCCAAACACCATGGAACGGTGCATGAAAGTGCGCCGGGTAATCTGTAACGAGTCGTCGGGTCGCACTCCGTCTTTTTGAAGCACGGCATGTATTTCACGCCGCTCGCGTTCAAGCTCATCAGACATCGCGTATTCTCCTCCCAATGAGCCGTTTCTCAAAGCGTCGGCTCTGTTACAGGAAAGGTCGTCGACCTGCTTGGCCGAACGGCCCAATCTTTTTTTATTTTTTTAATTCAATCGTCATCTCCGCAGCTTGGCCTGCCGTTACGGTTACATCCAGTTCCATGGGTCCAGCATAGGGCTGCACCGCCACCAGCTTGTAGCTGCCGGCCGGAACATCGGTGATGCTGAACTTGCCATCAGCACCCGTGATTGCAAAGTAGGGATTGCCCACAACATAGATCCAGCCCTCCATCCAGCCATGGGCATCGCAGTCGACGCGGACTTCCCCGGCGCGTTTCAATTCGGTGGGGATGCGTTGATCGACGATTGGTTGCGCCAAGTTGAACGCCGTGCGCTTGCCATAATAGCCATGGGAGTTGTGCAGCACCGGATCTTTGTTGACAACGTCAATCATGCCCGCTGGCATGACTTGAATCACAGGCTCGAAAGCACACTTGATGTTATTGAGCTCAGGCAGCTTGCCGGGCGGTGCCCAAGCTTTTCCCTTGGCCACTTCGACCAAGTAAACCACTGCGTTCTGCACCGCCTGATCGGCACCAACTGTGATCAGTGGCTCCTCGCGCGGCGCCCCGCACACTTCCGCATCCTTGGTGGGAATAATTTTCTTGATTGGCACGTTGCCAGTGTAAATAATCTTGCCACTGATCACTCCGCCGTCCGTGACGGCACCAGCTTCATAAGCCATCGCAGAATCACAAAACGCCACTGCAGCGATTACAGAAAAACCTACAAACAAAACACGATTTTTCATATTAGTATTCCCTTGACTAAACTTCTGCGGGAAACATAACTAGCAATGGATCGCTACATCAAATCGGTCAACACCGCAATAGGCAAAATAAATTTCACACGAAATTAGTTTGACGCTGTGGCAAAAACCTCGTTAAGTTCAAACCATGAATATATAAGAGCGCATGTCTGGATCATATCGAATTCAGGCTCGCTTTCTCGGTATTCAGGAGACAACGCATGAGTAGCGAGTATCGCGTTCTTCGCTTGGTCGCCGTCCGTTTAATGGTATTTTCCTGCATCTTTTTTGCTGTCGTATCGCCAATGGGCGCGGTGCCTGCGTTGTCTGCGAAAGCAGCTGTCACTGTCGGCGGGCCTTTCACGCTCACTGCCCAAGACGGTATGCGTGTGACCGAGAAGACATATCGCGGCAAGTGGCTGCTGGTTTTTTTTGGCTATACCTCCTGTACCGACGTCTGCCCCTTGACGCTCAGTGAAATTGCCGGGGCACTTGCCAAGCTCGGACCTGACGCTGCACGGGTGCAACCGATCCTGATCACTCTCGACCCGCAGCGCGACACACCCGGGGTGATGGGGACGTACACGGAAGCGTTCGATGCCCGGATCGTCGGGCTCACGGGCAGTCCGGACGAGATAGCCGCCATCGCCAGGGAATATGGCGCGTACGGTGTTGCCGGAAAATCCACGGGGGGTGCCGGGGATTATCACGTCGATCACAGTACCTACATTTACCTGATGGACCCCGGGGGGAAATTCGTGCGGGGCTTCGCTTTCAACACGCAGGGCGACCGCATCGCGGAGGCTGTGCGCAAGCTCATGGCACAATATGAAAAAGGCGGGGCACCGGAACAGAATTGATCAGCTGTTTAAAAAGTAAGGGGAGAGCCATGATCAGCAATCCATCCAGCTCCGGTGAACCCGGGAGCAGGACTTATGATGTTTTTTTGTCGCTGCACTTACATGGCGTGCAGTCGGTTCTCGACGAAGTCCACGCGGCTGGCACGCACGGCGTGCGGGGAGCCACTGTCGCCGTGCATGATAACGCCATGGACCGCATTGTTTTCCGCGATCTGTGCTGCAGACATGGTTGCGATCAGTCATTTGAAGGAACCGCAATTGGAGCGTCAGCGTGACTGCGTGGCACGGGTGAAAGGTGCACCCCGAGCTACCGGTCGTGCCGAACGACAACCTCATTGTTTCCGTCGTCGGTGGCGACCCGGAGGAATGCAAGATTGCGGGCGATTTGCTGTTACACGAGCATGGCATCTATATACGTCCGGTCAAATATCCAACCGTCCCTCAGGGGAACCGGGCGGCTTCGCATCACGCGCGGCAGAATGAAACCATGCCATGTTTGAAATGGTGAAAATGTAAGTCTGGAGGAAGCAAAAGATGCCTGCCAAGAAACTGAAATTCTCGTTTGCCGCGCGCGACGGGATGTTGCGCGGTGTCGACATCCTCGCAAATGCGGTGAAGATTACCCTTGGCCCCAAGGGTCGCAATGTTGCGATTGACACGTCTTACGGCGCGCAACTCATCACCAAGGATGGGGTGACCGTGGCCAAGCAGATTCAGTTGCACGACCCGTTCGAGAATATGGGTGCCCAGTTGGTGCGCGATGTCGCCACCAGGACGTCATATGACGCCGGGGATGGAACAACCACCGCGATCGTGCTCGCCCATGCGATCGTGAGGGAGGGCGTCAAGGCCGTGACCGCCGGAATGAACCCGAGAGACTTGAAACGCGGTATTGACCTGGCGGTTAAGGCCGTCATTGCGGACCTCAGGAAGAGCGCCACGAAAATTACCACTGACGCGGAAATCGCCCAGGTTGGCACCATCGCGGCCAACGGTGACGCCCAGATAGGCGGCTTCCTGGCTGACGCCATGAGCCAGGTTGGCAAAGACGGGGTTATCACCATTGAAGAGGCGACGACGCTCGAAACCCAGCTTGAAGTGTTCAAGGGTACACGGTTCAACCGCGGCTTCCTCTCGCCGCATTTTGTCACCAACGGGGAAAAGCGGCTGGTTGAGATGGAGGATGCCTATATCCTGATCAGCGATCAAAAACTTTCCAGGCTGAAAGACTTGCTGCCGCTGATGGAAAAAGTATTCCATACCACCAGGCCATTGCTCGTCATCGCGGAGCATATTGAGGAAGAAGTGATTGCCGCACTGGTGGTCAACAAGCGCCGCGGCACTCTCAAGCTCGCCGCCGTGAAGGCACCGTCCTACGGCGTTTTGGGCAAGGCCCAGTTGCAGGATCTCGCGATCATGACCGGCGGCACCGCGATTTCAGAAGATCTTGGCCACAGGCTGGAGACCGTCACCCTCGATATGCTGGGGCGCGCCAGGAAAGTGACAATAGACAAAGACAACACCTTGATCGTGGGCGGTGCCGGCAACCCGACCGCTATCGCTGCCCGCATTGCTGACCTCAAGGCCCGGATAGCCATCACCGTCACAGACTATGATCTTGAAAAATTGAAGGAACGGCTGGCGAAGCTCTCCGGCGGCATAGCGGTGATCAAGGTCGGTGGTGCGACCGAGTTGGAGCTCAGGGAACGCAAGGACCGCATTGACGACGCCATGCATGCAACCAAAGCTGCGGTCGCGGAGGGCATCCTGCCCGGCGGCGGCGTTGCCTTGCTGCGGGCGGTGAAGGCGCTCGACAAACTGGCGGGAGCCAACAGCGACCAGCAGGCCGGAATCGGCATCGTCCGCAGGGCGATCACCTGGCCCGCCCGGCAAATCGCCATCAATGCCGGCGAGGACGGCTCGGTGGTGATCGGAAAAATCCTCGCGCAAGCCTATCACGCCTACGGCTTTGACGCCCAATCGGGTGAGTACGGCGATCTGGTGTCAAAGGGCATCATCGATCCGGTCAAGGTGGTGCGCGCAGCCCTTGAGGGTGCTGCCTCTGTGGCCGGTCTGCTTATCACCACCGAAGCCATGGTGGCCGATTTAATCCCCACAATATCCCAAACTCTCCACGACCACGATGAGCACGAAGACCATCCCGGTCACGGCTTTGAGTTCTGATACCAACGGTCGTTGGCATTATATGGGGAATGCATCATCTATCGGAGTGCACTTTCCCGCATTCTGGCGAACCGGCCCTGTCGTGGCGTGATTGCCTTCCTGGGATGACCGCCACTTGGGAGAACATGAACACATTGTTCCAGCTGATCTGTAAATCAGAAATCGCGTGCCAAACTGCGGATACGCCGGGGCTATTCCTGATGCTAGCAGGTTGCTGAAAAACGCTTCGATTTCGGAGTTACGGTGACAGTGCATTTAATTTCCAGACTCTCCCTCATGCTGCCCTCGGCTTGATAAAATCCAGCTTGTCCCCCAACACTCGCCGCTGCACCCGCAAGTCATAACTCATCTGCAACCGCAGAAAAAAGCCTTCCGACAATTTGAAATAGCGCGTCAGGCGCAAATCCGTGTCGGCGGTCACGGCCCGCTTGCCCAACACAATTTCATTGATGCGGCGCGGCGCAACGCCAATGGCGCGGGCCAGCGCATTCTGCGAAAGCTCCAGCGGCTTCAAAAACTCCTCCAGCAGAATTTCGCCAACCGTTGGGATTGGCAGCAAGTCCTGCTTCCTAGTGGTAGTCGATGATTTCAACGTTTTCAGCATAGCTATTCACCCATCGAAAAATTATCCGCCATTGTCCGTTTATCCTGATCGACCAATAGCCCTTCCGGTCGCCCTTCAGCGCTTCAAGCCTGTTACCCGGCGGCACCCGCAAATCATCCACGGTTTCCGCCGCAGCAAGCAATTCAAGTTTCCGCAATCCAAGACGCTGCACTTCATCCGGCAGCCGCCGCGAACGGATACCCTGCCAAACCAGTTCCGTATCACGCCCTGTGAAGCTTCGGATCATGCGTGTTTATAACGCATAACGTTATATAGGTCAATAGCTGCTTTTCCCGCCCTTTGTCTTTGCAGGAGAATTCCGGCCATGACACGGTGCGGGATGTGCGATAATGCATTCGCCATCGCAAACCCCAATTCCTGGAACCCTCTCATGACCCTCAAAGTAATTGGAACTGGCTTCGGCCGCACGGGCACCGATTCCATGCGCGAGGCGCTCGACATGCTGGGCTTCGGCCCCTGCCACCACATGTATGAGGTGAACTCCAATGAGGAGCAGAAGCGCCTGTGGCGGGCCTTCGTGCGGGGCGCCGCGACGGGCTGGGACCAGCTGTTTGCGGGCTACGCCTCCTGCGTGGATTGGCCCTCGGCCCATTACTGGCCGGAGCTGATCCGCGCCTATCCCCAGGCCCGCGTCATTCTCACCTGGCGCAGCCCCGAAAGTTGGTGGGCGAGTTTCGAAAAGACCATCGTGGCCGGCCTGCGCCAGAGCACCGATCCCGCCTCCCTCGGCCTCGCCCTGATCCGCGACAAGGTGTTCGGCGGCAAGCCCGGCGACCGCGCCCACGCCATGGCGCTCTATGAAGCCAATGTGAAAGCCGTGCACGCAACCGTGCCGAAGGAGCGCCTGCTGGTCCATGAACTGGGCGACGGATGGGAACCGCTCTGCGCCCATCTCGGCGTCGCCGTCCCCACCCAGCCCTACCCCAGCCGCAACACCGCCAGCGATTTCAAGGACACCATGCTCAAGCCGCCCGCGGCTTGATGGCCTTCAAGGCTTCAGTTATTTCGCGCTTTTGCATCCGCAAGTCGTAGTCCATCTGCAGGCGCAGGAAGAAACCTTCGCTCAGCCCGAAGTAGCGTGTCAGGCGCAAATCCGTGTCAGCCGTGACGGCGCGCTTGCCCAGAACAATCTCATTGATGCGGCGGGGTGGCACGCCAATGGCCCGGGCCAAGGCATTCTGTGAAATATCCATGGGCTTGAGAAACTCCTCCAGCAGGATTTCACCAACCGTAGCCACATGAAGAAATTCGCTCTTCCTAGTGGTAGTCGCAGATTTCAACGTCTTCAGCATGCCCATCTCTCCACTTGAAGCAAATACGCCACTTGGAATTGATACGGATTGACCATTGCCCTTTACGGTCCCGCTTGAGAGCTTCCGGGCTATTGCCCGGTGGCACCCGCAAGTCGGTGACTTCAGTCGCCGCCTCAACCAACTGCAGCTTGCGAAGCGCGGCCTCCTGAATGTCAGGTGGCAGCTGGCGCGACCGCAAGCCTTGCCAAATCCGTTCTGTCTGCCTATCCGCAAAGTTCCGGATCATGGCCTCTTATAACGTATAACGTTATATGGGTCAACAACCATCTTTCCACCGACTCCGCGGGCGGAAAAAATATGAATTTATCGTCAATTGTGCACTTGACATAGTGAGTGAATAAATGGCACAGGAATCCTGTGAAAGGCTGTTACCTACCGAGATCGAAATAACCACGGCAATGATTGATGCCGGGGAAGATGAGTTATTGGGAAAACTTGGTGGAGCCGTCACGGTTCATTGGGACGCCCGCGATTTGGCAATGAAGGTCTACCGGGCAATGAAAAACTCGGCTCTTGCTGAAGAACTCTGATTAGTTTTTCAGTGTACTCCCGCAATATGATTGCGCTCTCGTAAAAGTATCTAGCTTCAAACAAGACATCTTTGCCCGCAAGTCCTGCGGCCCGTCTGTTGCCTAGGTGGTACCAAGCAAAAACAACCCCCTTCTCATCAAGAACTGGGGAGTGCAAAAGATTGTTTCGCAATTCTTCAAGATTAGTTGTTTGTTTTAGGACCCATTCGATTTCATCGCGTAGTTTTGTATTGATGTTGTAACTTATGGCATTAAGCCCAATGAGGGCTTCCAGCATTTCCCTTTGTGCCCGATCTGATTTAAGAGCGTTCCACATAGCGTCCGGAGCTATCTTGTTGGGTATCCTGGTTGCAGCACCAAACAGGGATGAAAGTACCATATGAAGATCATTCCATGCTAAAGCGGCTTCACCCAATGCTTTCGTATACGGCTGAAATGTTTCAGTTCTAAAATCAAGGTTCCTGCTCATGGCTAAAACCTCCAATGAAAAAGAAATAGACCGAATACGCGATGCCGCCGTATTCCGCGCGCTCAACACACCCCACAAACCGCATAAGCCGCTAAAGGCGAAAACGAAAAAGGCCAAGATTGGCAAGACAGGAAAGACTAAGGTTTAAGGTCCAAGAAAACATAGTGACCTCCCTTAGGTTTGAACTTCAAAACGAGATTTTTTCTATTGCCCGCCTTCATCGCCTTTCCGCCAAGAGGCGGAGGCGGCTGTTTAATGCTGTCTGTGATGAACTCGCCAATAATCCGAGTGATGTTATCGAGTGTGTCGCTGTTCCCGCACCCTGTGCAACGAAAAGTATCTTGCGGCTTCGGATTAGCAGGACCTTCAAGATCGCTGTCGCACAAGCCGCAAACAGCTTCATAATTTCCAATTTTTACCATGACAATCACCTGCACTAGAGGTTGGTTGTTAGAGTTGGACGGGTTGCCACCCGTCCAACTCTCCATCAAATTAGCTGCTATTTAGCCTTTCGGCGAATCCAAAGGAGTTTTCGCGCCAACTGCCTAGGCGTCTTAGGCTTTACCAACAGCTTGATACATCAACCGCCGTCCAGCGGCCCCACGGATTGCATCATGAGCGCGTTCCGTATCGGATACACCTAGCAGGCTGTTGAAAAACTCTTCGATTTTTGTTTGCCGATGTGATTCACTGTGTTCGCGATGACGGAGTGATTTGCGATGCGCGGAGATGAGAAGCGGTCTGAAGGTCTGTTTTCGTATGTGCGTCTTGAAGAACGGAT
>JANNXN010000020.1:0-50511 GCA_031409595.1 Rhodobiaceae bacterium
GTCCGCCGCCTTGATCCGATACAGCCCGAGAGCTTCGCATTCACTGCGGAGAATTTGGCTTGGTCGAAGAAGACAATTGGGCAATATCCGGCCGGAAAACAGGCATCTGCGATCATCGCATTGCTGTGGCGCGCCCAGGAACAAAACGCCGGTTGGCTCAGCAAACCAGCAATGGAATATGTGGGCCAGATGCTCGATATGGCTTTCATTCGGGTGTATGAAGTGGCAACTTTCTATACGATGTTCCAGCTTTCACCTGTTGGCAAGAAAGCCCACGTGCAAGTCTGCGGAACAACACCTTGCATGCTCCGAGGCGCCGAAGACTTGAAGAAAGTCTGCCAAAGCAAAATACATCACGATGCTCATCACCTTTCCGCCGACGGTAATTTTTCGTGGGAAGAGGTGGAATGCCTTGGCGCCTGCGTAAATGCTCCAATGGTGCAAATCTGGAAAGACACTTATGAGGATTTGACGCCAGCAACGTTTGAAAAGCTGCTGGAAGATATTGCTGCTGGCAAAGCCACTAAGCCCGGCCCGCAAAATGGCCGCCAACTCTCGGCTCCTGAAGGGGCATTGACCTCACTCACTGAGAAATCACTCTATGCCAAGGACCGCGCCTTCAAGCGTGTTGAGGCCCCGCCACCAGCATCTCCGGCAGTAGTAACGGCTCCCGTTGCAGCAGCCCCAGCACCTGTGAAAATAGCAGCACCGGCCAAGAAGGTCGTGGCGAAGAAGCCCGCCAAAAAGCCTGCTGCCAAAAAAACCGCTCCGGCCAAGAAGAAAAAATGAGAATGAACGATGCTTGCTGACAAAGATCGCATATTCACAAATCTCTATGGCCTCCATGATTGGGGACTGGATGGCGCGAAGAAGCGCGGCTGCTGGCTGGACACAAAGTCCTTCATCGACAAGGGCCGTGACTGGCTGGTGAACGAGATCAAGGCGAGCAATCTGCGGGGCCGTGGTGGCGCTGGTTTCCCAACGGGCCTCAAATGGTCATTCATGCCCAAAGTTGTTGGCGAGCGCCCGCATTATTTGGTTGTGAACGCCGATGAGTCCGAACCGGGCACCTGCAAAGATCGTGAAATCCTCCGCCATGATCCACACCTCCTGGTCGAAGGCTGTTTGATCGCTGGCGCCGCCATGGCCTGCAACGTGGGCTACGTCTATGTGCGCGGTGAGTTCATCCGCGAGCGCGAGCGCCTGCAAGCTGCCATTGACCAGGCCTATGAAGCCCGGCTCATCGGCAAGAACAACCTTCATGGCTGGGATTTCGATCTCTACATCGCCCATGGAGCCGGTGCCTACATCTGCGGCGAAGAAACAGCCCTTCTCGAAAGCCTCGAGGGCAAAAAAGGCCAGCCCCGCATGAAGCCGCCATTCCCGGCCAACGTCGGCCTCTACGGCGCTCCAACCACCATCAACAATGTGGAATCCATCGCTGTCTGTGGCGCTATTCTCCGGCGCGGTGCCACCTGGTTCAATTCGCTTGGCCGTCCCAACAATGTCGGCACCAAGTTGTTCTGCATTTCCGGCCACGTAAACAAGCCCTGCAATGTCGAAGAGGAAATGGGCATCACGTTCCGCGAGCTGATTGACAAGCATTGCGGCGGCATTCGCGGCGGTTGGGATAATCTTCTGGCGGTCATACCTGGTGGCTCATCTGTTCCGTGTGTGCCTGCCCACCAGATTATTGATAGCCCGATGGACTTTGATTCACTCAAAAACTTGAAATCTGGCCTTGGCACAGCAGCCGTCATTGTCATGGATAAATCAACCGACATGATCCGCGCCATTGCCAGGCTGGCGCAATTCTACAAGCATGAGTCATGCGGCCAATGCACCCCTTGCCGCGAAGGCACCGGCTGGATGTGGCGCGTGCTCATCCGCATGGCCGATGGCCGTGCTGAAAAACGTGAAATCGATATGTTGCTCGAAGTGTCTTACCAGATCGAAGGCCACACCATTTGCGCGCTGGGTGATGCTGCGGCTTGGCCGGTGCAAGGCCTCATCCGCCACTTCCGCGACGTTATTGAAGAGCGTATCGACCAGTATTCTCACAACCCTGACCACGATGGCGCCGTGCGCCACGCGGCGGAGTAGAGCAAATGCCAAAGATCAGCATAGACGGCGTAGTACATGAGATCGAAAGCGGCACCACGCTTTTGCAGGCCTGCGAGCAGGCAGGCGCCGAAGTGCCACGCTTTTGCTTCCACGAGCGGTTGTCGATTGCTGGCAATTGCCGGATGTGCCTCGTTGAAGTCAAGGGCACACCGAAGCCGCAGGCCTCATGTGCCATGTCGATAAATGATTTGCGCCCTGGTCCGAATGGCGAGCCGCCAGAAGTTTTCACCCGCACCCCGCAGGTCAAAAAGGCTCGCGAAGGGGTGATGGAATTCCTGCTCATCAACCACCCCTTGGATTGCCCGATTTGTGATCAAGGTGGCGAGTGCGATTTGCAGGATCAGGCCATGGCCTATGGCAAATCCACCAATCGATTCATCGAAAACAAGCGCTCGGTGGAAGACAAATATATCGGCCCGTTGGTCAAGACCGAAATGACCCGTTGCATTCAATGCACACGTTGCGTGCGCTTCTCCACCGAAGTGGGAGGCGTCGAAGAGCTTGGCCTCACCGGTCGTGGCGAAGACGTGGAAATCACCACTTATTTGCAGCAAGCCATGACCAGCGAGTTGCAGGGCAACGTGATTGATCTGTGCCCTGTAGGTGCTCTCACATCTGCTCCATACGAGTTCAAGGCCAGGCCTTGGGAACTTCGCAAGACAGAAACAATCGATGCGATGGATGCCGTGGGCTCCAATATCCGCGTTGATGCCCGTGGCTCCGAAGTCATGCGCATCCTGCCGCGCACCCATGAGGATGTGAACGAGGAATGGATTTCAGACAAAACCCGTTTCGTGTGGGACGGCCTCAAGGCCCAACGCCTTGACCAGCCCTACATCAAAGAATTTGGCAAGCTCCGCCCCGCCTCATGGAACGAAGCCTTCAGCCGCATTGCCCAACGCGTGAAAGCGTCGAAACCTGAACGGATGGGAATTATCCTGGGTGATCTCGTCGGCGCCGAAGAAGCCTTCTCATGGAAGCAGCTCGCACTTTCCCTCGGCATTCAAAACATTGACTGCCGCCAGGATGGAACATCTCTTGGCGAGCTTGGCGGTCGCGCCGGCTACATCTTCAATTCGGGCATTGCCGGCATAGAGGAAGCTGACGCCATATTGCTCATCGGCACCAACCCCCGCCTCGAGGCGCCGGTCCTCAATGCCCGCATCAGAAAGCGCGCCCTGAGGGGCGGCTGCGCCATCGGTGTGATTGGTGAGCAGGCCGACCTCACATACAAATATCACTACATGGGTGCCGGCGCTGAAACGGTGGCCAAACTGGCCGAACATCCGCCGGCAAAAGCCCAAAAGCCCATGTTCATCATCGGCCAAGGTGCGATTGCCAGGCCCGATGGAGCCGCAGTCTTGGCCCTCGTTGCCAAAGCCGCTGCCGCTATCGGCGTCGTGCGGGGTGATTGGAATGGCTTCAACATTCTCCATACCGCTGCAGGCCGTGTAGGCGCATTGGATGTCTGTGCCCTGCCGGGCGTCGATGGCAAAAACACCGCCGGAATTCTCGCAGCCGCCCGCAACAAGTCACTCGATGTTCTGTTCCTCGGCGGCGCCGATGAAATCAACACTGACGCCTGGGGCGACACCTTTGTGGTTTACATGGGAACCCACGGCGATGCGGGTGCACACCGCGCCGATGTCATCCTGCCGGCTGCCGCCTACACCGAAAAATCCGTGACCTACGTTAACACCGAAGGCCGCCCGCAGATGACAACCCGCGCGGCCTTTCCGCCAGGTGACGCAAAGGAAGACTGGGCCATTCTCCGGGCGTTCTCAGAAACACTCGGCGCTACCCAAAAGTGGAACAACATGGACGAACTCCGTCGCGCCATGTATGCCGTAGCCCCCCATCTTGCCGCCCTTGATCAGCGTTTCCCGGCCGATGCCGCCGCGTTATCCGAGCTTGGCCGTGGCGAAGGCAAAGTTACAAGCGAGCCATTCGCTTCGCCGGTCAAAGACTTCTACATGACCAACCCCATCGCACGAGCTTCCAAAACCATGGCAGAATGTTCAACTCTGAAAAACAGCAGAAAACTGCAGGCGGCGGAGTAGCAGCATGAATGAAATGGTGCTTTTCGTTGGTTTGATTGTTCTGCAAAGTGTTGCATTGCTCACAGCCTTGCTCATTGTGGTTGCATTCCTGATCTATGCTGATCGCAAAGTTTGGGCCGCCGTACAAATGCGGCGTGGCCCCAACGTGGTTGGCCCCTGGGGTCTGCTGCAGTCCTTCGCCGACTTGCTGAAATTCGTATTCAAGGAAGTCATCATTCCGGACGGCGCCAACAAAGGCGTATTCGTGCTGGCACCCATCGTCACTGCCGCCTTGGCACTTGCAGCCTGGGCCGTGGTGCCGGTTGCTGAAGGTTGGGAAGTGGCCAATATTAATGTCGGTATTCTCTATTTGTTCGCGCTCTCATCGCTTGGCGTTTACGGCATCATCATGGGTGGCTGGGCCTCAAACTCAAAATATCCGTTCCTTTCAGCGCTCCGTTCAGCTGCACAAATAGTGTCCTACGAAGTCTCAATCGGCTTCGTCATTATTACGGTGCTGTTGTGCGCTGGCTCGCTGAACCTGACAGATATTGTGCTCACCCAGAAAACCGGCCTCGGCACCATGCTTGGCATGCCCAACTCGGTGCTCGATTGGTATTTCATTCCGCTCTTTCCGATGTTCGTCGTGTTTTTCATTTCAGCGCTGGCGGAAACCAATCGCCCGCCGTTTGATCTCGTCGAGGCAGAGTCAGAACTCGTGGCCGGTTTCATGGTGGAATATTCCTCCACGCCATACCTGCTGTTCATGCTCGGCGAATACGTTGCCATCACACTGATGTGCGCCATGACAACCATTCTGTTTTTGGGTGGCTGGTTGCCCATCATTGACGTTGCCCCGCTGAATTGGATTCCCGGCGTATTCTGGTTCCTCGGCAAGCTGTTCTTCGTGTTTTTCATGTTCGGCATGGTGAAGGCAATTGTTCCCCGCTATCGCTATGACCAGCTCATGCGCCTGGGTTGGAAAGTGTTTCTCCCTCTTTCATTGGGCTGGGTGGTGGTCACATCAGCAGCGCTCGTAACCTTTGGATGGCTGCCATGAGCGCGATCGCAGCATTGCTATTCCTCATCATCGGTTTTGTGGAATACATCGCCGTTCAGCGCATGATCTATCCAACTCTCAGCTGGCGTTATGAAGAGGCCAAGGTTACGGGCCAGCAAGGCATCGATCCCAAGCGCATCATGAACATCATAAAACTGCAAAGTCTGGTATTGATGCCGGTCATAGGTTTCTTTTTTGGCGATCGTATCTGGAAAATGTTTGGGTGAATGACAGATGAAACTTGAGCAAGCAGCCCGCGCCCTTTTTCTCAAAGAGTTCGTTTCAGCCACCTGGCTGGCGTTGAAGTATTTTGTGGCCCCCAAAGCAACCCTGAATTACCCCCATGAGAAGGGCCCGCTGAGCCCTCGCTTCCGCGGTGAACATGCCTTGCGCCGCTATCCCAATGGCGAAGAGCGCTGCATTGCCTGCAAGCTCTGCGAAGCCATTTGCCCGGCCCAGGCTATCACCATTGAAGCAGGCCCTCGCCGCAACGACGGCACCAGGCGCACCACGCGCTATGACATCGACATGGTGAAATGCATCTATTGCGGCTTCTGCCAGGAAGCTTGCCCGGTTGACGCCATCGTGGAAGGACCAAATTTCGAATACGCCACGGAAACCCGCGAGGAACTCCTCTTCAACAAGGAAAAACTCCTGGCCAACGGCGACCGCTGGGAACGTGAAATCGCGCAGAACATCGCGCTGGATTCACCTTACAGGTAATGGAGAGATAACATGATAGCAGCTCTCTTCTTTTACCTCTTCGCCAGTGTGGCCATAGCCTCGGCTGTGATGGTGATCTCGTCGCGCAACCCGGTGCACTCCGTACTGTTTCTCATTCTGTGTTTCTTCAACGCAGCTGGGCTTTTCATTTTGCTGGGCGCCGAATTCCTCGCCATGATCCTGGTCGTCGTTTATGTCGGCGCCGTCGCGGTATTGTTCCTTTTCGTCGTTATGATGCTCGATGTGGATTTCGTCCAACTCCGCCAGGGCATGTTGAACTATCTCCCCATCGGCGGCACCATAGGTCTTATCGTGCTCGTTGAATTGGCATTGGTGTTGACGTCCTGGGCCATTGCCCCTGAAAGCATTGCAGTTGCCGCCTCGCCCTCCACTGGTGGCCTCTCTAACACCGAAGCGCTGGGCCAAATTCTCTACACCAAATACGTCTATTACTTCCAGGCCGCCGGACTTGTACTTCTGGTTGCCATGATTGGCGCAATCGTACTGACGCTTCGCCACAAACAAGGCGTCAAGCGTCAGGATATATCAACCCAGGTTGCCCGCACCCCGGCCACTGCAATCGAAATTCGCAAAGTTGAACCCGGGCAGGGGATATAGAAATGACAATCGGTCTCTCACATTATCTCACTATCGCTGCCATTCTCTTCACCATCGGCATTTTCGGCATCTTCCTCAACCGCAAGAACGTGATCGTCATCATGATGTCGATTGAGCTCATGCTGCTCGCGGTGAATATAAATCTCGTGGCCTTCTCCACGGCATTGCACGATCTTGTGGGCCAGGTGTTCGCCCTTCTCATTCTGACCGTTGCTGCCGGTGAAGCAGCCATCGGCCTGGCTATTCTCGTAACCTACTTCCGCAACCGCGGTTCGATCGCGGTGGAAGACATCAATCTCATGAAGGGCTGACGCGCAAACCATGTATCAGGCCATCGTCTTCCTTCCCCTCATTGGCGCTCTCATCGCCGGGCTTGCAGGCACCAAAGCATTCCAGAACATGGGCAGCGACGCCGATGTCTATGGTGATCATACAGCACATGCGCAAACTGACCACACCCATGACGATCATCATGGGCACTATGAAGGCCCTGCCTGGCCGATGTACTTGACCACGGGCCTGCTGTGTATTTCTGCCGTGCTGTCATGGATTGTCTTCTATGGCTTCCTCCATGATGGCCATGACGTGAAGGTTGAAGTTCTCCGTTGGGTGAATTCGGGAACACTCTCGGCAAATTGGACCCTTCGCATTGATACGCTCACCGCCGTCATGCTTGTTGTGGTTAATACCATATCGGCCCTCGTTCATGTCTATTCGCTGGGCTACATGAGTCACGACGAGCATCAGCCACGCTTCTTTGCGTTCCTCTCGCTGTTCACTTTCGCCATGTTGATGTTGGTGACATCCGACAACCTGCTGCAGATGTTTTTCGGCTGGGAAGGTGTGGGGCTCATGTCCTATCTGCTTATCGGCTTCTGGTACACGCGAGAGTCGGCCAATGCCGCCGCCATCAAGGCTTTCGTTGTTAACCGCGTTGGTGACTTCGGTTTTGCGCTCGGCATCTTCGGCTGTTTCTACATGTTCCAATCCATTGAACTGGATACAATCTTTGCCGCTGCCCCTGCAGCCGTTGGCAAGACATTGCATTTCCTGAGTTGGGATTTCGATGCCCTCACGGTTCTCTGCTTGCTTCTGTTCATGGGTGCCATGGGCAAATCCGCCCAATTCCTGCTGCACACATGGCTGCCAGACGCGATGGAAGGTCCAACGCCGGTATCAGCCCTCATCCACGCCGCAACCATGGTAACGGCTGGTGTATTCCTGGTAGCGCGTCTTTCGCCCCTCTATGAGCTGGCGCCCCACGCCAAGGAATTCGTCGTCATTGTCGGTGCGATCACCGCGTTCTTTGCGGCAACCGTTGGCCTCGTCCAAAACGATATCAAACGCGTCATCGCGTATTCAACCTGTTCGCAATTGGGTTACATGTTTGTGGCGTTGGGCCTTGGGGCCTATGGAGTGGCCATTTTCCACCTTTTTACCCACGCTTTTTTCAAGGCCTTGCTGTTCCTGGGGTCGGGCTCGGTGATCCATGCCATGTCTGGCGAGCAGGACATGCGCAAAATGGGTGGCCTTGCGCCTCACATCAAGAAGACCTGGATTTTGATGGTGATCGGCAATCTGGCGCTGACGGGTTTTCCATTCACAGCCGGTTACTATTCGAAGGATGCCATTATCGAAAGCTCCTTCGCCGGCAACAACACGTTCGCGTTCACGTTGCTCGTGGTCGCCGCTCTCTGCACCTCATTCTATTCCTGGCGGCTGGCCTTCATGACCTTCAATGGCAAATCACGCGCTGACGCCGAGGTGCAATCCCACATTCATGAAAGCCCGAACGTTATGCTGGTGCCGCTTTACATTTTGGCGGCGGGCGCTTTGTTGGCTGGTTTCGTTTTCGCGCCCTATTTCATCGGCCACGAAGAGGCGCTGTTCTGGGGTTCGGCCATCTACCGTGCTCCTGATAATGAAATCATTCACGAAATGCACAATGTGCCAGAATGGGTTGTTTGGTCACCGTTCATTGTGATGGTAGTAGGTTTCCTGCTGGCCTTCCTTTTCTACATCCGCAACACGGCGTTGCCTAAGAGACTGGCCCAGATGAATTGGCCGCTGTACCAGTTTTTGCTCAACAAGTGGTATTTCGATGAAGCCTACGATTTCCTGTTTGTGCGCCCTGCCATGTGGCTCGGTCGCGTCTTGTGGAAGAAAGGCGATGGCTTTGTAATTGATGGTATGGGCCCCGACGGGGTTTCTGCCCGCGTTGTCGATGTGACCCGTGGCGTCGTCAGATTGCAAACTGGTTTTGTCTATCACTATGCCTTTGCCATGCTGATTGGAGTTGCAGCGCTTGTGTCCTGGTTTACCTTCGGGGGATCGCACTGATGCTCCTTTCCTTTGTTACTTTTGCGCCATTGATCGGTGTCGCGTTCATCTTGATTGCGCGTGGTGAGGATGCGGTCTCCAGGCGCACCATTCGCTGGACCGCGCTGTGGACCACGATTGCCACCTTCCTGATCTCGCTCCTTATCTGGGTAAATTTCGATTCTGCTTCCTCCGGCTTCCAATTCGTCGAGCGCCGCGAATGGCTGGGCGGCATTGCATCCTACCAAATGGGCGTTGACGGCATTTCCATGCTCTTCGTCATCCTCACCACACTCCTGATGCCGATCTGCATTTTGGCAAGTTGGCATGTGGAAAAACGTCTGCGCGAATACATGATCGCGTTTCTGGTGCTCGAAACCCTGATGATCGGCGTATTCTGCGCGCTCGACATGGTTCTGTTCTATGTCTTCTTCGAAGCTGGCCTGATCCCCATGTTCTTGATCATTGGCGTGTGGGGTGGACAGCGCCGCGTCTATGCAAGCTTCAAATTCTTCCTCTATACGCTGCTCGGTTCCGTGTTGATGCTCATTGCCATCATCGCCATGTATTGGCAGGCAGGCACCACAGATATCATACAGCTCTTGTCGCGCAGTCCTGGCTTTCCGGCCGAAATGCAAATCTGGCTGTGGCTCGCCTTCTTCGCGTCCTTCGCAGTCAAAATGCCGATGTGGCCAGTCCACACATGGTTGCCGGACGCCCACGTTGAAGCTCCAACAGCAGGATCCGTAATCCTCGCTGCAATCCTCTTGAAAATGGGCGGCTACGGCTTCCTCCGCTTCTCTCTCCCAATGTTTCCTGATGCCAGCCTGTATTTCCAGAATTTCGTCTACGTCCTCTCGGTGGTGGCCATCATCTACACGTCCCTCGTGGCTCTCATGCAGGAGGACATGAAAAAGCTGATCGCCTATTCATCAGTCGCCCATATGGGGTTTGTGACCATGGGCATATTCGCCATGACGCAGCAGAGCATTGATGGAGCGCTGTTCCAGATGATTTCACACGGCCTGGTCTCCGGCGCATTGTTCCTTTGCGTGGGTGTTGTCTATGACCGTATGCACACGCGTGAAATCGCTGCCTATGGCGGCCTGGTCCAACGCATGCCGCTCTACGCATTCACTTTCATGCTGTTCACCATGGCAAATGTGGGCCTGCCCGGAACTTCCGGATTTGTCGGTGAATTCCTGGTTTTGCTCGGCACATTCCAAGCCAACACCTGGGTCGCCTTCCTCGCCACAACGGGCGTCATTCTTTCGGCTTGTTATGCGCTCTGGCTGTATCGCCGTGTGGTGTTTGGCAAATTGGAAAAATCATCGCTTGCGCACATCGTTGACATGACACCACGCGAGGTTATGACTTTGGCGCCCCTCGTGGTTCTCACCATATTCTTCGGCGTTTACCCATCACCCATCCTGGATGTGTTTGGCGCTTCCGTGGCAAATCTCTTGAAAACGGTTCAAACCGTTTCGCTGCAATAAGGCTGTCCCCCATGTATTTCTTGCAAAATTATGACGCCGCAGCAGCCCTCCCGGAAGTTTTGCTCGCAATTCTGGCTATGGCTTTGCTCATGTATGGCGTGTTCAAGAAGGATGACGCCAATGATCACGTAACCATTGGAGCAATTGTTTCCTTAGGCCTCGTAGCCGCACTTGTGATTTTCACGGGCGAAGGCAAAACAAGTGCCTTCGGCGGTACATTCATCGTTGATACTTTTGCCCGCGTGATGAAAGCCATGGCCCTGTTTGGCTCAGCTATAGCCATTGTCCTGTCCACGCATTTCATGAAGCGCGTGAAGATGGCGCGCTTCGAATATCCGATCCTTGTGATGCTTGCCACCGTCGGCATGATGATGATGATTTCAGCCAATGATCTCATCTCACTCTATATGGGCCTCGAACTTCAGTCCCTGTCGCTTTATGTGGTGGCGGCACTCAATCGCGATAGCGCCAGGTCATCCGAAGCGGGCCTCAAGTACTTCGTTCTTGGGGCCCTGTCGTCCGGCATGTTGCTCTATGGTGCTTCGCTGGTTTACGGATTCACCGGAACCACAACTTTCCCTCAAATCGCAGCAGCCCTCGCCACAGGCGGTTCCACCTTGGGCCTCACCTTCGGCCTGGTGTTCATAATTGCTGGCCTCGCTTTCAAGGTCTCGGCCGTGCCATTCCACATGTGGACGCCCGATGTTTACGAGGGCGCTCCAACGCCGGTCACCGCCTTCTTCGCCGCTGCCCCCAAGGTTGCCGCCATGGCGCTGTTCATGCGGGTTATGGTTTCGCCATTCGCCGCCGTCGTCGCGGAATGGCAGCAAATCCTCGTGTTCGTTTCAATCGCCTCCATGGTGCTGGGCGCATTCGCTGCCATCGGCCAAAACAATATCAAGCGCCTGTTGGCCTATTCCTCAATCGGCCACATGGGATTTGCCTTGGTGGGATTGGCTGCTGGCAGCCAGCAAGGTATCCAGGGCGTTATTCTCTACATGATGATCTACCTGATCTCCACCATAGGTGTTTTTGCCTGCGTATTGGCCATGCGCCGCAAGGGTGAACACGTTGAGCAGATATCCGACCTCGCAGGCCTCGCCCGCAATCACCGGGGCTTGGCTTTTGTGCTTTCGATGCTGATGTTTTCTCTTGCGGGTATTCCGCCGTTGGCCGGTTTCTTTGGAAAGTATTTCGTCTTCCTCGCTGCGATTAAGGCAAACCTTTTCGCCCTTGCCATCATCGGCGTGGTCGCCAGTGTCGTCGGCGCTTACTATTACTTGCGCATCGTGAAGATTATCTACTTCGATGATCCCGCCGAAAAGTTTGATGCGATGGATGGTGAAATTAAATGGGTGGCCTACGCCGGCGGCGCCTTTGCGCTGTTGTTTGTAGGCTTTGCCAATTACCTCACAACGCTTGCGGCCTCCGCCGCGCAATCGCTCTATTGAAACTCCCCCCGGGTCACCGCATCATCCATTTTGAGCGTATTGATTCAACCAATGCGGAGGCCCGCCGTTTGGCTGATGCCGGTGACAAGGGTCCGCTGTGGATATGGGCAGATGAACAAACCGGGGGTCGTGGCAGGCTGGGCCGCACCTGGGTTTCGGAACCTGGTAATCTTTATGTCACCCACCTTTTCCAATCTGCGGTTGCGGCCCAACACGCAGCTCAAATCAGTTTCGTGGCCGCGATTGCCGTACACGAGTTGGCTTCAAAACTGCTCCCAACGGCGCGCCTCTCTTTGAAATGGCCGAACGACGCGCTCCTGGAGGGTGCCAAGTTCTGCGGTCTTCTGGCAGAGGTCGTTGCAACCGAGCCAACTTGCATCGCCCTTGGCTGCGGCATCAATTTGGCGCATGCACCTGAGGCAACTCCTTATCCTGTGGCCGCTCTTGGACCCCAGTTTGCGCCCGATTCAACACTTGAACTACTTGCCTCAATTCTAACCAAATGGTTGCAGGTTTGGGACGAGAGCATGGGATTCACCGCAATTCGTGCCGCTTGGTTGGAGCGCGCTGCTGGCGTCGGCCAGGGTGTCTGGGTTGACGGCTTGGAGGGGCGGTTTGACGGCATTGCCCCTGATGGCGCATTGCTTATGACCACCCCCGACGGCAAACAGAAGTCAATTCACGCAGGCGAAGTGCGCTTTGCCGAAATAGAGCAAATCCGATTAGGAAAAAGATGAGCCCGAAAAAGAAGACTGCCCACGACAAAAACCTGGTGATGCTGCCTCTGGGCGGAACCGGCGAAATTGGGATGAACTGCTATTGCTATGGCGTAGGGTCGGATGATGCCCGCGAATGGTTGATGGTCGATCTCGGGGTGAAATTCGGTGAAGACGCAGAACCCGGCATTGATGTCGTATTGCCCGATGTTTCCTTCATCGCCAAAAACCGCAAGAAGCTTTCAGGTCTCGTTCTCACCCATGCTCATGAAGACCACATTGGTGGTGTGCCGTGGCTCTGGCCCCAACTGAAATGCCCTGTTTACTGCACCCCCTTCGCCGCCGCTCTACTCAACAACAAGCTGAAGGAGCACGGGCTTGATGAAGATGTGAAAGTTCACATCATCCCCTTGGGTGGCAAATTCAAGGTCGGTTCCTATGAACTCGAATTCGTAAATGTGACCCACTCCATCCCTGAATCCTGCGCACTGCTGATCAAATCCAAATATGGCACTGTCATGCACTCCGGCGACTGGAAAATAGACCGCACGCCCACATTTGGGGCAGGCATGGATGAAGAGCGTTTCCGTGAAATTGGCGCGGAAGGCGTTGACGCGCTGATCTGCGACTCGACCAATGTACTTCGCGAAGGCTTCTCGCCATCAGAAAGGGATGTGGCCGCAACGATTGCAGATATTGTGAAACACGCCAAAGGCCGCGTCGCCATAACAACCTTTGCCTCCCATGTGGAACGCGTGGCTTCAGCTGTGCGCGCCGCCCGTGCCTGTGGCCGCGAGGTTGTGCTTGCCGGCCGGGCCATGCGCAATACCATCGAAGCCGCCCGTTCTTGTGGTTACCTCAGAGACGCAGGAGAATTTCTGGATGAAGAGTCATTCGGTTATCTTCCCGTCAACAAGATCCTGTTGCTTTGCACCGGAAGCCAAGGCGAACCCCGCGCCGCAATTTCCCGCATAGCAGAAGATCAGCATCCCAACATCGCTCTCGAGAAGGGCGATGTTGTTATCTTCTCGTCGCGCACAATTCCCGGCAACGAGAAAGAGGTTTCCCTCGTTCACAACAATCTGGCCAAGTTGGATATAGATGTAATTACCGCTGATGACGCACTGGTGCATGCCTCAGGCCACCCCCGCCAGGATGAACTTCGCGTGATGTATGATTGGTTGAAACCAAAGGCGCTGGTTCCCATGCATGGTGAAGCCCGCCATCTCCGCGCGCACGCCAAATTTGCACTGAGATGTGGCATTCCCCAGGCATTGGTGCCCGTCGACGGAAACTTGATGCGCCTTTGCCCCGGTAAATTGGAAAACACCGATGAAGTTTCCTGCGGCAGATTGCATGTTGATGGGAAGTTAATCGTTCCCGCCGAGGATGGTCCAGCCAAGCAACGCCGCAAGGCCTCCATGGTAGGCATGGTGTTCCTGTCCCTGGCCCTGGATGAAAAACACAATCTGGCCGATGACGTCCAGATAACCTGTGACGGTTTGCCAGCGGGCCTCGAAGCCGAGCTTCTGGACGCCGCTGAAGATGCCTTTGACTCAATTCCCAAACCTCGCCGTAAAGATGACGGCACCGTGGCTGAAACCGTCAGGATCGCGGTGCGGCGCGCTGCCGATCAAATTTGGGGAAAGAAGCCTATTTGCAAGGTGTTAGTGCAGCGCGTTTGATAGCGCTGCTATACTGCTACGAATCATGAGCAAGCGCCCCCAGCCACCGCCGGAAGAACCGAGCAAAGTTGAGCCCATCCAGCTTCGAGAGGCGCTGGAAGAGCGCTACCTAGCCTATGCCCTGTCAACAATCATGCACCGGGCGCTGCCGGACGTGCGCGATGGCCTGAAGCCGGTCCACCGTAGGCTGCTGCATGTCATGCAACTGCTGCGGCTTGATCCCGGCACTGCGTTCAAGAAGTCGGCCAAAATTGTCGGCGATGTCATGGGCGGCTACCACCCCCATGGTGACCAGTCGATCTACGATGCGCTGGTGCGTCTGGCGCAGGATTTTTCCTCGCGCTATCCGCTGATCGACGGCCAAGGGAATTTCGGCAACGTGGATGGCGATAGCGCTGCTGCCTATCGCTACACCGAGGCCCGCATGACCGAAGTGGCAAAGTTGCTGCTTCAGAATCTCGACGAAGATACAGTTGATTTTCGCCCGAACTATGATGGCACGGTGCAAGAGCCTGTCGTATTGCCGGGCGCTTTCCCAAACCTGTTGGCGAACGGCTCCACCGGCATCGCGGTCGGCATGGCAACGTCGATCCCGCCCCACAACGCTGCCGAACTCTGTGACGCCGCGTTGCATCTCATCAAGTTCCCCAACGCAGGAGTTGAGAAACTAACTCAGTTTGTGGTGGGCCCGGATTTTCCAACCGGCGGCATTGTTATCGATGACCGCGCCTCAATTGTCGAAGCCTACAGGACGGGCAGGGGAGGCTTTCGTGTTCGCGCCCGCTGGACCACCGAGGACCTAGGCCGTGGCGGCTGGCAAATCGTTATCACCGAAATTCCCTATCTCGTGCAAAAAAGCCGCCTCATTGAAAAATGCGCCGAACTGCTCAATGCGAAGAAGCTGCAGTTGTTGGGCGACATAAGGGATGAATCGGCTGAAGATATTCGAATTGTGCTGGAACCAAAAACCCGCACTGTCGACCCAACGCTGATGATGGAACAGATGTTCCGCAACACTGAGCTTGAAGGTCGCATACCGCTCAATCTCAACGTGCTCTCCGGTGGCAAGGTTCCGAAGGTCATGTCGCTCGCCGAAGTGCTGCGCGAATGGCTTGATCACCGCAAGGCTGTTTTGGTTCGGCGCACGAATTTCCGCCTTGCCGAAATCGCCCGGCGCCTGGAAATTCTCGGCGGCTATCTCATAGCCTATCTGAACCTCGATGAGGTCATCCTCATCATTCGTGAAGATGATGAGCCAAAACCCGCACTCATCAAGCGTTTCAAGCTGACTGACAACCAGGCAGAAGCAATCCTCAACATGCGGCTCCGCGCTTTGCGGAAGCTCGAAGAAATGGAAATCCGTACTGAAAACAGCAATCTCACCAAAGAACAAAAAGGCCTGAACGCGTTGCTCAAGTCTGAAGATGAACAGTGGCAGGCAATCGCGGAAGAGATCAAGTCGGTCAAGGAGAAATTCAGCAAGAAAACTCCACTCGGCAAGCGCCGTACTGATTTCGCTGAAGCACCCGAAATTGATCTCGACCTCGAACAGTCCATGATCGAGAAGGAACCCGTCACAATCGTCTGCAGCGAAAAGAGCTGGATCAGGGCCATGAAAGGTCACATCGAAGATACGTCCACGCTGGCCTACAAGGATGGCGATCAAGGCAAGTTCGTATTCAACGCACTTTCGACTGACAAGATCATGCTCTTTTCATCATCCGGAAAATTCTTCACGCTTGAAGCGGGCAAACTGCCTGGCGGTCGCGGTCACGGCGAACCCGTGCGGCTTCTCGCAGAACTGGATTCAACCGATACCATTGTAGCACTTTTCGTTCATGTACCCGGAACAAAACGCCTGCTGGCCTCAACCGAAGGCGATGGCTTCATTGTGCTTGAAGACGAATGCGTGGCCAACACCCGTAAGGGCAAGCAGGTCCTCAACATAAAAGCTCCAATCGAAGCCCAGGTATGCGTGGCCGTAAACGAAAATGACAATTACGTCGCAACGATTGGTGAAAATCGTAAACTCAACGTTTTCAAGCTTTCAGAGCTGCCAGAAATGTCCCGCGGCAAAGGTGTGCGTATGCAGAAATACAAGGATGGCGGGCTATCCGATGCCCGTTCATTCAACTTGAAGGAGGGTCTCTCCTGGCTCGATGCGTCCGGCCGCACCTGGAATGTAACTGACCTCAAAGAATGGATAGGCGAGCGCGCGCAAGCCGGCAGGCTTCCGCCCAAGGGTTTCCCGAAGATCAACAAATTCAGCTAGGCAGAATACTGGCAAATCCGCCGTCATCAATGCAGAGATTGAGTTCCTGGCCAGCTCGCACCGAAATTTCATTTTGCAGGGGGTGAAATGCCTGATGCCAGTGGCTTTTGCTGAAAGGCTCATTGGTAACCGTGGCGCCACCAAAATTGGCCTCAAACCAGCTCAGTAATCCGTGCGCAGTTCCGTTCTCAAGAGCAGTGACAGGAACCAATTCAGCCTCATGCCCACCAACATATCTGTAGTCACGAACAATCTGCGACTCAGTGAGATAACGATGCTTGTGCAGCTCCGAGTGAACTGGAAAGTAGTTCCTGGTTGAGTAGCGGTTGAGGGCCTGTAGATCGAAGCCGCAAACAGCGCTCGTCCGGTTGAGATCAGCGATTGCACTGCTGTCAACGACAATCGCACGTTGCCGGACGTTGACCGGCATAATATTTGTCTCAGGTCCCGCCAGCTTGGCGATGTCCCGCGCAATCTGAACAAATCCTTCCCCAACCACGCCGCAATCCAGGGTTTCTGTAAAAATGATATCCGGGTTGAAAGGCAGCAGTCCGTGCGCAATCGCTTCCGTCGAGGAGGCATAGATGACTTCAATACGCGTGCTGTAGGGGGTTTTGGAAATGATTTCGCTGGCGGTCGATGCCAGATTTTGGTTCATTTCACAGGTCACTACACGCTCCGCGCCGTGTTTTGCAAAAAGCAGCGCGACAAGGCCGACGCCTGTGCCTATCTCAACAACTATTTTCCCCCTGGGGTTGCTTTTTTCGACAGCCTTTTCAATCGTTTCGTTTCTTTTGCGATCATTGACCATCGGAAAATGCCAAGGCGCGAAGTCGCGATGGAAAACTGCTCCCCCGGATCCCTGCTTCATATCAAGCAGGCTGGCTTGTCCGGCCGTCACCATATTTTGAATTTTATTCATACAGCCCCCCGCAAAGCACAGACAAATCAAGACAACTGAACCTGATTAATTCACAATTTCCGTAGGTTGTAAATATTTTACCTTTATCGTTAACTTATCGGTTACTTAGTGCTACCTAGAGTATAAGTGTTAAAAAACATGGTATTAAAGTTGCAACCGGCACTTCTGACGAAAACTGGCACAAAATGTGAGGTTGTAAATGGGTCATGCCTGGTTACAGATTTTGGATCAGAGACGGTCGGAAGCTACCAGACTCGCCCGTTGAATATACAGCGGCGGAATTCGAGAATGGTCAATTCAATCGCGAAGGTGCTGTAAGAATTACAACTGGAACGTTTGGCACCGAGATCAAGTGGTCGGCGTTCTCACCTTGTTTCGCTTCGCTCTACCTGGCCCTCAACTGGTTGCCAAAGGCTAGCACCCTAATAGTTCTCCGGTTCAATTTGTCTGGCTGGTTTGAAGAATCGTATGCCAACACAAAAATTGCGGTCGCAAGAATTGAAGAAATTATCGGCAAGAGCGAAATCTATCTCACCCAACACACTTTTATCAAAGAATATGATCCGAAGGGAATGTATCTGCCTCCCAGCCTCAAACGGGCATGGCAGGACCAGGCTGTGTCGCCTGAAAGCGGTATCGAATGCGTTTTCGATGAAGAATTGAAACGGTTCCGTGTGATGAACATCGGCGCGCGTTCTGCCATCGCCAAGTTCTATGGCCTTTCACCGGCATCATACCCTTGCAGAAATGGTGGTTCCTATGATGTGATCGTGAGCGAGGCTTATGCCCACGTGTTGAAAACTGGGCGACCGCGGTACGACCATGTAATCGCCGCCCTCCGAACACCTGACAATATCACACGCTGGGTACCATATCAGCGAATCGTCATTCCAAAACTGAGCACCAAAGTTGGCACAAGTGTATGTGTTCTAAGTGAAATTGCGGCTGTCGACATTCAAGTCATTTAGCCAATTCTAGGCTGGTTCGCTGAATTGAAGCTTTTCCGGCTGACTCTTGCTGTCGCCATTCCTTGTGGTCTCGTTGATCATGCGTTCAATTGATGTGCGCTCTGAGATGGCCAGCCATTCAACAGGATCAATACCTTCTGAACTCCACTGCCAGGCAAGAAATCCTTTTTCCAAATGGGCGAAGCCCATGCGATTTGGAAGGCCATTGACTGCCATGCGATTACTGCAGATCCCCCAAACTGAATCCAGATTCCATTTGATGTGGCTCAGTACAATTCCGAGGCGAGAAAAGCATTCCATGAACCGCCGATTGCGGACTTGTGGGTCTACCCAGAACTCGCCACTATAGGCCAGTCGTCCACGTATGTTTTCTGCAATGCTGCCTTTGGGTGGCCTGGCAAAAGTTGGCACCAACATTTCCTGGCGTCGCATATAGAGCCCGATGATATAAGAAGGCCCCCAGTCGGCAAGACTGGTTTCAACTTGATCAAAACGGAAAGCCTGAAGTCCCGCAATTTTCCCGTCACGCGATGAAACGCTAAGCCAGAAAATCCGATCTGGAGTCAGATTGCATATTTCCGGATCGAAGAACGGCGACAACCCTTCGTTCCGCGCACTGCGCTTCAATTCGCTTAAGTCAACAAGGCTCGTCCCGGTTTGGATTTCATAGCCCATGCTGCCAAGCTCGTCGGCAAAGCTGGTGCAAACTCGAACAGCGTTAAGCGGGTCTTCAAGGCAAATCTGCCGCATATGTACTCCAATACTGGCGCGGCATACTAGCTGCCCAGTTATTAACGATATATTCATGGCTGATTTCAGCGATGTCGCAGTTTTCTAGTTTTGGTGAACATTCCTTTTATGCAGTACCCAGCCATCAGGCGTTAGGCGTTCCTGCGGCAAAAACCGGGCCTTGTATTCCATCTTGGCAGAACCATTAACCCAATAACCCAAGTACAGGTATTTCAGCCCCATTTTTTGGGCTCGGGCGATATTGTCCAGAATTATGAAAGTTCCCAGGCTGCGCTTTTCCAGCGCCGGATCATAGAAGCTGTAAATCAGCGACAAACCATCTTCCAGCATGTCGACCAAAACTGTTCCCGCAAGCTCTCCCAGCTCATTGTCTGTTGCACGAAACCTGTATTCAACCAAATGACTGTCAACAAAGGTCTCATCAATCATGGAGGCAAAGTCGAGAACGCTCATCTCTGCCATTCCACCCTCGCTGTGGCGGGCATCGATATATTCCCTGAAAATCCCATAGTGTTCGCCATTGGCTTTGGCCCGGACGGCCCTGACAGTGAGATCCGAATTGCGCGCCAAAATTCGACGAAAAGACCTGGTAAGACCAAAGTCATTGACCGGCACGCGAACCGACACACAGGCACTGCAGCCATCGCACGCCGGACGGTAGGCTATGTTCTGACTGCGCCGAAACCCGCCACGGGAAAGCTGGGTGTTGAGTGATCGTGCGTCTTGCCCAACCAGGTGCGTAAATACCTTGCGCTCCAGTCTCCCCGACAAATAGGGGCAGGGGGCTGGTGCGGTTATAAAAAATTGGGGAAAATTCCGTCGTTCAATACTCAATTTATAATCCCAGTTTTCCTGTTCGCCGGAAGATTAGAACTGGTTGCCCGCCTCACGCAAGGGACTTCGAAACGGCGCTGGAATTTTCGTGGTCGCCAGACTAAGAGTGGAAATAAACAGGAGTAGGTGATGTCGATAAAAGCAAGCTGGATTGGCCTTGGTGTCATGGGCTTTCCAATGGCCGGGCATTTGGCAAAAAACGGTGATGTTGAGCTGACGGTCTACAATCGCACAGTCGAAAAGGCCCAAAATTGGACACAACAACACAAGGGAAGGTCTGCTGCCACTCCGGCAGGGGCAAGTCGCGAGGCCGGTTTTGTATTTGCGTGCGTTGGCAATGATAGCGACCTGCGGGAGATTGCAATAGGCCCTAATGGCGCCTTCAACACCATGCGCCCCGGCAGTATTTTTGTGGACCATACAACCGCATCGGCTGACGTTGCGCGGGAGCTTTCTGCGGAAGCAAAAAAGCGGGGAATCGGATTTGTCGACGCGCCTGTTTCCGGTGGCCAGGCTGGCGCTCAAAATGGTGCATTAACTGTGATGTGCGGCGGCGAGCAAGTCGATTACGATAGGGCCGAACCACTCATCACTCGCTATTCAAAAATGCGAAAGCTGCTGGGCCCCGCAGGGGCTGGCCAAACTGCCAAGATGTGCAATCAAATAGCCATCGCCGGTCTGGTGCAAGGCTTGGCCGAGTGCATACATTTCGGAGTGAAATCCGGACTTAATATGGAGGATGTGATTGAAGTGATTTCCAAGGGCGCCGCAGGCTCATGGCAAATGGAAAACCGTCACAAGACAATGATCGCCGGGAAATTTGATTTCGGCTTTGCCGCAGATTGGATGCGGAAGGATTTGGGAATATGCCTCGAAGCTGCCCGCAAGAATGGCGCGCACCTGCCGGTTACCGCGCTGGTTGATCAATTCTATTCCGAGGTTCAGAAAATGGGTGGCAATCGCTGGGATACTTCGAGCCTGATTGCCAGGCTTAATCGTTAGCCCCGAAGATCCTTTGCGATGTCCAGTGCAAAATAAGTCAAAATTCCATCGGCGCCGGCGCGCTTGAAAGCCAGCAGGCTTTCAGGAATGACTTTCTTTGGATCCAACCAACCGCGTTCAATTGCGGCCATCAGCATCGCGTATTCACCCGACACTTGATAAGCAAAGGTTGGAACACCAAACGTCTGCTTGACGCGCGCCACGATATCAAGATACGGCATGCCCGGTTTGATCATCACCATGTCGGCCCCTTCGCTGAGGTCAAGCGCCACTTCGCGAAGGGCTTCGTCTGTGTTGGCTGGGTCCATCTGGTAAGTCCGCTTGTCGCCCTTGAGCGTGCCCGATGAACCTACAGCGTCGCGAAATGGACCATAGAATCCAGAAGCAAATTTGGCACTGTAGGCCATGATCTGAACTTGCTGGTGACCATGCGCCTCCAGCGCGTCGCGAATGGCGCGCACACGCCCATCCATCATGTCCGAAGGAGCTATGATGTCGCAACCAGCGTCAGCCTGTAGCAAAGCCTGCTTCACCAGAACCTCAACCGAAGCATCGTTGATAATCTCTCCGCCTTCCATCAATCCATCGTGCCCGTGCGATGTATAAGGATCGAGTGCCACGTCGCACAAAATGCCAATATTTGGAACAGCTGCCTTGATAGTTCTCACCGCGCGGCAAATCAGATTGTCTTTGTTGAGGGCCTCCCGACCATCATCCGTTCTCAATTCGCGCTTGGTGTTTGGAAACAAGGCAATCACGGGAATGCCCAGGTCCGCTGCCTCCCTGGCCTTTCCCACAGCCAAGTCGATCGAGTAGCGCTCAACTCCAGGCATTGAAGCCACGGGGTCGCGCGTGTTTTCACCATCGATGACAAACATTGGCCAGATCAAATCCGCCACCGCCAAAGTATTTTCCGAGACCAGTTGCCGTGACCACATGGATTTCCGGTTCCGCCGCATGCGCGTGTTCGGAAAGCTGGAGCAGGGAGCGATAAACGGAGCTGGCATGCAAACCTTCTTACAAATCCACGAGAGTTGAACAGTTATAGTGGTCAACTGTTGACCGACCTATAAAATAGCGACCGAACTGTGCCCATTAACCACAATAAACAGTTACCGCCCGTTCGGCAGTGCCACAATTAACTTAGGAAAAAAAGACTCTATAAACTATCTTTGAAAAAGCACCAAAATCAAGAAAATATAAGGATAAATTTACTGAGACTATTCAGCACGTATTAAATCCAACTGCGTATTCTAGCCCATACCAGAGGAACGGACAAAAGAATCCGGCCTCGCAATATCAGGGTTAGGTGGATGGCATGAATACGCAAGTACTTGGGGGAGTCCGGACGGCAGAACCGCCAGCAGGACGACACGAAATTAAGACACGCTACTTGGAAGCATTGACTTTGATTGAGCGGCTTCATCGGCGCTTGCTCGACGTCATCAAGGATGATTTTGAACGCTCGGGCGAACCAGAGGTAAACCCGGTTCAAGCTCTTCTGCTGTTCAACATAGCGGACTCGGAACTCACCGCCGGCGAATTGAAAACCCGCGGCCACTATCAGGGGTCCAACGTCTCCTACAATTTGAAAAAGCTGGTCGAGTCAGGCTACGTCAATCATGAACGCTCGAACGCTGACAAGCGTTCTGTCCGCGTCAAGCTTACGCCCAAGGGCCAAGCCATTCGTGATCGCATTGATGTGCTCTACAACCGCCAGCTGCAAGCTGTTGAAGAAGTCGTTGGCCTGTCCACCGACGAATTTGATCGCTTGAACAAGGCGCTGACCCGCCTGGAGCGCTTTTGGACTGACCAGATTCTCTATCGACTCTAAAAAACTGGAACGTACCGTCACCTAAAAGCCCTGTGGCTGAAAAGTCGCAGGGTCTTTTTTTGTTCAAAATCACATTTAGTGCCAAATTTGCCTTGATTATTGCCCAAATTGCACTGCTATCAGGTATCCGGAACCAAAGCAGGATTTTGACGAGTCGTGCCTGGGCTGGTAAACAAGCGTATATTCAAGAAAATCAGATTCAGCCCCTCACATTTCGGTGAGTATGGTTCGACAAAGAGGCAATGATGTTTTGGAAGTTCTTTATGTTTCGTAAGGTGATTTTGGTGCGAGTGCTGGGCGCTGCCTTGGCCGTTTTGATCAGTTTGCCAATTTTGCATTTGCCAGTTGCCAAAGCTGAGCAATCTGACGCCGCCATCCAGGCGGAAAAGAAAAGGAAATTAAGGCGCCTGCTCAAGGCAGGAAAGCCTGTTCCGGAGGTCGTGAAGCCAGCTGCGGGTCATTCGGCGGAAATCAAGGGGCAGGCCACAACGAAAACCGAAGTGGTGTCCGATGAAAATGTGGCGCCGATGCTGTCGCCCTATGGCTCCCAAACCATCCTTGCTGCCGAGGACAAATATGCCGCAATGGTTGACTCGGGCGGATGGCCAGCCGTCCCAAAAGGCACTTACAAGAAGGGTAATTCCGGAGCGAAAATTGCGATCCTCAACCAGAGGCTATTCATCGAGGGCTACCTGCGCAAGGAAGGTGTTGAGGGCGAGTTTGCGGAGATCTATACATCAGCCACAAAGGATGCGGTAAGGCGCTTCCAGCAAAACCACGGCTTGGCCGCCACCGGGAAGGTTGATGGACCGACACTGCGCGAGTTAAACGTTCCAGCCGCAGATAGATTGGCGACTATTAGGGCCAACATTTACCGCATTGAAGAATATTCAAAAGGTCTGGGAAACCGCTACATAGTTGTGAATGTGCCTGCCCAGCAGATTGAAACCGTAAGCAACGGCCGGGTTTTTTCCAAACACAATGCCATCGTCGGTCGGCCTGAAAGGCCAACGCCTGTCGTGATAACTGCAATTTCGGATATAAACTTCAATCCCTATTGGAATGCTCCGCCATCCATAATTGAGCGCGATCTCATTCCCAAAATGCTCAGCGGAGGCACCAAGGTATTGCAGGATATGAATATCAGGGTCTTCAAAGGTTTTGGTGGACCAGAGATTGATCCGGCCGAGGTCGACTGGTCAACTGCGGTTGCCGATGACTATCACTTCCGTCAGGAGCCGGGCGGCAAGAATGCCATGGCTACGGCGAAAATAAATTTCAGCAGCCCATTCGGAATCTATTTGCACGACACGCCGGAGCCCCAGTTGTTTCAATCGGGGTCGCGGTTTTACAGTTCAGGATGTGTACGCGTTCAAGAGGTGGCAATTTTTTTGAATTGGATATTGAACGGTCAGGATGGTTTTAACCCAAGCAGAATTGAGGAGCTGGCGCAGTCGCTGGAGCGTCTGGATGTGAAGATAATCGACCCGCCGCAATTGCGCGTGGCTTACTTGACGGCATGGCCCACTTCCAATGGAACTGTGGCTTTCCGCGATGACATTTACGATCTGGATGGAACTGGCTTTGTTGTCGGTCAGCCGATGCCGGTTGGCGAAATGAGCGACGCTGGGGAGCGCTTTGTTTTGAAACCTATTCCGCGCCAAGTAGCCGCCATCGAAGAAAATGAAGCTGAGGGATTTTCGCTGTTTGGAAAGCGTTCGGGCAAAAGGGCTGAGACCGAAAGCATTGCTTCAACCACCGCCCCGGGCTCTTCCAAAAAAACGGCAAAATCCTCAACATCTGTCAGCAAAAAGTCAGATGAAAAATGCAAAATCGATAAAAACGGGAAGCTGCAGAAAGACTGCAAGGTACCGCCGTTAACCGTGACAATTGAATGAACCTGGTTGGGTCCGCAATCCTATTGAATTAACCAGCGGCAATTGAATCTAATGATAAATGTCGATTTTGCCGCTATAGGGAACGCATGAGCCAAACCACCTATATCAAGCAATTTGAAGATGCTTTGGAGGTGCTGAAGCACGAAGGTCGTTATCGAGAATTTGCTGATATTTGCCGAATCAAAGGCAGATTTCCCCGCGCGCTTTATCGCGGTCGAGGCACCGAAAAAGAAGTCATAGTTTGGTGTTCCAATGATTACCTCGGTATGGGCCAACACCCGGATGTTTTGTTCGCCATGCACCGGGCACTCGAAGATGTGGGCGCTGGTTCCGGCGGCACCCGAAATATTGCAGGCACCACCCACTACCACGTCGAACTCGAACGCGAACTTGCTGATCTCCACAACAAGGACGCGGCACTCCTGTTCAATTCCGGCTACATGGCCAATGAAGCGACTCTTTCAACTCTTGGAAGATTGCTTCCTGGCTGTGTAATTTTGTCTGATGGATTAAATCACGCGTCAATGATCGAAGGCATCAGACATAGCCGTTGCGAGAAGCATGTTTGGCGACACAATGATGTGGAACACCTTGAATCATTGCTGAAGACAATCGACCCGGCGCGCCCAAAAGTTATCGCCTTTGAATCGGTTTACTCAATGGATGGCGACATCGCCCCCATGACAGAAATCTGCGACGTGGCTGAAAAATACAATGCGCTGACCTATCTTGATGAAGTGCATGCTGTCGGCATGTATGGCAATCGCGGCGGCGGCGTGGCCGAGCGAGAGGGCTTGCTGAACCGCATCGATATCATTGAAGGAACGCTGGCCAAGGCATTCGGATTGATGGGCGGCTACATAGCAGCCAACGCCACCATCATTGATGCCATCCGGTCATTTGCGCCGGGCTTCATTTTTACAACGTCGGTAGCACCAGTAATTGCGGCTGGCGCTGTCGCTTCGATCCGGCACCTGAAAACCAGCGACAAAGAGCGCAGTTTGCAAAAGAAACACGCCAAGCTCTTGACATCAGCGCTCAAGGGCCGCGCTTTGCCGGTCGTTGAAAGTCCGAGTCACATCGTACCCATAATCGTGGGAGATCCGGTGAAATGTAAGGCCTTGACTGATCGCTTGCTCGATGAGTGCGCGATTTACGTTCAACCCATCAACTATCCTACGGTGCCAAAGGGTACAGAGCGTCTCAGGCTGACACCAGGCCCGCTCCACGGAGAGCTTGAAATCATCCGTATGGTTGATGCGCTGGACCAGCTTTGGAACAAAATGCTCCTGAAGCGCGTGGCCTAGCTATTTGAGCCACGTCAAACGGATCAGGCCCCTGTGTCCCAAATTATGTTCCGCTGCGCCAACATTGCGCTGGACCTGAGCGACTTTGGCTGTATTTTGCGCCGACACACTCAATGTCGGAGCAGGAACCACCATGGCAAAGAAAGCATCAAGGAAGACAACCAAAAAGCAGCCCCTGTTCCCCGGTTTCTTCAAGGAAAAGCTGGCCAAATCTGACCCCAAGATTGCCACGGCCATCGCCAATGAACTTGGCCGCCAACAGAACGAAATAGAGTTGATTGCCTCAGAAAACATTGTCTCCCGGGCCGTGATGGAAGCCCAGGGTTCAATCATGACCAACAAATACGCGGAAGGCTATCCGGGCCGTCGTTACTATGGTGGCTGCCAATATGTAGATGTATCCGAAAATCTGGCGATCGAACGCGCCTGTAAACTGTTCGATTGTTCCTTTGCCAACGTGCAGCCCCATTCCGGCGCACAGGCCAACCAAGCCGTATTTTTTGCCCTGCTGCAACCTGGCGACACCTATATGGGTCTTGATCTCGCTTGCGGCGGCCACTTGACCCACGGTTCGCCGGTGAACCAGTCCGGCAAATGGTTCCATGTCGCGCCCTACAAAGTGCGTGAAGACAACCACCTGATTGATTACGATGCACTTGCGGCCCAAGCCTTGGAAGTGAGGCCCAAACTGATCATTGCCGGCGGATCAGCCTATCCCCGCACCCTGGATTTCCCTCGGTTCCGCCAGATCGCCGATAGCGTGGGAGCAATCCTTATGGTGGATATGGCCCATTTTGCCGGCCTGGTTGCTGGTGGTGCCCACCCCAACCCGCTCGACCATGCGCATGTCGTAACCACGACAACCCACAAAACCTTGCGTGGGCCCCGCGGCGGCATGATTCTTTCGCGCGATGAAGCCATTGGCAAAAAAATCAACTCGGCGGTATTTCCCGGTCTGCAAGGGGGCCCGCTTGAGCATGTGATAGCCGCTAAGGCCGTGGCCTTCGGTGAGGCGTTGCGCCCGGCCTTCAAGAAATATGCGGCCCAGGTGGTGGCCAACGCCAAGGCCCTTGCGGCCGAAATGATTGCTGGCGGGTGCGACATCGTTTCCGGCGGCACCGACACCCACCTGATGCTGGTTGACCTTCGCAAGAAGGGCCTAACGGGCAAAGCCTCAGAAGCAGCGCTCGGCCGCGCCTACATCACCTGCAACAAAAACGGCATCCCCTTTGACCCCGCACCCTTCACCATTACGTCCGGCATCCGTTTGGGAACGCCAGCCGGAACCACCCGCGGCTTCGGTGTGGCCGAATTCAAGGAAGTGGGCGCGCTCATCAACGAAGTGCTGGATGGCCTTGCGAAGAACGGCGAACAGGGCAATGCTAAGGTCGAGGCGGCAGTGAAGCGCAAAGTGTTGGCGCTCACCAAGCGCTTCCCCATCTATTCGTAAAGGAAACCATGCGCTGTCCTTTCTGCAGTAACGAAGAAACCCAGGTGAAGGACTCGCGCTCCAGTGAAGATGGAGCCGCAATCCGGCGCAGGCGTTACTGCCCCGATTGTGCTGGAAGGTTCACAACCTTTGAACGCGTACAATTGCGCGAACTCATGGTGATCAAAAAAACTGGGCGCCGCGTTCCCTTCGACCGCGATAAACTCATGCGCTCCGTGCAAATTGCTTTGCGCAAACGCCCTGTGGAAGCTGAGCGGATTGAACGCATGGTGTCCGGCATTGTGCGCCAGCTCGAGAGCATGGGGGAAAGTGAAATAAAATCCGAAACTGTCGGCAAGCTGATTATGGATGCCCTGAAGGCGCTGGATGACGTGGCCTATGTTCGCTTTGCCAGCGTGTACAAGAATTTCCGTGAAGCCAGGGATTTCGAAGAGCTGATCGGCGAACTCGCAAACGACGAGGGTGAAAGCGAGGGGCGGTGAATACCGACTTGCGCTGGATGGAATATGCTCTCAGGCTAGGTCGCCGCGCCCTGGGAACAACAGCTGAAAATCCGCCAGTGGGCTGCGTGATCGTCAAAGATGAGCAGGTAGTGGGAGTAGGGTGGACGCAATCCTCTGGCCGCCCTCACGCCGAAACTGAAGCCTTGGCTATGGCGGGAGAAGCCGCGCGCGGGGCCACCGCCTATGTGACCCTCGAGCCCTGCGCCCATCATGGCCGCACGCCGCCCTGCGCCGAAGCGCTGGTGAGAGCGGGCATCGCGCGGGCTGTAACTGCTCTGGAGGATCCAGACCCCCGCACCGCAGGCGGTGGCCACGCCGTTCTGAAATCTGCCGGAGTTGCGGTCGAAGTCGGCATAGGCGCTGAAAAAGCCCGTCGCGACCTTGCGGGATTCCTCACCCGAGTTACGAAGAAACGTCCCTATATTATTCTAAAGATGGGAGTTTCCGGCGATGGAAAAATTGCCAGTTCTGCCGGTCAACAAACTCAGATTACTGGCCCCGAAACCAAATCTCGCGTCCACCTCCTGCGCGCCCAGTGCGATGCCATCCTGGTTGGTCATCGAACCTTTGAAATCGACAAGCCAAAGCTCACCTGCAGACTGCCAGGAATGGAAACTCGTTCGCCAATTCCTCTTGTTGCCACGTCAATTGACGGCTGGTCAGACCTGGATGCCAAACTCAAATCCCTGGCCAAGCAGGGCATAAACCGCCTGTTGGTTGAGGGTGGTTCCCGACTATCCCGCAGCTTCCTCAATGCCAATCTGGTGGACGAAGTACAAATCTTCCAAAGCCAGGCCATCATTGGTCCGCGAGGCGTGGAAGCAATAGCGGGGATGCCCCTTACCGAACTCCAGAACCGCTTTAACCCCGCCGAACGGGAAACCCTTGGAACTGACACCCTGACCGTCTATGAACGGCGATAGTTGCCCTCATCCGGCCATTGGCCACCTTCTCCCATCCGCTTCGCGAACGGGCGAAGGCGACAATCACTATCGCCTTCTCCTGTGGCACTTAAGCCATGGGAGAAGGTGGCCAATGGCCGGATGAGGGCCCTTTACCGGATGCAGCATGTTCACAGGTATAGTTACAGATTTAGGCGAAGTCACCAGCGTTGAAAAACGCGGTGATACCCGATTTTCTATTTCCACGTCCTATGATATAAAGAGCATTGCAATCGGTGCATCCATCGCTTGCACAGGCTGCTGCCTGACCGTCGTTGAAAAGACCAAGGGCGCATTCCTGGTTGAAGCTTCTGCTGAAACGCTATCCAAGACCACTCTTAAGAACTGGAAAGTCGGAACACGCATTAACCTGGAACGTGCCGTTAGGGTCGGTGATGAACTCGGCGGTCACATTGTTTCCGGTCATGTCGATGGCTTGGGCGAAATCCTCTCCATCAAGCCTGATGGCGACTCCAAGCGCTTCCGTTTCAAGGTTCCAAACGACATTGCCCGCTTCATTGCCCAAAAAGGCTCCGTGACCCTCGACGGAACGTCGCTCACCGTGAACGAAGTCGAAGGCAATACATTTGGCGTAAACATCATCCCCCACACCCAAGCAGTAACCACATGGGGCCATGCGCGCGTGGGCGATGCTGTTAACATTGAAATAGATATGCTGGCGCGCTATGTGGCGCGTCTTGCAGAATTTGAAAAATCATGAAGACTGAAAAGATATCAACGACGTCGGACAAGATCAAAGCGCACGTCCTTATTCTCGAGGCGCGGTTCTATGCAGATCTGTGTGATGAACTGGCCAAGGGAGCCATAGCAGCGATTGAACGCGCTGGCGCCACATGGGAGCGCTTGGCTGTTCCCGGCGCATTGGAGCTTCCAGGTGCCGTTGCCCTTGCGGAAATATCAAGCAGCTATGATGGCTATGTTGTTCTCGGCTGCGTATTGCGGGGCGAAACCAGTCACTACGACATTGTAGCCAACGAAAGTGCCAGTGGCATTATGTCTCTCACACTCGAAGGCCTGTGCATTGGCAATGGCATTCTCACCTGCGAAAATGAGGCGCAGGCCTGGACCCGCGCCAATGTCTCCGAGATGGACAAGGGCGGAGGTGCCGCCGAAGCAACCCTTGCCATGATCCGTCTCAAGCGTGCCATGGAACAGAAAGTCACCCAATGAGCAAACGCGCGAAACCATCTGAACGCACTGCCGCAAGGCTAGGTGCGGTTCAGGCGCTATATCAGATGGATCTCGCCGGAACAGATGTTGGTGAAACCCTGGCGCAATTCTCAACCCGCGTAATTGGCGAAAATTTTGAAGATGGCCAATGCGGCGAGGCTGACTACAAGTTCCTCAAAGAAGTTGTCGACGGCACGGTGCGCGAGCAGGCAACCATCGATCCCGCAGTTGACGCAATTCTCGACAAAACCTGGCCAATACATCGGCTCGACGCCACAGTCCGCGCCATCCTTCGTGCCGCCGCCTATGAAATCATGTTTATGGACCGTGTTCCGACACGCGTATCGATTAGCGAATATCTTGACGTAGCTGGGGCTTTTTTTGGTGAAGAAGAACCACGCCTCATCAATGGTGTTTTGAACACATTGGCGCGCGTCCGACGCCCCGGAGAGTTTGCCGCATGAACACAGCTGCCGTGGCCAAGCGCAACATAACGCTGCTGGCAATTTCGCAGGCGCTCTATTCATGTTGCGTGATCACTGTTTTCGCAACCGCCGGCATCACTGGTTATATGTTGGCTCCCAGCCCCGGTTGGGCAACCGCACCCATTACAACATTCGTCATCGGCTCCGCACTTGCGGCAATTCCGGCATCTCTGTTGATGCAGCGATTTGGCCGAATTCCGGTGTTCATGCTGGGTGCCGCCATGTGTTTTGTGGGCGCGGCACTTTCAACTTTTGCCATTCTGACCCAGAATTTCTTTCTCTTCTGTTTTGGCACGCTGCTCCAAGGCGTATTTCAGTCAACCTCGGGATTCTACCGCTTTGCCGCCGTTGAAGGTGCGCCAGTGGAAATGAAACCCCTGGCGATTTCATGGGTGCTCACAGGCGGCGTTGTCGCAGCTGTTATTGGCACCCTGATTGCCAGCAGCACCTCAGACCTCTTCGCACCGGCAACTTTTGCCGGCTCCTATCTGGCTGTTGTCGTCCTGACAGTCATTGCGATGGGTTTTCTCCTCTTGCTGAAACTGCCCAAGCCAACTGCCGATGAAGTGCATGGAATCCGCAGGCCTTGGAGCGAACTTCTTAAACAGCCGCGCCTGATTGTGGCAATATCCAGCGCCGCATTGAGCTATGGCATGATGAACCTGATGATGACCGCCGCACCTATTGCCATGATCGGCTGCGGCTTTGACAAGAATGATGCGTCATGGGTCATCCAGTGGCATGTGCTCGGCATGTTCGTGCCAAGTTTTTTCACGGGCCATCTGATCAAGAAATTCGGGGCAGAAAAAATTGCCGCGACCGGCATGCTGTTATTGATCACGGCCGCCATCGTTGGCCTCTCTGGCATCACATTTCTGAATTTCGCCGCTGCTCTAATTTTACTTGGCTTGGGCTGGAACTTTGGTTTCATTGGTGGCACCACAATGCTGACCACCACTTACAACCCGCCAGAACGTGGCAAAGTTCAGGGCGCCAATGATTTCATCATGCTGACTGTCGTTGCATTGGCCTCGCTAAGCTCTGGCAAGCTCCTGGCGGGCATTGGCTGGGCCTCTGTCAACATAGCATTGTTCCCAATGGCGATTTTGGCGCTAGCACTCATTGTGTGGGTAATGTGGAAATCCCGTTTATCGGTTGTTACGCCGCAGTAACAACCCCATTGCCACCGTGGCCCTAATTTGGCATATCCCAGCCATCATTCCGGGGCAGGGGCTGGGGTTGCGGATTCGCAAACCTGGATAGGGTTCCGGGCAACACAAACAAACAAAGGGTTCATCATGACCTCCACACTCTGGCTCATTGTGCTAGCGGGCGCACTGTCCATCGTTTACGGCATCGTAACAACGCGGGGCCTCATGGCCGCAGATGCGGGCTCGGCTCGCATGCAGGAAATTTCGGCGGCTGTTCGAGAAGGCGCATCCGCCTATCTCAAGCGCCAATATCAAACCATCGCAATTGTAGGCGCTGTGATTTTTGTGATCGCCTGGATTTTGCTCGGTGGCTACTCGGCAATTGGATTTTTAATCGGAGCTATCCTATCTGGCGCTGCAGGCTTTATCGGCATGAACGTGTCAGTGCGCGCCAACGTGCGTGTGGCGCAAGCTGCAACCAAGTCACTTGCAGGTGGCCTGGACCTCGCATTCAAGGCGGGTGCGGTCACAGGTTTGCTCGTTGCAGGCCTTGGCCTTCTCGGCGTAACGCTCTATTTCGGATTTCTGACGGCTTCACTTCATTTGGAGCCGACGAGCCGGACCGTGATTGACGCCCTCGTAGCACTATCCTTCGGCGCATCGTTGATTTCCATTTTCGCCCGTCTCGGCGGCGGCATCTTCACAAAAGGTGCAGACGTTGGCGGCGACATGGTTGGCAAGGTTGAAGCCGGCATTCCCGAAGATGATCCACGCAACCCAGCAACCATTGCTGACAATGTCGGCGACAACGTTGGCGATTGCGCCGGCATGGCCGCTGACTTGTTTGAAACCTATGTGGTGACAACTGTGGCCACCATGGTTCTGGCAGCCATCGTTCTGCCTGATGCCATGAAACTTGCAGGCATGATACTGCCCCTCGCCATCGGCGGCGCCTGTGTGATCACCTCGATCATCGGTTCTTTCTTCGTAAAGCTTGGCGCATCCAACAACATCATGGGAGCCCTCTACAAAGGCATCATCGCAACTGGCGTTCTCTCGCTCGTCGCCTTGTACCCGGTGATCTCCTATATGTTTGGCGGAATGACCGCTGATCTCGGTGGCTTCACACCCATGAGCCTCTTCTGGTGCGGTGTTGCCGGCCTGGTCATCACTGGCCTGATCATCTGGATTACCGAATACTATACCGCCACCGGCAAGCGTCCGGTCAACTCCATCGCCGAAGCCTCCATCACGGGCCATGGCACGAACGTCATCCAGGGCCTCGCTGTTTCCATGGAAGCAACAGCAATTCCGGCTTTGATCATCATTGCGGGAATCATCGTAACCTTTAACATCGCAGGACTCTTCGGCATCGCCGTTGCGGTAACAACAATGCTGGCTCTGGCTGGCATGGTCGTGGCTCTAGATGCCTTCGGACCGGTAACTGACAACGCAGGCGGTATCGCCGAAATGGCTGGACTTCCAAAAGAAGTGCGCCACAACACCGATGCCCTTGATGCAGTTGGCAACACCACCAAGGCCGTAACCAAAGGTTACGCCATTGGTTCAGCAGGCCTCGGTGCATTGGTGCTGTTTGCAGCATACACGCAAGACTTGAAGTTCTTCGCAGCAAACGCTGCTCCCGGCAGCTTCTTCGAAGGCGTGAACGTGAGCTTTGATCTTTCAAATCCTTACGTGGTTGTCGGATTGATCTTCGGCGGCCTGCTGCCATACCTCTTCGGTGGCATGTCAATGACTGCCGTTGGCCGCGCCGCACAGTCGGTTGTGGTTGAAGTGCGCCGCCAGTTCAAGGAACGCCCCGGCATCATGAAAGGCACAGAAAAGCCTGATTATGCAAGAGCCGTTGACCTTCTGACCAAGGCGGCCATCAAGGAAATGATCATTCCTTCGATGTTGCCGGAGTTTTCACCAATCGTGATATTCGCTGTGATCACCTGGATCGCGGGCAAAGCCGAAGGCTTCGCGGCCTTGGGCGCCATGCTCATGGGCGTGATCGTAACCGGCCTGTTCGTGGCCATTTCCATGACCGCTGGTGGCGGTGCCTGGGATAACGCCAAGAAGAGCTTCGAAGACGGCTTCGTCGACAGCAAAGGCGTCAAACACCTCAAGGGTTCTGAAGCCCACAAGGCCAGCGTAACCGGCGACACCGTAGGCGACCCCTACAAAGACACCGCGGGCCCAGCAGTAAACCCCATGATCAAAATCACCAACATCGTTGCGTTGCTGCTGCTGGCGGTATTGGCGGGGCACTAGTTCCAAATTCGAAACGGGAACCCCGCGACGGAGAAATCCTCGCGGGGTTTTTTGTGTTGGCGAATCCAGTTACTATCGCTCCAGTCGGGGGAGTTTGTTTATCGCGCATCTCATAAATTCAGAGGGAAATGTTATGACAACAGAACTTACCTATCTGGCACTCACGGCGCTGCTGACCGCTGTTTTGTGGATTCCCTATATTGTCTGCCAACTCAAGACCAACGGCAATCCCACTCCGCAAAACTATATTGACCCAACACCGCTTCCCGTGCCGAATTGGGGAAAGCGGGCAAATCGGGCCTATTTGAATGCAGTTGAAACATTTGCGCCATTTGCCGCTCTCGTAATCGTGGTGCATCTCACCAACAGTTCGAGTGCCATGACAGCGTTCTGGACCACGGCATATTTCTGGTTGCGGCTCATTCATGCAATCGTGTTCTGGCTTGGCATCGCATATGTGCGCACGGCGATCTTCACCCTCGCCTTCATCTGCATTCTGGGTCTGGCCTGGGAAATCCTTACCTGAAAAATCAGAAACTCGGCTTTGAACCCAGAATGCCTTTGAATATGTCTTGAAGAATTGAGAGTTCACCACCCTGGACCGGCGTTTGTCTCGAGTTGATGTTTATGATTCGGCCATCCAAAAGCCCGTACTGGGCAAAGCTGACAACTTGATCACCCTTGTCAAAACGCACCGCGATAACCTCGCGGCTGGTTTCCTTGGGCTGCAGGAATGCCCTGCTTTCGGTAATGCTGGTGATGTAATAGTTGCTGTCGCCATCGAAGTTGACGCTGGCCGTTGTTGATGGGGAGCCCAGAATGCCCTCAACTTCAGTCCGCGACATGCCTTCGGTAATTTGGCCAAAGGCGCCCGGCCTTGCGATGTAGCCGTGGTGATTGATACTGGGCGAACAGGCTGAAATGACAGTTGCCAACAAGGCCGCAACCAGCCACACAGGCAGCATTTTTTGGTATATTCTCATCTTGTTCCAACAACACCTTGTATTGACGTGAACACCTTTTGCCCTAACCCGGAGCTGACAGCAAGCCTATGATCTTGAAGCGATTATTCAGACCAAGAGAAATGCCGGAGCAACGCCTTTACGAAGCAATTGTGGCTGCGGCACGGCATACGAATTTCTACGAGAACATGGGTGTTCCCGACACGATTGAGGGCCGTTTCGAGATGGTCGTGTTGCATTTGTTCTTGGTATTGCGGCGGCTTAAATCGGCGGATGTGGAAAAGTTGCGGCAGAGTCTGACAGATATGTTCTTCTCCGACATGGATGGCTCGCTTCGGGAGTTCGGTGTGAGCGATGTGACGGTCGGCAAGAAGGTTCGCAAACTTGCGGAATCCTACTACGGTCGCGTAACGGCCTACGACAAGGCGCTGAATTCCAGCATTGGAAATTTGGAAGCTGCAATCGGCCGCAATATCTATCCCGATGGCGCACCAGAAAACATGATAAATTCAATGGCCAACTATGTGGTTTCTGCGATAAAAATATTGGAACAACAGTCTCACGAACAGATCACCAAAGGCGATTTGAAATTCCAATGAAACAAGTCATCTACGAATTTTCCCGGCCCCTGCAAGTTGATCGTGTTCCGAAGCTCGGTAGCCATGAACGCTTGACGGCAGATGATAGGGAATGCGCAGCCCTTGCTGCCCGCGTCGGCATCCCCAAAATTCACAGTTTGGGTGGATTTCTCAAAATCAGCCCGTGGCGCGGCGGTGGTCTCAAGATTGCGGGAAACCTTGAAGCCGAGGTTGACCAGATATCCGTTGTCAGTTTGGAAGCGTTCACCACAAAAGTGGAATATCCAGTCGAGCGGTTTTTCCTGCCACCGCGCGAAACCCAGTCCACCAGTGAAGAAGACGTTGATGTAATTGAAAATGGCATCATGGATTTGGGCGAGATTCTGGCTGAAACCCTGGCGCTGGAACTGGATCCATACCCGCGTAAACCCGGAGAAGTATTCAATGACCTATTGGAATCGGTCGAGCCAGAAAAAGTCTCACCCTTCGCCAAGCTGAAGCGCCCCTAAATAATAAGGGTTGTATCCCCCGAAATTGCCTCTATTTTCCCGGTTCACATGACAACTGATTTGGTTATAGCGCTCGATGCCATGGGCGGTGACTTGGGGCCCGGCATTGTAATTCCAGGTGCCGAGCTTGCAGCAATTCGCCATCCAACCTATCGGTTCTTGTTGTTTGGGGATCAGGCCCAGATAGCACCCATACTGGACAGATACCCAAGACTGAAAGCAAGATCGGAAATTCGCCATTCCGAAGTATCTATTGCTATGGACGAAAAACCGAGCCAGGCGCTGCGCCGGGGCCGCGGCAAGAGCAGCATGTGGCTAACAATTGCCGCCGTTCAGGCAGGTGAAGCCCATGCAGCGGTTTCAGCTGGCAACACGGGCGCTCTGATGGCGATGTCACGTTTCATACTAAAAACCCTGCCAGGGATTTCACGCCCGGCAATTGCCGCCATCTGGCCCACGCTGCGGAGCGAAAGCATCGTTCTGGACGTAGGCGCCACTATCGGTGCAGATGCATCCCAACTGGTTGAATTCGCCATTATGGGCGAAGCCATGGCTCGCTGTCTGTTTGGCTTGACACGGCCAACTGTCGGACTGCTGAATATCGGCGTTGAGGAAGTAAAGGGGCTGGAACCGGTGAAAGATGCCGCAAAGCTTTTACGCGAAATGAAATTGCCAATGGAATACGTAGGTTTCGTTGAAGGTGACGATATCGGCAAAGGCACGGTCGATGTTGTTGTAACCGAAGGCTTCACTGGCAACATTGCCCTGAAAGCTGCTGAGGGCACGGCCAAACAGGTGGCGACTTACCTGAAGCTCGTTCTGAATCGTACCTGGGTTTCAAGGCTCGGCGCGCTTCTCGCAAGTGGCGCATTCGCGGCACTTCGTGATCGCATGGATCCTCGTAAACACAATGGCGGTGTATTTGCCGGGCTAAATGGCGTGGTTGTCAAAAGTCACGGCGGCACCGATGACCTGGGTTTTGCCACCGCTATTGATGTTGCCATCGAAATGGTGCGCAATGGTTTAGTTGAAAAAATCGCCGAGGACATGGCCGCGTTGACTGCTGCTCACCTGCAGGTGGCTGAATGAGCATTCGTTCAGTCATCGAGGGCGTGGGTTCAGCGCTACCAAAACGCATAATGACGAATGCGGACATCAGCAAGATTGTTGATACAAGCGATGAATGGATTGTGGAGCGCACCGGCATCATGGCCCGCCACATTGCAGGCGATGATGAAACGACCCGCAGCCTTGCAGTGGGAGCTGCGCGGAATGCACTCGAACACGCAAAACTCACGCCCCAGGATATCGATTTGATTATCGTGGCAACATCAACGCCAGACAAAACCTTTCCGGCAACGGCAACACAAGTCCAGGCCGACCTCGGCATCACGAGAGGCGCTGCATTCGATATCCAGGCTGTCTGTTCAGGTTTCGTATTTGGCTTGACCATCGCTGATAATATGATCCGCGGCGGTCAGGCAAATTGCGCGCTAGTCATTGGTTCTGAAACATTTTCGCGAATTCTCGATTGGAATGACAGGACAACCTGCGTGTTGTTTGGCGATGGAGCAGGAGCCGTCGTGGTGCGTGCGGCACAGGGGCAGGGTAACAATGATGATCGCGGCATTTTGCAATGCCAAATTCATTCTGACGGCCGCTTTTGCGATAAACTTCATGTAGATGGCGGTCCATCCACCACAAAAACGGTTGGCCACCTCAGAATGGAAGGTCGGGAGGTTTTCAAGCATGCGGTCACAAACATCGCGTCCGTCATGAGCGAGACAATCGCCAAGGCAGGAATGGCGCCAACCGACATCGATTGGTTTGTGCCTCATCAAGCCAATCGACGCATACTTGAAGGCACAGCAAAAAAACTTGGTATTCAGGTGGACAGAATTGTGATTACTCTGGATCAACATGGAAACACATCGGCTGCGTCGATTCCCCTGGCTTTGGATGCAGCGGTCAAAGACGGTAGAATCAAACGGGGCCAACTCGTGCTCATGGAAGCCATGGGAGGTGGCTTTACCTGGGGCGCGGTTCTCGCTAGATTCTAGGTGTGAGTCGTAACCTATTGAGTTCCCAATATTTTCTATTGACGTGGATGTTTTGGCGACTTAGCTTACGGTCGATCTTGCGAGGGAAATAAACATGACGGGCAAGACTTTAACGCGCGCCGACCTGAGTGAAGCAGTTCATCGGGATATCGGGTTGTCACGCACCGAATCAGCCGAAATGGTGAAATCGGTGCTTGATTTGGTATCCAACGCACTAGTCGATGGATCATCGGTAAAATTGTCATCATTTGGTACATTTATGGTGCGAAGTAAGAAGGGCCGTATAGGTCGCAATCCCAAGACGGGTGAAGAGGTGCCCATAACGCCTCGCCGTGTCATGGTTTTTCGCCCAAGCCAAGTCATGAAGAATGTAATTAATGGACTCGAACCCGGCTCAGATGATTAAGCAGTTTACGCGAAATCAGGAGATAAAGTTTGGATAAGTCACCAGACGCCTTCCGGACCATCAGTGAAGCAGCTGAGGAACTCGATATTCCTCAGCACGTTCTGCGGTTTTGGGAAACCCGGTTTGCACAAATAAAGCCGATGAAGCGTGCTGGCGGCAGGCGGTATTATCGCCGCGCTGATCTGGAGTTGCTGAAGGGCATTCGCAGCCTGCTATACAGCGAAGGCTACACCATCAGGGGATTGCAGCGCATTCTCAAGGAAGAGGGCGTTCCCTATGTTGCTGGCATCGGGCGGGGCGAAATTGTCGCCCGCAAACGTGATGCCGAGCTTGATGGAGCGCCAAAACCCGGTCAGGCGCAAATTGCCCCAAGGATTACCAAGTCCGCTCCAGGCCTCGGCAAAGCGCCACTGGCACGCCCCACCGGAAACGTCGGCGAGGCCCCGGTTCTCGTCCACAAACTTTCAGATATGCAAACAGAGGCCCTGAAAGCGGCACTCCGCGATCTGGGTGACGCACGGAAGTTGCTGGATCCAACGACGCGGGTTTAGCCGTACTGTTAATCAACACTTTCACTTTGCAAATGGGGATGCTAAACGCGCAGCCAGTCGGAGCGTAGCGCAGCCTGGTAGCGCACCAGTCTGGGGGACTGGGGGTCGCAGGTTCAAATCCTGTCGCTCCGACCATTTTTCAAATGTCAGGCCTCGCCATCCAGCGGATGAGCACCATGGCAACGGGAACCCATCCGATACCCAGAAGGATGAAGGCTGGAAGTTCCACTGCCAACCCCCGGCCCACAACATAAATCCCGCCGATAGCCATGGCCACCAAAGCATAAACGACTAAAAACCCGATTGTGGCGAAGATGCCGATGAATTTGCGCTGGCGAAGTTTCATGGCTGCGAGCTATAGCATGATAAGCCTGACTAAATAGATGGGGAGATTTCATGCCTTCGTTGACGCGCCGCCGCTGGGTTCCGGGGGCCTCTGAAAATTACGTGCAAGAGTTGGCGAGTTTTGCTTCCAAAAACGCCGACCACAGGATCGCCGAGGAGATAGCTTCGCTTACCAGCCAGAACAAGAAGATCTATGAGCGCGATTGCTTCAATTTGAACCCCGCAGGCAACGCCATGAACCCGCGCGCCGAGGCTTACCTGTCGGGTGGGTTGGGCTCCAGGCCATCGTTGGGTTACCCCGGCGACAAATATGAGATGGGGCTGGAGGCGGTCGAGCAAATCGAGGTCATCGCGGCAGAACTTTGCGCGGAAATCTTTCAGGCCCGCTTCGCCGAAATCCGCGTGGCATCTGGGGCCATGGCAAATCTCTATGCGTTCATGGCCACCTGCAAGCCGGGCGACAAAATAATAGCGCCTCCGGGAAGCATAGGTGGTCACGTAACGCATCACATGGCGGGAGCCGCAGGACTCTATGGTTTGGAAATTCATGAAGCGCCGGTCGACGTGGAGAATTTCACCGTTGACCTCGATGGGCTCCGCAAGCTTGCAAAGACTGTCAGGCCCAAACTCATTACCATCGGCGGCAGCCTCAATCTTTTTTCGCATCCGGTGAAAGAAGTGCGGGCAATCGCGGACGAGGTTGGCGCCAAGCTCCTGTTCGACGCGGCGCATCTGTGCGGAATGATCGCAGGAAAACAGTGGCCAGATCCGCTTTCCGAGGGCGCTCACTTGATGACGATGAGCACCTATAAGAGCCTTGGCGGACCAGCGGGCGGTTTGGTGGTCAGCAATGATGCGGAAATTGCAGAGTGTCTCGATCACATCGCATATCCCGGCATGACCGCAAATTTTGACGTCGCAAAGTCGGCGGCACTGGCAATCACCATGTTGGATTGGCGAAAGCATGGCGAGGGCTATGCCAGGACGATGGTGCTTGTGGCCAAGGCACTGGCGCAGGAAATGAACAATATTGGCTTGCCGGTTTTTGCAACCAGCAAGGGGTTCACCAATTCTCATCAATTTGCGCTGAAGGCCGAGAGCTTGGGCGGCGGTCAAGCGGCATCAAAAAAGCTGCGCCTGGCAAATCTATTGGCCTCAGGCATTGGTCTTCCCATTGAGGAAGTAAAAGGCGATCTCAATGGCTTGCGGTTGGGAACACCAGAAATTGTAAGGTGGGGTGTGGATGTAGAGCATGCCAAAACGCTGGCAGAATTTATGGCCAGAGCCCTAATTTCGAATGACCCGGCAGCTCTTGCTGGCGAAGTGTTAAACTTCCGATCGCAATTCAACAAATTGCACTACGTCATCGAAGACTAGACTGCGACCTAGCCGCGCTTGAACGGCCAGAGGGCGCAGGCTATCCCACCCCTTGCCTTCAGTTCGGCAAAGGCTGGAACATATACAACTGGCAATTCCGCAGAGCAGAATATTGATGTCATCACTATTACAGCACCCCAATGCACAGATAAAACTCTGGCTTTATTGCATTGCCGCACTCGTTGTCTGCATGGTGATTGTTGGTGGCGCCACGCGACTGACAGATAGCGGGCTTTCGATCACAGAGTGGAAACCGCTGCTCGGCACAATTCCACCTCTCACCGATGCAGATTGGATGTCAGCCTTTGAAAAATATCAGCTAATTCCGGAATACCAGATCCAGAACAAGGGCATGTCACTCGATGATTTCAAGTTTATTTACTGGTGGGAATGGGCGCATCGTTTTCTGGGGCGCTTCATAGGCTTAGCCTTTGCCGTTCCATTGATCTACTTCGCAGCTACGAAAAAACTTTCGCGTGGCCTTTGGCCGAGACTCATCGCTCTTTTTGTTCTTGGCGGAGCGCAAGGCGCGGTGGGCTGGTATATGGTTGCATCCGGCTTGGAAGACCGCGTCGATGTCAGCCAACACCGTCTTGCCGCTCACCTCACACTGGCTGCAATAATACTTGTCGCCATTCTCTGGGTTGCTTTGGGCCTGGGCAAAGAACGACTTCGCCCGAAAACTTTCGATCAACGCTTTGCCCAAGCCCTGGTGGCACTCGTCCTGTTTCAAATCGCAGCGGGTGGCTTTGTTGCCGGCCTTGATGCCGGCATGGGTTATTCCACCTGGCCACAAATGGATGGTCAATGGGTGCCAGACGGGTTGTTGGCAATGTCGCCGGTTTGGTTAAACCCGTTCGAGAACGCGATGACAGTCCAGTTCAACCACCGAATAATTGCTTATCTCGTTATCATTGCCGCAATTGCATATGCATGGCGAACGCGCACCAAACAATCCCTGATCCTCGCAATTGCAGTTCTGGCCCAGGTCTTACTCGGAATTCTCACTCTTGTTCTGCAAGTGCCATTGGCTGCAGCTCTCGCCCATCAGGCGGGAGCCATGCTGGTGCTTTCACTAGCAGTTTGGAATTTACATTCCAGCTTGCTTATCCAATCGCCTGATCGAGATCAGCGATAATGTCGCTCACATCTTCAATGCCGATTGAAAGCCTGACAACATCAGGCGTGGCTCCGGCCCGCTTCAATTGATCTGGCGTAAGCTGGCTGTGGGTGGTGGACGCTGGATGAATAATGAGTGAGCGTGTATCCCCCACATTGGCGAGATGCGACAAAAGCTTGACCGACGACACAACCTTCACGCCTGCTTCGTATCCCCCCTTGAGCCCAAAGGTAAATACCGCTCCAGCGCCATTAGGTGCATACTTCTTGTGAAGCGCATAGTGGGCATCGCCCGGCAACCCCGCATAGTTCACCCACGCAACCTTCGGATTTTGCGAAAGCCATTCCGCCACCTTGAGGGCATTTTCACAGTGACGCTGCATGCGAAGCGAAAGCGTTTCCATGCCGGTCAAAATGTAAAACGCATTTTGCGGCGAAATTGCAGGGCCCAAATCACGCAGGCCCAACACCCGGCAGGCAATGGCGAAAGCGATGTTGCCAAATGTTTCATGGAACTTCATGCCGTGGTAGGAGTCATTGGGTTCTGACAGCAATGGATATTTGCCACCCTTCGACCAATCAAAATTCCCGCCATCCACAATGGCGCCACCCATGGAATTGCCATGGCCGCCCATAAATTTTGTCAGCGAATGAACCACAATATTGGCGCCGTGTTCAATTGGCTTGCACAAGTAGGGCGTTGCCAAAGTGTTATCGACAATCAGGGGAACGCCAGCGCGCTTGGCAATCATGGCGACCGCGGCAATGTCTGTTATGCGGCCACCTGGGTTGGCTATTGATTCAATAAAGATAGCCTTGGTTTTGGGCGACAAGGCTTTCTCAATCGAATCCATGTCCTCAGCGTCAGCCCAAACCACATGCCAGCCAAACGACTTGAAAGAATGGTTGAACTGGTTGATTGAGCCGCCATAGAGCTGGCGCACAGCCACAAATTCATCACCGGGTTGCATTAAAGTGTGAAACACCAGCATTTGCGCTGCATGACCGGAAGCCAGCGCCAGGGCCGCAGTGCCGCCTTCAAGTGCTGCAACCTTTGCTTCAAGAACAGCCTGTGTGGGGTTCATGATGCGCGTGTAAATATTGCCGAAGGCTTTGAGCGCAAACAAATCCTGCGCGTGCTTGACGTCATCGAAGACATATGCGGTCGTCTGGTAGATGGGCGTGATGCGGGCCCCCGTCGCCGGATCAGGTGCTGCACCTGCATGAATTGCCAATGTATCAAATCCTGGTGTCTTGTCGGCCATGTGGTTCTCCCCTTGTTTGGCTAAAGTCTAGTGCTTGTTTGAACTCAGGCCAATACCTAAACTTTGCATCTTGCCGCTTTCGTGTCGCAATTGCCTGCGCGAAGAAATAATTCCGGAATTGCCGCCGACCCAGGTCCACTCGCCGGACAACTTGCCGTATTCCATCTTCGGGCAGCGGTTCATGACAACTTTTAGACCCGCCGCCTCAGCTCGTGCCGCCGCTTCATCATTGCGCACCGTCAACTGCATCCAGATCACTGAAGGTTTGGGAACAAGTGCAATCGCTTCATCGACAATTACGCCTGCCGCCTCGGAATTGCGAAATATATCCACCATGTCGATGGGTTTCGGGATATCTTTCAGGCTTCCATAAACCGTCTGGCCAAGTAAAGTTTGGCCAGCAAGGCCGGGATTGACCGGAATCACGTCATAACCCTTGCCCAGCAAATACTGCATCACAAGGTAAGATGGCCTTACGTCGTTGCTTGAAGCACCGACGAGCGCAATTGTTTTCACGCCACGCAGGATATCACGGATGTAATCGGCAGAATATGAGTCATGGTTCATGGCATAACAATCTGGCCATGCTCGTTAAATGGTGCAAACGGATTAAAGGCCACTTCCCATAAATTGCCCTCGGGATCGGAAAAATATCCAGAGTGGCCACCCCAAAAAACTTTCTGTGCGGGCTTCGTAATTGTGGCGCCGGCATTTTTGGCATGCGCCATGATCTGGTCAACCTCTTCTTCACTTCGTCCGTTCCAGGCAAGGCTTACTCCCCGAAAGATCGGCATTGAATCAGGTTGAATTGCAGCATCTTCTGCAAACGCATCATAACCATACAACCCCAGCACAATCCCGTTAACATTAAAGAACGTCACATTCGGATTGCTGGCGCTTGACGCAACAAGTCCGAGCCGCTCATAAAATGCCCGCATGGCCAGCATGTCGCGAACGCCAAGGGTTACAAAGTTGATCCGCGGTTTCAGTTCTCCCACGTGGGATGTCTCTTTTGGATAAAGGCTTCAATGCCTTCACGCGCATCATTGACCAGCAAATTTTCCGCCATGATTTTTGCCATATGGGCATAAGACTCTGCCATCGGCATTTCGAGTTGAACATCAAAGGCCCGCTTGCCTATCTTGATCGCTGCCGCGGACTTTGAAGCAATCTTCTTTGCCAATTCCTCGGTCGCAGCCTTAAGTTCGTTATGCGACGTAACCTTGTTGATCAATCCAAACCGCAATGCGTCGTCGGCTGAAATCAGGTCACCGGTGAGCAGCATTTCCATGGCATGTTTGCGGCTCACAACGCGCGTCAACGCAACCATCGGCGTCGAACAGAACAATCCTATGTTGACACCAGGTGTACAGAACTTCGAGCGGTCGGTCGCGATGGCCAAATCGCAGCTTGCCACCAATTGACACCCTGCTGCACTCGCCAATCCATCAACTTCGGCAATGACCGGGCAGGGTTGATTGACGATGGCCAGCATCAATTCCGCGCACTTGGCGAACAGATTGTTGAAGTAGGCAGAGCCTCCGTCAACGTCCGCTCGATGCGCGGTAATTTCCTTCAAGTTATGCCCAGAACTGAAGGCGGGACCATTCGCTGCAATGATGACCGCTCGTGCATCGCTCGCCTGAAGCGACCTCAGCAACTCATCGATCATTTTCTCTGAAAGGCTGTTGCGCGTCGCGGGATCGTTGAGTGTCAATCGCAGGATGCCATCTTCTCCGTGTTCGCTTATGACCAGTTCGCTCATTCTTCTTCAGTTTCCAACGATTTGAGTTTTTCAGTGTAGGCGGGGTTATCAATTAGCTCCTGCACCACTTTGCGATTATTCTCAGATGGGATCAGTGCGTTGAGTGAGGCCACAATCCTGTCCTTCATATCCTGGGCCAATTCCGTGTCCTTCTGAACTTCCTCAATCTGAAGCTTTATATCTGCGGATTGATCGTCCATGATGTTGGCATAGGCGTTGCTCACGGTCGTAATTGTGTCATTCCAAATCGTGACGTTTTCAAACCCGGCAGCCTTGACGTCCACTTCGAAGGCTTTTCCCAGCGCATCGCGGTCAACAAAATCTTGCAAGCTCTCGAAATCTTCAAGCTTGGCATCCTTGTATTTCTCCTTCAGCAACACATAGGCATCAACTGACCGCCGGGCCGAATCTGGCGTGAGTTCGACTGTTTGAACAACGGGAATTTCGCCAAGGCTGATGTCGTCAACGGGGGCGACCTCTTCATCCCCCGGAAGCAGTCCGGGATCCACCTCAATCTGGTCCTGGGCTTTTGGAGGGGGTTCCACCTGTGACTGAGCAGCTGCCGAGGCAGGCACAGCGGAAGCAGCAAGCCCCACATAAATTGCCAGCCAAAACCCGGAGTATCGCGTCATTTTTTTCCCGCCAGGGATTGTTTTAGAACACTTAGGGACGTTAGCAACCGACTTTAACAGCATTTCCCCGTATTTTGGAGCAAAACAATTTACAACAGGTAATAAGTTACCACACATGAAATATGCCGGTTTTGCTTGACTTAATCTGGCAACCCACCTATTCAGCACCAATCGAAACAGGCACAAGGTTCTTGTGCCTTTTCATTTGACACTTAGAACCCAGAGTAAATGACATGACAACCTATTCGGCGAAAGCCAAGGACATCGTGAAAAATTGGGTGCTGATTGATGCAGAAGGTTTGGTTGTGGGCCGTTTGGCCACCATCATCGCAAATCGCCTGCGTGGCAAGCACAAGCCAACTTTCACCCCACACATGGATTGCGGTGACAACATCGTCGTCATCAACTGCGAAAAAATCGCCTTCACGGGCGCCAAGCGCAAGGACAAAACCTATTACTGGCACACGGGCTTTCCCGGCGGCATCAAGGAGCGCAAGGCGCACCAGATTCTCGACGGCAAATTTCCCGAGCGGGTACTCGAGTCAGCGGTCAAACGCATGCTTCCCGGCGCTTCGCTTAAGCGTCAGCAAATGACCAACCTCCGCATCTACAGCGGTTCAGCCCACCCACATGAGGCGCAGAACCCGGTCAAGCTCGACATCAAAGCAATGAACCCCAAGAACGCAGTGAGAGGCTAATCGTCATGGTTGAACAAACGACACTCTCAAATCTCGGCGCTGCCATGGGCATGGCAACACCTGCCACTGCTGGTGCGACCGCTGCACCTGCAAAGCCAAAAATTGATGCCAAGGGCCGTTCCTATGCAACAGGCCGCCGCAAGAACGCGGTCGCCCGTGTTTGGGTCAAGCGCGGCACTGGCAAAGTGACTGTGAATGGCAAGACCATCGAAACCTATTTTGCCCGCCCGGTTCTTCGCATGTTGGTTCAGCAACCTCTCATTCTTGTTAATCGCGCCAGCCAGCTGGATGTGGTTTGCACGGTTGTAGGCGGCGGACTTTCCGGTCAAGCTGGTGCTGTCCGCCACGGCATTTCCCGCGCTCTCACAAATTTCGAGCCGGACCTGCGCCCAGCGCTCAAAAAGGGCGGATTCCTGACGCGCGACAGTCGTGCTGTTGAACGTAAGAAATACGGCAAGGCCAAAGCCCGCCGCAGCTTCCAGTTCTCGAAGCGCTAAAACGCTCCACGTCGAATGCAAAAAAGGCCGGAAGAAATTCCGGCCTTTTCTTGTGGAAGAAGGCCCGGGCGGGGGAGTCCGGGCCTTCGAAACGTGCCTGCCAATGAAGGGGGGAGGGGAAACAGGCGCGCTTGCTATGTTTGATATAGGAAGCGAAAACCGAATTACGAGTCCCCTTTAACCACTTTTTTGTGATCGGCGGTTTCTACTCGGACTTCATCCGGACATAGGAACCCGGCGCATCCTCAAGGACGTCCAGCTTGCCATCGCCAGGCACCGGCGCTGCTACTTTCGAACCCGACCGGGAGGTGATCCATTCGGCCCAATCCGGCCACCAGGACCCCTCATGTTCGGTGGCCTGCTTGAGCCATCCCGCCAGGTCATCGGCAGGTTTGTCATTGGTCCAATACTGGTACTTGCGGGCCTCTGGCGGATTAACCACGCCAGCCACATGGCCAGAGCCAGACACCACCAATTTAGTGTCGCCCCCCATGAACTGGCCAACTCTGAACACCGATGCGAGGGGTGCGATATGGTCGTCCCGCGCGGCCAGATTATAGACCGGCACCTTGACCTTCTTCAGGTCAATGCGAACGCCATCCAGCAGCATTTTGCCATGCGAAAGCTTGTTGGCCATATAGCACTCGCGCAAATAGAACGAATGGACGCCGGCGGGCATCTGGGTTGAATCCGAATTCCAGTACAAAAGATCAAACGGCATCGGCTCCTTGCCGAGCAGATAATTGTTGATGACATAGGACCAGATAAGGTCATTGGAGCGCAGCAGATTGAACGCATCAGCCATGCGCGAGCCCGGCAGATAGCCCTTCTCCTCCATCCGCTCTTCGATCCACTTCACCTGCTCATCATCAACATAGACCAGCAGGTCGCCGGCTTTTTCGAAGTCCACCTGGGTCGTAAAGAAGGTTGCCGCATTGACGCGGCCGTCATTCTTGGCCGCCATATACCCCAGCGCAGCCGCCACCAGAGTGCCGCCGATGCAATAGCCAATCGTATTGACCTTCTCGGCGCCAGTCGCATTCTGGACGGCGTTCACAGCTTCCAGAAAACCTTCCCGCATATAATCGGAAAAGGTCTTGCGCCCCTGTTTTTCATCGGCATTGACCCATGAAACCACGAACACCGTGAGACCTTGCTCGACGGCCCAACGGACGAATGACTTCTTGGGATTGAGGTCAAGAATGTAAAACTTGTTGATCCATGGCGGCACGATGAGGAGCGGAATTTCGTAAACCCGCTTTTGCGTGGGCGAATATTGGATAAGCTCGAAAGTGTCATTGCGAAACACAACCTTGCCAGGCGTCATGGCGATGTTCTTGCCAATTTCAAACGCGGTGGAATCGGTCTGCTTGATGCGGAGACGCCCATCAGGCGAGGCCATGTCCCTCTCGAGGTTGTCGAGGCCTTTAATCAGGTTGGCTCCGTTGCTGGCCAGCGTTGCCCGCAGAACTTCCGGGTTTGACGCTGGAAAATTCGACGGCGAAAGCGCGTTGGCAATTTGCTCGACGTAAAACCCGGCTTTCTGCCGCGTGTGCTCGTCAATGCCATCGGCATTCTTGATGACATCCTGGGCCCAGCTGGTGGAAACCAGATAGAGCTGCTTGAGAAAATCAAAAATTGTATTCTCTTGCCAATCCTTGTCTTTGAACCGTTTGTCGTTGCGGGCAGGGGAAGCCACAGGCCCCACATCGGCGCCAAGAGCTTTGCCCCAGGCATTTTGCCAGATCTGGCTGTAACTCTGCCAAAGCTGATTCTGCGCCTCTATCAGCTTTTGCGGCTCCGCCATGTAGGATTGCGCCACGGCGCCCAATGTCTTGGTCACCTGATCGATGGGCGTAACCTGGGTCTCAGTGTGTTTTTGCAGCAATTCCGGGCGTTCAGCCACCATCCGGGCGATTTGCGCGGCGTGTTCAAATGCCTTGGCCAGATTCTGTGCAAGCTGCACAGGGTCAGTCAGCTTGAAATCGCCAGGTTTTTGCGGTGCAGAATCGCTCATGAATGTGTTCTTTCAACCCTTTGATGGCAGCTTAATGCCCCACGCCCCGAACGCCAACTGTTATCGGGCGGGGCCAACGGGCACAGCTTTGCCGGGGGTGGAAACGGTTATGCCGTTTCCGGGGTGAGTTAGAAAGCGCAGGAAGCACTTCAGCTTGTGTCGGGCTTCATCGCCTCCCAGGCGAGGCCGTGGCATGCGATGAGGACCTCATCGACTTCGTGAACGGACTTCCGGCGGTAGCCCGGCGGAGGGCCGGGCCTGAGCGGCGACAGGAATTTGTGGCTTGGCGCGGCTTTCCGCCTCTGCTGCCAGCGCACAAGTCGCTTGGCCTGGCGCGGCAGATCATCGAGGGCGGACTTGAGGGCCAGGAGCCTGCGGGAGAGGCGCGCGGCACTCACAAGGCCATCGGGCGGCGGCGGGGGTTCGGCCACAGGCCGGGGTGCTGGAAACAGGGCTGCCACCCGGGGATCAGGCCCGAAGAAATGAATGCGCGGTACAAGCCGGGTGAATTTCATGCCCCGCACGGGCTTGAAACGTTTCCGTGGGTCGAAGAGCTGGAAGGAGGGGCGAGGCGCGCTGCCCTTTCCGATCTTGTGCCCCGTCGGCAGGGGCCGCGAGGGCGCCACTTTCACCACAAGGCCGCGTGCCGCGATGACAATGAGGCGGCGCAGGGCGGATTCGGCGGGCCGCAGCAGGCGCAGCACGGCGCAGTGGAGGGGCTGCGGAATCCGCGAAACCGTGGCATCGCCTGAAAGCCCCAGCATGGCGAAAAGCACTTCAACGATGCCCTTGAGCGCTTCGCTGTTGCGTTCGATGGCCCTCGCCCAGTCCATGGTGTTTCCTTATTCGACTACAGAACAGGAACATATGAACCAGATAGGAATGATTTGTCAAGGATTATAATTCTATTCAGCGATAAATCTCTTTGCGATGGCCAATGCCAAGCACCAGAACTCTGATTTCATCGTCTTCTATACGGCAAATGATGCGATACCGAGCCGCTTGGCGACTGCCCCAAGGCTTTTCCCCTTCTTCTTTCCCTTCGCGGCCATTTCTTCAAGCGCTGCGGCGGCAAGAAGATGATCTTCCATGTCTTCGAGATAACGTTCAAGGGCCTTCGTCGCGTAATAGGCCTTTGCCCGTCCTGTACGCGCGGCAATACGGGTGAGCTGGTCGTCAAGGCGCTTGGGAATGCGGACAATGCCGTGAGATGAAGCTGATTCGATTTTGCGTGTAGCTGTTGCCATGAGGGGAATGTAGCACATGTTACACATGTTGCAAGTTATATGATATATTGAAAGATTGAGTTTTCCACGGAGCGCCTTGTAAGACGTAAACTGAAATGACCCGGAAGCGAACACGAGTGATCCATGAAGGCCGCTACGCCGCGGAAGTGGAAATCACCCTGATTGAGGATGAAACGCCGTGGGCGCCAATCGTCGCCAAGGAGGACGTCTTCAAGACTGACCGCGTCCGCCGCGCACTGCGGCGCGGAGATATCAAAGCGGCGGCGAAAGAGGCGAAGGTGTTTGAACTGTTGCCGCTGGCGGGGGAAGAAAGGTAGAGTCTATGCCGCCCGCGTTTCCAATATGGTTTCCGGTTAAGCACTTTCAAAAGAATTTTTATTTATTGACAAATTATCACTTGGAACATAAAGTGAACGCAATATTCTTTTGGGAAGTGTGTTTTGGCTGCATCATGTTGTCATGAAGAATCA
>JANNXN010000021.1:0-2052 GCA_031409595.1 Rhodobiaceae bacterium
GGTCAATTTGTCCGGCATTCACACCGGCCGTTAAACCGCGCTTGTTCCCCATCGGCTTGGTCGCACAACCCCACTTTCTGGTCTATCCTGACTATTGCTGCACCAGGCGTTCCTATGTCAAACAAACCGCAATAAACAACACGATAAAATGTGATGGAAAGACTGAACTACGACAGGATGTTTGTGGCCGTTATGGAGACCGGCAGCTTTGCCAAGGCTGCGGTGCGGCTGGGGATGAGTTCTGGCCAGGCTTCCAAGCTTGTGTCACGCCTCGAAGAAGGTCTTGGCGTGCGCCTTCTCAATCGCACGACGCGGGCATTGTCGCCAACTGAGGTTGGCCAAGCCTATTTCGAGCGGATCAAGTTGTTGCTTGATGATCTCGATGCCCTTGATGAATCGATCAAAATCCGTTCAGGCGCCGCGACTGGCAAATTGCGGCTGACAGCCCCCATGTCGTTTGGCACGACGCAGTTGGCGCCTGCGCTTATCGACTTCGCGCAACTCTATCCCCGCATCGATCTCGATGTGAGTTTCAACGACCGCGTCGTCAATCTGGTTGACGAAGGATTCGACGCCGGGGTTCGCATCGGCAATCCATCCGATTCCAGCCTGATCGCGCGGAAACTATGCAGCGCCCGGATCGTTCTCGCGGCATCGCCCGCCTATCTGGCCGGGCATGGCGAGCCCGTCACGCCACACGATCTCGCCAAGCACGACTGTGTGCTCGACACGAATTTTCGTGATCCGCTGGTCTGGCGCTTCCGTGACCCATCTTCGCATGAGCAACTCGTCATCAATGTCAGCGGGCGTCTGCGGTTTTCAAGTGCGGATGCCTGCCTCGCGGCAGCCGAAAAAGGCCTTGGCGTGGCCCGCGTTCCGAGCTTCATGGCAGGGCCGTGTTTCCGGACCGGCCGCGTTGTGCCCGTGTTGCAACAGTTTGAAGACAGCCCCTCCGGCATTCATGTGATATATCCACCTGGACGCCACCTCGCACTTAAAGTTCGCGTCCTCGTTGACTTCCTCAGTGCGCGTTTCCACGGAGAGCCGGAATGGGACAAGGGTTGGTGATTGATTCCGAGGTGGAATAGATCATCTTCCCCCAGGCTTCCATGAATCATTTTTGACTGTCCCTCTAATTCGTTCCATTTCGGCAGCAATGTTCTGCCAGTCACGCGGATTATCATCCGGTCTGAAATAGATCATATGACACTCATCGATGCCGCTGGTGCGCCCCACAAATGAAACTGGAGAATCCCAAATGAACATCACCATTCTCGGAACCGGAAACATGGCTCAAGGCCTCGCATCCGTATTTGCCAAGGCAGGCTACACTGTAACCCTTGGCTCGCGCGACGCGGCCAAGGCAAAGGATATTGCGAAGTTGCTGGGTGCAAGCGTCACCGCCGAAACCGTACCGGCCGCTGCGGCAAAGTCTGATATCATTTTCCTTGCGGTGCCGTTTAGCGCTGCGGCTGACACAATCAAGGCTGCCGGTGGCCTCGCAGGCAAGACCCTTGTTGATATCAGCAATCCCCTCACCGCCGACTACATGGGCCTCACCATCGGTCATGAAACCAGCGCTGCCGAGGAAATCCAGAAGCTTGCTCCCAAGGCCAAGGTCGTGAAGGCCTTCAACACCATCTTCGCATCGCTCTTCAAGGCAGATGGCAAGGTGGGCAAAACGCCCGCGACCGTGTTCATCGCTGGCGATGATGAAGCCGCCAACAAGGCCGTAGAAGCCATTGCTGCAAAAGCAGGTTTTGCAACCATCCAGTCCGGCGGCTTGCGTGTCGCCCGTTACCTCGAGCCAGTAGCCGGCCTCAACATTGTCCTGGGTTATGGCAAAGGCCATGGCACGGACATCGCGCCGACCTGGCTTCTCGCCGCCCGATCACCAGCACTATACATTTGAAAGGATAAAATCATGTCAAACACGTCCACTCAAACCCTTCCCGCCACCGCCAGCAACCCCGAATTCGCTGCGCTCGTTTTGCGGGTCTCCATGGGCATCCTGTTTCTTGCCCATGCCTGGCTCAAGATCGCCGTCTTCAC
>JANNXN010000022.1:0-9409 GCA_031409595.1 Rhodobiaceae bacterium
GTGGCCCGCCTCGAATTGGTGATGACGCAGATCTTTCCCGAAGCCGTTTGCATTTGCACGGACGCCGTATCCACGTCGCCCGCCTTGCCGATGTCCTTGTCAACCAGCGAGGCGCCCAGCGCCTGCACCACGATAAATTCCTCGCCCACCAGAAAGCGCGCCATGTCAAAATCATGGATCATCATGTCGCGGTAAAGTCCGCCCGAGCGCTTGATGTAATCAACCGGCGGTGGAGCGGGATCGCGGCTGATGATCGTCACCAGCTCAACGGTTCCGATGTCGCCTTTGCGAATGCGGCTTTCAAGATTGGCAAAATTGGGATCAAAGCGCCGGTTGAAACCGATCATCAGTTTGGCCTTGGTCTTGTCCACAACCTTCAGGCATTTTTCAATCCGCGCCACCGAAAGTGAAACCGGCTTCTCGCACAAGATCGCCTTGCCAGCCTTCGCCGCCAATTCAATATAATCCGCATGGGTGTCAGTCGGCGTTGCAATCAAAACCGCATCAACATTTTTCGACTTGATAATGTCTTCAATGCTGGCAACCTCAGCCCCCACCGATTTGGCCAACTCCGCCGCAGCCTTCGGCATCGCATCCGCAATAAAGACAACTTTCGCCTTGTTCGACTTCGCAATCGTAGCCGCATGAACCTTGCCAATTCTGCCAGCCCCAAAAATTCCAAACCCGATCATTTTACCCCTCCCAAATAGAACCAAAAGTGATGTTTTTTGATCCAAAAGTGCATCAAAAAATGACCAAAAATCACCACTTTGGAATACAAAAAAATTTGCAGTTTTCCGCAATCGTCCGGTTTCCCCCGGCAAATCATGGAATAAACATTCCAACTTGACATCATTTTGGAATTGTTGTTTCAATAAGTCAAGCACACATTAGATTTGGGAGACATAAAATGGCGTCTGAAAGCGGCAAGGCTGCTGAACTTGACGTCATCTCCGTGGGCCGTTGCTCCGTTGATCTCTACGGCCAGCAAATTGGCTCCAGGCTTGAAGACATCACATCCTTTGCAAAATCAGTCGGTGGCTGCCCTTCCAACATTGCGATTGGCACCGCCCGCCTTGGCCTAAAATCAGCGGTGATCACCCGTGTCGGCGATGAGCAGATGGGCCGTTATGTGCGCGAGCAAATGATCCGCGAAGGCGTCAATACCGATGGCATCGTGACCGATCCACAGCGGCTGACCTCTTTGGTGCTATTGTCGGTGGAAAACGACGAGACCTTTCCCCTGATATTTTACCGCGACAATTGCGCCGACAGCGCCCTGTGCGAAGACGACATCGACGAGGCCTTCATTAAGTCAGCGCGGGCCCTGCTGGTGACCGGCACGCACTTTGCCAGGCCCCACAATGATGCGGCCCAGCGCAAGGCCATGCGCATTGCCAAAGCCAATGGCGCCAGGATCATTCTGGACATTGACTACCGTCCAAACCTCTGGGGCCTCGCCGGACACGCCGCCGGCGAAGAACGCTACATCAAGTCCGACCGTGTTTCCGAACACATGAAATCCATTCTCCCCGACTGTGATCTGATTGTCGGCACCGAGGAAGAAGTTCACATTGCCGCTGGCAGCGAAGACACTTTGACAGCGCTCAAAACCATTCGGCTGCTTTCAGCTGCCACAATCGTTTTGAAGCGTGGTCCCATGGGCTGCGTGGTCTATCCCGCCGCTATCCCCAATCGATTGGAAGATGGAGTTGTCGGTCAAGGCTTTCCCATTGAAGTTTACAACGTGCTTGGGGCCGGTGATGCTTTCATGTCTGGTTTTCTGCGCGGCTGGTTAAGGGGCGAGCCGCTGGAAACCAGCGCCACCTACGCCAATGCTTGCGGCGCCTTCGCCGTGTCACGTCTGCTGTGTTCGCCCGAAATTCCAACCTGGGAAGAACTCCAGTATTTCCTCGCGCATGGCAGCACTTACAAGGCGCTCCGCAAAGACGAAGCGATCAACCATGTGCATTGGGCCACAACCAGGCGCGCACAACCGGAAAAACTCCTGGCGCTTGCCATTGATCACCGCCTGCAACTTGAAACCATTGCGGATAGCGCCGGCGCACCCCGCGCCCGCATTTCAGATTTCAAGCGCCTGGCCGTGGCGGCAATCGCCAAGGTCGCCAATGGCCGGCCCGGTTTCGGCACCCTGCTTGACGACACCTATGGCCGCGAGGCCATGTTCGATGCCGCAAAGCTTGGCCTTTGGATCGGGCGGCCCCTGGAGCAGCCGGGATCGCGACCGCTCCGTTTTGAATTCACGCAAGATGTCGGAGCCAGGCTGGTTGAATGGCCGGTGACCCACGCCATCAAGTGCCTGGCCTTCTATCACCCTGATGATCCGGCCGAACTCAAAGCTGAGCAATCGCAAAAACTGCTGACGCTTTATGAAGCCGCTCGCAAGGTTGGCCGTGAACTCATGGTCGAAATCATTTCTGGAAAGCACGGTCCCTTGAAAGATGACACGGTTTCCAGTGCCATGGCCGAGCTCTACGCAAGCGGCATCAAGCCGGATTGGTGGAAGCTTGAACCACAAGCCAGTTCTGCCGCCTGGCGCAATATCGAAAACGCCCTGGCGGCAAATGATAAATACTGTCGTGGCATTGTTCTGCTGGGTCTCGATGCACCTGAAGCAGAGCTGGTGCGCGCTTTCGAATTGACCGCCGGGCACGCTGCTGTAAAGGGGTTTGCTGTGGGGCGCACAATTTTCAGTACAGTCGCCCAGGATTGGCTGTCCAACAAGGTTGATGACGCAACTGCCACATTGCAGATGGCCGATCGATTTGCCAAACTGGTCGCTGTTTGGAACGCCTCGCACGGCTGAATTTTACAAGGAACCTTCCCATGGGCAAGACACTTCGCCTGACCACCGCACAAGCACTGGTTAAATTCCTGACCCAGCAGATGGTTCTCATCGATGGCAAAAAACTCCCCATGTTTGCCGGTGTCTGGGCGATCTTCGGCCACGGCAATGTGGCCGGAATTGGCGAGGCCCTGTATGGCGTCAAGAAAGAACTGCCGACCTACCGCGCCCACAACGAACAAGCCATGGCCCATGCAGCAATAGCCTTTGCCAAGGCTTCCAGGCGCCGCCGCATGATGGCTGTCACCTCCTCAATCGGCCCCGGCGCCTTGAACATGGTGACGGCTGCAGCTGTTGCGCACGTCAACCGCATTCCTTTGCTTCTGCTTCCCGGCGACGTCTTCGCCAACCGCCTGCCCGATCCAGTGTTGCAACAGGTTGAAGATTTCGGCGACGGCACGATTTCAGTAAATGACTGCTTCAAACCCGTATCCAGATATTTTGACCGCATTGCGAGGCCGGAACAGCTGATTCCCGCCCTCAACCGCGCCATGGTGGTTTTGACTGATCCAGCCGACTGCGGCCCCGTCACGCTTTCCATGTGCCAGGACACGCAAGCCGAGGCCTATGATTATCCCGCAAGCTTCTTTGATGAAAAAATCTGGACAACCAGGCGCGTTCGCCCCGATGAGAATGAACTGGCAGAAGCCATCCGTATACTGAAGAATGCCAAAAAACCTGCCATCATTGCAGGCGGTGGCGTGCTGTTTTCGGAAGCCTCAGCCCAGCTTTCAAGCTTTGCCCAAGCCCACGGCATTCCGGTGGTTGAAACCCAGGGTGGAAAATCATCCCTGCCCTTTACCCATCCCCTGAACATGGGGGCCGTCGGCGTCACCGGAACCGCCGCCGCCAACACCGTTTGTGAAGACGCTGATGTGATTTTGGCGGTGGGCACAAGGTTGCAGGATTTCACCACCGGCTCCTGGACCTTGTTCAAGAATGCCGGTCGAACCATTATCGGCCTCAACACGCAAGTCTTTGACGCAACCAAGCACCGCGCCCTTCCATTGGTCGCCGATGCGCGCGTCGGCCTTGAAGAGCTTTCGATCAACTTGGGCAAATGGACAGCCCCTGCCGCCTGGACCAGATCGGCGCAAAACGGATTCGCCGCATGGCTCAAGACAGCGTTAAAATACACCAATGCCAGCAACGCGGAGAGACCCTCTGACGCGCAAGTCATTGGCGCCGTGCAGCGGGCGCTCGGCCGGGAGATTTCCATACTGGCCGCAGCAGGCAGTGTCCCGGGCGAATTGCACAAGCTGTGGCAGGCGAGTTATCCATCGTCTTATCACATGGAATATGGCTTTTCCTGCATGGGCTATGAAATCGCTGGCGGCATCGGCATGAAAATGGCCCAGCCCGACCGCGAGGCCGTGGTCATGGTGGGTGACGGCACCTATCTGATGATGAATTCTGAGCTCGCCACATCCGTGATGCTCGGCATCAAGCTCACCATCATCCTGCTAGACAATCGGGGTTATGGCTGCATCAACCGGTTGCAATTCGCCAGCGGCGGCGAACGTTTCAACAATCTGTTCGATCACAACACCTTGCACCAGGTTTCGCCTGACATTGATTTTGCTGCCCACGCCAAGAGCCTCGGCGCCATTTCCGAAAAAGTCTCATCGCTTGCCGATCTCGAAACCGCGCTGAAAAGATCCAAAAAGAATGATCGCACCACAGTGATCGTCATCGATACGGATCCCATGCAATCAACCGATGCAGGCGGCAATTGGTGGGATGTTGCAATCCCCGAAGTTTCAACCCGAAAGCAGGTGCAAGCGGCCCGCAAAAATTATGTAAAGGCCCTGGCCAAACGCCAAACCATTAACTGAGAGAGTACACCTATGACGATACGTATCGGCGCCAACCCCATTGGCTGGTCAAATGACGACATGCGGGAAATTGGCGGCTGGATTCCGCTGGATCAATGCTTGAGCGAAGCTAAGGCCGCAGGCTTTGAAGGCATGGAGATGGGCAATAAATTTCCAACCGTGGCCGACAAGCTGCGTCCTGTCCTTTCGGCCCATAGCCTGGCGCTGGTGGGTGGGTGGTATTCAACCGATCTTTTGCTGCATGACGCTGAAACTGAGTTTGCCAAATCGGCCGACCAGCGCGCTCTCCTCAAAGGCATGGGAACGCCTGTGTTTATCGCGGCTGAATGCAGCAACACCATTCATGGCAACAAGGCGGCGCGTCTTTCCACCCGTCCCGTCATGACGGCGGCGCAATCTGAAATGTTCAATGCCCGCCTCACCCGATTTGCCGAACTGGTGCAGGCCGACGGCTTCCAGCTGGCCTATCACTATCACATGGGAACCATCATCCAGACGCCTGCTGATATCGACCGCCTGATGCAAGGCACCGGTGAGGCCGTGCACCTGCTGCTCGACACTGGCCATGCCGTCTATGGGGGCGACGATCCGGTGCGCTTGGCCAAGGCCTATAAATCCCGCATATCCCATATTCATTGCAAGGATGTGCGGCTGCCTGTGAAGGCTGAATCCTTCAAGAATGACTGGTCATTCCTGGACAGCGTATTGGCTGGCGTCTACACTGTTCCAGGCGATGGCTCGATTGATTTTGTTGCGGTGTTTAAGGAGTTGCAGGGCTATAGTGGCTGGGTGGTGGTTGAGGCCGAGCAGGATCCGGAAAAAGCCCCGCCCGCTGTTTACGCCAAGATGGGTTATGATAACCTCAAGCGGTTCTTGAAAGAAGGCGGCCTGATCTAAATGTCAAATCTGCTGGTAAAGCCACGAAAGGGCGGCGGTCGTGTCATTCACGTCACGCCAAAAACGGCGCGTTGGTCCTATGTGGGTTTCGATGTGTGGAAGCGTGAAGCCGGCGAAATTGCAACCGGCATTGATGGCGACCGCGAAATCTGCCTCGTGTTCATCAGCGGCCGCGGCAGCGTTCGCGTCGGTTCTGAAAATCTCGGAATTCTCGGTGGCCGCGCCTCACCCTTTGAGGGAAAACCCTGGTCGGTTTATGTCTGCCCCGGCCATGTCTGGTCAGTTGAGGCAACTGAAAATTTGGTTCTGGGCGTATGTTCATCACCCGGCGTTGGCAGACATCCCTCCCGCGTTATTCCGCCCGATAATCTGGTGCAGGAAACCCGCGGCAAAGGCTCCAATATTCGCCATGTCACCAACATCCTGCCGGAATGGGAGCCCGCCGAAAACTTGCTGATTGTCGAGGTTGTGACACCCCAGGGCAACACATCCTCCTACCCGCCCCACAAGCACGACGAGGACAATCTCCCCCATGAATCCCTGCTGGAGGAAACCTATTACCACCGCCTGAACCCGCCCCAGGGCTTTGCCTTCCAGCGTGTCTACACCGATGACCGCGAACTCGACGTTTCCATGGCCATGGAGGATGGCGATGTGACGCTGGTGCCCAAGGGCTATCACCCTTGCGCCACATGCCATGGTTATGATCTGTACTACCTTAACGTCATGGCTGGTCCCAAGCGGACCTGGAAATTCCATAATGCTAAGGAACACGAATGGCTGTTGAAGCAATAAAGCCCCGGCCTGCCGCCTTTATATTTATTTTCATAACTGTAGCACTCGATATGCTGGCAATCGGCATCATCATTCCGGTGCTGCCAAAACTCATCGAGAGCTTTGCCGACGGCAACACGGCGCGCGCTGCCGAAATTGTCGGCATATTCGGAACAACCTGGGCTGTCATCCAGTTCCTGTTTTCGCCAGCGCTGGGATCATTGTCCGACCGTTTTGGCCGCAGGCCCATCGTGCTGCTGTCAAACCTGGGGCTGGGCCTCGACTACATTTTCATGGCGCTGGCGCCTACCCTTTCGTGGCTCTTCATCGGCCGCATAATTTCAGGCTTCACATCAGCCAGCATAGCAACAGCGGGCGCCTATATCGCCGACGTCAGCCCGCCCGAAAAGCGCGCCCAGAATTTCGGCATGCTGGGTGCGGCCTTTGGTTTTGGCTTTGTGCTGGGGCCAGCCATCGGCGGCCTGCTCGGCAGCTATGACCTGCGTTACCCGTTTTGGGCGGCAGCTTTCATGAGTCTCACAAATTTTGCCTACGGCTATTTCATCTTGCCTGAATCCCTCAAGCCCGAAAACCGCGCGCCATTTTCATGGGCCAAGGCCAATCCGCTGGGCTCGGTCAAATTGCTCTTGCGCCACCGCGAGCTCTGGGGCCTGGGCCTGGTTCAATTCCTGTCGCAACTCGCCCACACGTCATTGCCCGCCGTCTATGTGCTCTACGCCGGCTATCGCTACGGCTGGGGCCCGGGCGAAGTCGGCTTTTTGCTGGCAGGCGTGGGCGTGGCGTCCGTGGCGGTGCAAGGCGGCCTGGTGAAACCCATCGTCAAGCGCATCGGTGAACGCCCCGCGCTATTGCTGGGCCTGTTCCTCGGCGCCATCGGCATGATCTGGTATGGCGCCGCTTGGACCGGTGCGCTCGCCTGGATTGCCGTTCCCGTCGCTGCCTTCTGGGGGCTCTTCAGCGCAACCAGCCAGTCCGTCATGTCGCAGCGCGTATCGGCCTCAGAACAGGGCCAGCTGCAGGGAGCCACCGCCAGCATCACCGCCTGTGCTGGCATCATCGGCCCCTTCCTGTTTGCCTACATATTCGCAAGATCAATCGACCCCACCCTCGGGATAAATCTCCCCGGCGCCGCCCTCTGGCTCGCCGGATTTTTCCTAGCACTGGCATTCCTCTTCGCCGCCTGGCAGCTGGGCAAGGCAAGCAGATAACCTGCCTGTCGCCGCAATGCTGAAGTAATGCTATTGCGGACTGGCTTGCTGCGTCATTTGTTGCTGGTAGTCTCGCTCACGTTCCGGCCAGGTGCTCTTGATATAGGCTAAAATCGCTTCAATCTCTTCGTCTTTTAAGATTGTTCCGAAAACTGGCATGTCGCTTTCATAATTATCTCCTGCAAATGGCTTGAGGCCGAGTTTGGTTATGCCGATCAGTGCATCGTCGGCATGATGCCATGTGTGGCCAGCTTTGTCGTGGGGAGGTGCGGGCATTCTTCCGTTGGGCAGTGGCGTTTGCCAATTCGGCTGCCCCTCGAGATTCTTGCCGTGGCAGCTGGCGCAACGCATGTTGTAGAGTCGTTGACCTTGAGCAATTTGCTTTAGCTTGCTTTCATTTGAGTGAAACAGATTATTCGGTCCGGTCATCAATAGCAAAGCACCGGCCACAGCCGCGGCTGCCACTGCCACGGCTGTGTAAAAGGACTTGTTCACTGCACTTTGCCAAATGGCGCCCAAGTGGCGCCACCGTCGATGCTTTCAAGCACGCTATTTTCCTGTGTCGTCAGGGCAAGATGGTTGAAACCGGCGGGATCGACGGCAAGGTGCAGCGGAATAGCGTCGCCAAAACCGTTTGATAGAACGGTCCATTCATTGGGCTTGCTCTCGCTTGCCTTCATAAGGCCGCGTCCAAGGACGAAAGCAAAGAGAGAACCATCCGGCCCAACCTTGACGGTGCTGACGACCTCGCCCTCAAATTCCAGGGGCTGCCAGCTTGCGCCCGCATCTGCGCTGACGTAGAGCCCCTGCTTGGTGGCGCCATATAGTTGATCTGCCTTGACGCCCGACGCGGCTAAAGAGATCAGGCCTGCTGGCGGTGTTCCCGCAATTGACCAGCTCTGGCCTCCATCCCGGCTGATCTGCAATTCGCCAAAAACGCCGTAGATTGTTTTGGGGTCGGCGGGGCTGACGTCCATTTGATGGAAATCAACCGGCCCGCCGACACCGGGCGAAAGTTGCTTCCATGAAGCTCCACCGTCATTGGACTTGAGAAAGCCGGAATTGCCGCCATCTGCGGGGTGTCCGCTTGCGTAGTAGCTGAGTGGGTCAACTGGATCGGGGGAAAAGCCCATATAGTCTTGAACCGGAGTAACCAGTGTAGCTTCGCCGTCCTTGGCCAATGCAAAAAGTCCATGATGTGAGGCCAGCAATAAGGTTGCTGAACCTGATCGGGCAAAGGCGATGCCGTGATAGTGGGTTTTGCCCGCAAGATCATTGAGGGTTTCGGGAAAAGCAGGCGTTATTGCCGCGAGCGAGATTACCGAACAGGCGAACGCGAGCCTTGAAATGATGTTCATTGATTTTAATCCTTCAAAAGAGAGTGAGAGTTTACAACGAGTGCGGCTTCCGCGCACTCATTCCTGGTCATCCGGGGGTGTTGGCTTGCCCCCCGCCTTGTTTTTGTTTCCGGACATTGCGCAAAGTCCGAAAGCGCACATTAGTGCGCAGGGAGCAAACGTGAGTATGAGCGGCGCGAGACCGAGCCCAACTACCGCTGGCCAATTCAGATAAAGACCCGCCCCAATAATCAGGGCGGCGGCTGCCACTAAAACAATTGGTCGCCTGACGTTTGATGTGATTATGCGGGCTGCCAATTCTCTTGTATTCGGTGTATTCGCGTTAGCGCTGCGTAATTGCTTTTCCAAAATGCATCTCCATAAATGTTTCGTGAACACGTACCCAAGGCAACATGGCCGGGAATCTAAGTTTGCTGGAATAACATAACTGGAGAATTGCTAAATTGGCGG
>JANNXN010000023.1:0-2533 GCA_031409595.1 Rhodobiaceae bacterium
GCGCTCGGCAGCGCAGTCCACATTAAAGCGCCACGGCGAAAAGAAGGTCACATGCCCCCACTGTCCCATGGCGGCAGCAGGCCCGGAGCCCGCCTCAAAAATTTCAAATGAAAGCCCGCGCTCAGCCAGATGCGCCGCCGCCGCCAGGCCCACCGGCCCCGCACCGATCACCGCCACTGGCAATTCTTGTGTCATGCCGCAAATCCTTTCCAGATATTCACGCCGCTTCGCCTGATGAACTCACGCAAGCGGAATCAGCGCAGCACTCATCAACCAGAAATGAAACCAGGCTTCCCATAACGCTGTAATTGGCCCGGCACGTCAGCGTCGTGCCCCGCCGCTCCTGGGTCACCAGGTCAACCGTGATCAACGCCCGCAGATGATGCGAAAGTGTGGAGCCCGCAATATCAAGCCGCTTCTGCAATTGGCCCACCGCCAGGCCATCGTCGCCCGCCCGCACCAGAAGCCTGAAAACCGCCAGCCGCGTCGGATTGCCCAAAGCCTCCAACCGCGCCGCCGCATCCTCAAATTTTTTTGCCGAAACCTGTCTCACGCCCGCCAGTATGACACGCCACTTCGCAACTTACAACCATATTTCCGGAATTATGGAAATATAGGCCCGCTCAATCAGCACACGCCCCGTGAGGTCGACCAAGCCTCGTTCAAATGTCCTATCCGGTTCTAACCCAACACCACGACGCGGGTTCCAATCTCCACCCGGCCATAGAGGTGGATGACGTCGACATTGAGCATGCCGAAACACCCCGCCGTTTTCTTGTGCCCGATTTCGGCTGGCTTGGCAGCGCCATGGATGCGGTTGATCGTGTCAACCTCGCCCTGATAGAGATACATGGCGCGAGCTCCCATGGGATTGTCGGGGCCTCCCGGCATGCCATTGATGTGTTTGGCGAGTGAGGGGATTTGTTCCAGATGATAGGGTGCCGGAACCCACACCGGCCATTTCGCCATGCGTTTGATCACCGCCTCGCCCGACCACGCCTTGCTCGACTTGCCCACGGCAACGCCGTAGCGCATCGCCATGCCGTTGCCCAACACGTGATAGAGAAAGCAGCGCTTCGGATCAACGACGACGGTGCCTGCAGGCTCCGGCGTTTCATAGTCCATCTCGCGCCGCCTGAATTTGTATTCGACCTTCCGCGCTTCCGATTCGTTCACCGGAAAGGGCTCGCCCGATTGCGCCAGCGCGTAGGAACCAGGAACCAGCCCGGCAAAAAGCCCGGATGTCAGCAGCGCACGGCGTGTAATCGGCATCGATAGGTCAGCTCCCGTTTTCAAGGCAATTCTCTAATGCGAAGGCAGCGAAAAATCAAGTTCGCGACCGCGCCTGTCACGAGCCTTTCGCACATCCCGGGACAGCAATCAAAATTCCAGGGTATCTATATCGTCAATGCGCAACGCTCAGCTCGCCCACTGGCCAATTCCGCAAACTTCAAAAGGGCCGCGTCATCAAGACCCGGCCTTGCGAGCCTGCCCGCAACCTCCTTTGCCACGGAAATCACCCTTTCGCTGATCTCCGCGATCCGCCGTCGGACCAGCGGCAGACCGAGACCTGCCTCGGTTGCGAATGCGGCCCAGCCCTTCGCGTCCAGTTCGGCAAGCGTCGCCCGCTTGCCGATCTTCATGGCGAACTTCGGCGAGAGATCGGGATAGGCCACCGTCGCCAACAAATCATAGAGGGGTGCCAAGCGTGCACCTTCATCGCCATAGAGGATCGAGAAGTTCTTGCCGTGCGCGTCGGCGTTCCCGGCGATCACATTGAAGATCACCGCATCGAGAAGTTTCAGCACATCGACCGCAGGCCTTGCCGCAACGCTGCGGAGAAGCCCGAAGCAATCCTTGAAAGTGGGGCCGCCTTCGCTCGCATATTTGGTTTCCGGCGGAACGCCGAGCGCCTGGCAAAAATCCTCCTGATGGATGCGGCGCACGTCGCCATCTTCACCAAGCGTCCGGTCATAGCGTTGAACCAGCAGAAATACCCGGTCCCGCACACCACGCACTTCAACCGGCGCCACATCAAGGCCAATGGCTGCAGCCAGACCCATCACGAAGGCTTCGTTCTCGGTCGTGGCCGAAAGGCGCGAAATCGGCGGCTTGAGGATGTGGGTCGTGGGTTGGCCGGGCGCGGGCAACGCCACCGCGCCATCCACCAGAACCACTGGCACTTTCGATTGCGCGCCGGCGAGAGAAAGGCGCAACCCCTCCTCGCCTGCGAGCAGCGGGCGAACCGGCAATGCGTCCAGAACGCGGATCAAGCCCACATCGTCGAGCGGTAATGGCCGCTGATCAGGTGCGGAGACGGTTGGCATTTCGCCGGGCGGAAGAAGCTGGAGCGCGCCCGCGACATCGCCGCCCAGACGATCAAGCAGTGCGAAATCATTGTCGCGTGAAACGCCGAGCGCCTGCGCTGCCGCGTCCCGCTGGCTTTCTTCGGGCAGGAGACCACCGAAGAACGGGCGGCACTCGCGACGACTGAAGGGCTCCGCCCGCTTTGGCAGCGATGCCGACAAAGGCG
>JANNXN010000024.1:0-18664 GCA_031409595.1 Rhodobiaceae bacterium
AATCCGGAATGGTGCGGATGTAGCGTTTGATGTCGAAGCCGTTACGAAGGTCCATTTACTGTTTCCTTATGGCCACTTCACCAGAGGTGGCATGGAGGAGAGAATTGATTCCACATTGCCGCCGGTCTTCAAGCCAAACAATGTGCCGCGATCATGCAGGAGATTGAACTCGACGTAACGGCCGCGGCGGATGAGCTGTTCATCACGATCCGCTTCGGTCCAAGGTACGGTCATGTTGCGGCGGACGATTGCGGGGAAGACGTCGAGAAAAGTTGTGCCGACGGCTTTGACGAAATTGAGATCAGTAATGAAATCGTCGGTGTTGAGATAGTCGAAGAATATGCCACCGATGCCCCGGGGTTCATTGCGGTGGGGGAGGAAGAAATATTCGTCGCACCAGGTTTTGTATCTTTCATAGTCGGCAATCGGGTGGGCATTGCAGGTGGACTTGAAGGCGGCGTGGAAGGTTTTTGAGTCCGGGTCTTCCTGGTTTCGCCTGCGGTTGAGAACAGGTGTCAGGTCTGAGCCGCCGCCGAACCAAGACTTGGATGTCGCCACATAACGGGTGTTCAAGTGTACGGTTGGGATATTGGGGTTCCAGAAATGGGCAATTAATGAAATGCCGGAGGCCCAGAAGTTTGGGTCCTCTTCGGCTCCCGGTATTTGCTTTCTGAATTCGGGCGAGAACTCGCCATGAACCGTGGAGCAGTGGACGCCAACTTTTTCAAACAGGCGGCCGTGCAGCATCGACATTAGACCGCCACCGCCATCGTTTTCGCGAGTCCACGGCGTTTGCACAAAACGGCCTGCGGAAGAGGGGCCTTCCAGTTCGGTTTCGAGTTTTTCAAATTCGGCAACGATCATATCGCGCAAGGATTGGAACCAGAGCCGGGCCGCTTCTTTTTGCTTGTCTTGATCAGTGGTCATTGGGAAAACTTAGCGCCTCTCGGGATTATGTTGCAACGGCTGGGAAGCCCGAGGTTTGCCGCAGCGCCTCGCCTGTTACCATGGCGCAGGCCAGGCTAACATTGAGTGAACGCTCGTTTTCCCGCATTGGTATCAGGACCCGCGCCCCCACGGATTGATGAATTTCGGCAGGCACGCCTGAACTTTCCCGGCCAACGAGGAGCGTATCATTGGGGGAGAAGCTGAATTTGATGTAGGGCATTTCGGCCTTGGTTGACAGCAGAACCAGGCGGCGACCAGCGGTTTCGGCGCGGAAAGCCTGCCATGACGGGCAACGTTTAACGGCGGCGCGATCCAGGTAATCCATGCCGGCACGGCGAAAGGAAGAATCAGTCCAGACAAAACCTGCGGGCTCGATAATTGTGACGGTCAGCCCGAGGCAGGCGCACATGCGGATTATGGTTGCGGCATTGGGGCCGATGTCGGGTTGGTAAAGCGCAATTTCGATCATGATTCCCTGCTTTTAGCCAAAGTTCGCCGGGCTTGTAAGTGGCGCTGCTCCTGCGACAACACATGGCTAGACAACATTCGTGGCCAGTGTCAAAACGCCTGAGTTAATGCGTCAGGGGCTGGTTCCTTTGAGGCGCGAGCGGCAACACGAGGGAACAAAAACGTGTCCACAGCGGTACATGCAGATGTAAATCGGCGGGATTTTCTTTTCATTGCGACGGGAGCGGCGACGGTCGTTGGGGCGGCGCTGACGGCATGGCCATTCATCAACCAGATGAACCCGGATGCTTCGGTCTTGGCGCTGGCCTCGATCGAAGTTGACCTCGCACCTTTGGCCGAAGGGCAGGAGATCACCATCAAGTGGCGTGGCAACCCGGTGCTGGTGCGCCATCGTTCACCCAAGGAAATCGAGCTCGCAAAGTCCGTCAAGATCGAAGAGCTTATCGATATGGATGCCCGCAGTGCCAACGTCAAGGATGGCGAGCTGGCAACCAATGAAAACCGCGTTGTTGGCGGCAAGGATGCCTATATCGTGATGATGGGTGTCTGCACCCATCTGGGCTGCGTTCCAATTGGCAATCTCGGTGACTTCGGCGTGGTTGAAGGCAACGCCAAAATGGGCGGCTGGTTCTGCCCTTGCCATGGTTCAATGTATGATACGGCGGGGCGGGTTCGCAAAGGTCCGGCGCCGGAGAATCTGGCCGTGCCGAAATATGAGTATATCGCCGACACCAAGATCCGCATCGGTTAATAAGGGGCAAGATTCATGAGTGGTCCATCAAATTATCAACCGAAGTCCGCGCTTGGAAGATGGGTGCATGAGCGACTGCCAATCATGGCGTTTGCGCAAGACCATCTCATGTCGTTCCCGACGCCGAAGAACCTGAATTACTGGTATGCTTTCGGCGGCATTCTGACTGTGATGCTGGTGGTGCAACTGATCACCGGCATCGTGCTGGCGATGCATTATACGCCGCATGTTGACATGGCGTTCAACTCTGTCGAACACATCATGCGCGACGTGAATTATGGCTGGCTGATGCGCTATATGCACGCCAACGGCGCCTCGATGTTCTTCATCGCCGTTTACGTTCACATGTTCCGCGGCATGTATTACGGGTCCTATAAAGCGCCCCGCGAAATTCTTTGGATGATCGGCGTTCTCATCTATCTCATCATGATGGCAACCGCCTTCATGGGCTATGTCTTGCCATGGGGCCAGATGAGCTTCTGGGGCGCCAAGGTCATCACAAACCTGTTCTCGGCGATCCCATTTGTGGGAGATTCCGTAACGACTTGGCTGTGGGGCGGATATTCCGTCGATAACCCGACGCTCAACCGCTTCTTCTCGCTGCACTATCTGTTGCCATTTGCTCTGGCTGGGCTTGTTGGCCTACACATCTGGGCGCTGCATGTGCCTGGTAACGGCAACCCGACCGGCGTTAACGTCAAGAGTTCGCAGGATACCGTGCCTTTCCATCCCTATTACACCATGAAGGATGCCTTCGCGATTATGGTGTTCATGCTGCTGTTTGCGGCCTTCTTGTTCTTTGCACCGAACTATCTTGGACATGCGATCAACTATCTGCCGGCCAACCCGCTGCAGACGCCTTCGCATATCGTGCCTGAGTGGTATTATCTGCCGTTCTATGCGATTTTGCGGGCAATTCCCAACAAGCTCGTGGGTGTCGTGGCCATGTTTGGGTCGATTCTGATCCTGTTTGTGTTGCCATGGCTTGACACGTCACGGGTCCGCTCAGGAACGTATCGACCGATCTTCAAGCAGTTCTTCTGGATATTTGCGCTGGTGTGCATTGGGCTGGGTTATCTTGGTTCCAAACCAGCGGAAGGGCTCTACGTGGTTTTCTCGCGCATCCTGACTGCCTACTACTTCCTGCATTTCATCGTGATCTTGCCGCTCATTGGCCTGCTGGAAACGCCGAAGCCATTGCCGTCGTCGATATCGGATGATGTGCTGGCGAAGAAAAAGCCATTGGTACCGGCAGAGTGATTTGGGGGAAATGATGATTAGAATGCTCAAAACACTCGTTGCTGCAAGCGCTGGAATTGTTCTGCTTGGCGGGGTTGCCGTTGCTGAAGAACAAAAGCAAGCGAAAGACATTTCCTATTCTTTCGAGGGGCCATTTGGAACTTTTGACAAGGGGCAACTGCAGCGGGGCTATAAGGTTTACAAGGAAGTCTGTTCGAGCTGCCACTCCATGAATTATGTGGCGTTCCGAAATTTGAGTGAACATGGCGGGCCGGGTTTCAACGCGGAACAAGTCAAGGCGCTGGCTGCTACCTTCACGATGCCGGACGGTCCGAATACGGAGGGTGAAATGTTTGAACGGCCGGGATTGCCGTCTGACCGTTTCCCAGCACCTTTTGCCAATGTTGAGGCGGCGCGGGCCGCAAATGGTGGCGCTGCGCCGCCGGATCTGTCCTTGATCACGAAGTTCCGCCCCGGCTGGTATGGCACGTTCAATCAGTTGGTGAACGGCATCGGCGGCCCACAATATGTCTATTCGGTGCTGACGGGCTATGAAGAGGCAACGGAAGAAATCACAAAGGAAATGCCGGAAGGCAAGCATTACAATCCATATTTTGCCAATGGCCATTTCATCGGGATGGCGCCGCCGCTAGTTGACGGCCAGGTCGAGTTTGACGATGGTTCGCCTAACAAGGTTGATGACATGGCGCGGGATGTTTCGGCGTTTTTGGCGTGGACTGCCGAGCCCAAAATGGAAGAACGCAAGAGCCTGGGTTTCATGGTGATGATCTACCTCGCGATCATGGCCGGGCTGTTGTATTTCGTGAAGAAGAAAATCTGGCACGATCAGCATTGAGTTGAATTTCAGGCCCGAATGAAAATTTTTCGGGCCTGAATCAATAGTGCTTCACGGTCTTCGTCTGCGAGGTCGCCGATAACTTTGCCGATCAGGATATTGGGCAGCGTGAACAGTTTCCAGCGCACATAGCAATCGACTTTCAATCCTGCTTCCTTGGGCTTTAGAATTGCATAGTCACTGGCCCAGCTTTCTGTCTTTGCGGTGGTGATCATTGCCATGACAGCGTGATCGTTTTCGGCATTGAAATTTCTATTGGAGACGATGAGGGCTGGCCTGCGCTTGACGGCGGGCCGTTCCATGAACGGAAATGGCACCGCCGCCAATTGCAAGTGATCACAGATCATTGAATGCCAACTCATCCTCTTCTGAGTTCCACTCACTTAGTGTGGCTTGAACATCGGAGAGGTAAGTATCGCGTGGATCTACGATCTTGAAATTCAGATACTCACCGCGCCGAGGTTTCAATGATTTCCAGAATTCCAGTGTCTTGCCAACTGGTTTGAGGCCAAAAGTTGGTCGCCCGTCTTTCCCGTCGGCCATTCTTTGCCATTCACCCTTGACGCCCTCCACTTCCAATTTCAATCTTGTGCCAGCAGGAATCTGGCGCAACATGGCAATCGTATTGCTGTCGGCATTGACATTCTTGAGCCAGATCGCATCATCATTGTTTAGAAAGGTCGCCATTGGTTTTCTCCACTCCCATGACATCTAGCATCTCAACGGGGGACTGTCAACCCCACCCCACCCCACCCTAAATCGATAGGAAAGCTCCTGATGGTCAAATCTGTTCTGGGTGTTATTGGCGGTTCGGGGATTTATGATTTGCCACTCGACAAGGCAGAGTGGCGGACGGTTGTGAGCCCGTGGGGGAAGCCGTCGGACCAATTGCGATGCGGGGAAATTAGTGGGTTGCCGGTGGTGTTTCTGCCACGACACGGCAGGGGGCATGTCTATTCACCATCGACCATAAACTACCGCGCGAACATTGATGCCATGAAGCGGATGGGGGTTACTGACCTGGTTTCGCTTTCAGCTGTGGGGTCACTCAAGGAAGAATTGCCGACGGGGATGTTTGTTCTGGTTGACCAGTTTATCGACCGGACATTTGCCCGGGAGAAATCGTTTTTTGGAACGGGGTGCGTTGGGCATGTAGCGTTGTCGCATCCCATATCGCCATTGCTGGCGGATGCAGTGACGGCTGCCATGAAGGCGGAAGGTATTTCTCGCAGCAGGGGTGGCACCTATGTTGTGATGGAAGGTCCGCAGTTTTCGACACTGGCTGAATCACAGTTGTATCGTTCGTGGGGAGCGAGTGTCATCGGCATGACGAATATGCCGGAAGCCAAGCTCGCTCGCGAGGCGGAGATTTGTTATTGCACTGTGGCCATGGTGACGGATTACGACTCCTGGCACGAGGAGCATGGAACGGTGGATGTGGCCAAGGTCGTCGAGGTCATGAAAAGCAATTCCGGTCATGCAGCCAAATTGGTTTTGCGGTTGGCCGATGGCTTTCCAAAGGAACATCCGCCATGTCCGATTGGTTCGGACCGGGCGCTTGAACACGCCATCATGACCGCCAAGGATTCTCGCGATCCCCTTCTCGTGCAGAAATTGGATGCTATCGCAGGGAGAGTATTGAGGCGTTAAACTATTTCTTCTTAACAACCTTCAGCGCACTTGAAGTTTTACTCCTTTGGCCCAGCACATTTACGACAAATGGCTGCCGGAGAAGCCGTTTTTGTTCTGCTGCGTCAAAGGCGTCCTGCTTTTTTGTGCAGGAGGCGCGGATTTCATTCCAGAGCTTTACGGTTTTTGCGTCAAACTCGGTGCAAGTTTTGGCTTTGATCGCGTGCACCTTGGCTTCCAACGCAGAACCACAGGCGAGCCAAATGGAACGGTGGGTTTCTTCATGATTTTTTAGAAATGTTGAAAAATTCCTCCAGAGAGTTTTGGTGCTGCCCTTCAGCGCATTTTCATTTTTCAGCTTTGGCAGCTTGATGGTGAAATCAATATTAAAAGCATAATTCTCGATTTCACAAAATTTTCCCTGATACATTTTTCCCCCTTGGGAGGAGACAGCCACTGTTGCAGCATAGGCCTTGATTCCGTCGACGCGGGGCCCGCGACTGACGAGATTTGAATAGATTGAAGCCGGCGTATCACCGTGAATGGAGTAGTAGACATACTTGGTTGTCTGTTTGGGTTTGCCCGAGGCCATGTTGCTCATCAAGCAAGCAAAAATCGTAGCGCACAAAATCACCGGAATTCTGCTTTTCACTGAGGTCTCCCCGATCACATGGCGCGAGCATGTATGAATGGGCGCAAGAAATCAAGCTGGGAATGCCAAAATATTCTCCTCTTGAAGCCGGACGCCGTGTGACGCATATTTCAAGTTCGGCGAACGGGAGAGGAGCACTCTTTTATGCGTAAGAATGGAACAGTGAAGTTCTTCAATCAAGCCAAGGGATATGGATTTGTTTCTCCTGAAGGTGGCGGCAAGGACGTATTTGTGCATATCACCGCCGTCCAAAAATCGGGAATTCCCGAACTAAGTGAAGGCACTAAGATTAGTTTTGACGTGCAAGATGATACTCAGGGCAGGGGGCCTCAGGCTGTCGATTTGCAACTCATCTGAACCAGCGAGGTATCCGTGATGGGGTAAAGAGCTTCCTGATTGCAGTTTTGGCGCAATTGCTGGCTTGGCCGGTTTTGGCGCAGGAGCCCGTTCATAAAAGCTGCCAATGTCGGGCGAACGGCCAATCTTATCCACAGGGGCAAGTTTTGTGCCTTGATGACAAGCTGATGCGCTGTGAAATGAGCCTCAACAATTCCTCGTGGAAAGTCATTGCGCAATCATGCCCTCAAACCTCTCTTACCTATTCTCCGGTCTTAACCGCGCAGCTCTTGCCCTTCTCGCGGTAGCTTTTTTTTCGCCCAGCGCTTTGGCGGAAGATTTTGACTATTATGTTCTGGCTCTTTCCTGGTCTCCGACTTACTGCACCGGCGATGCGGGCCAGAATGATTTCCAGCAATGCGCGCCGGGCCGTAAATTTGCATTTGTGGTTCATGGGCTGTGGCCACAGTATAATCGGGGTTGGCCACAGGATTGCGCAACCCGGGAGAGCTGGGTTCCCCAGTCGCAGATAGATGACATGATGGACATCATGCCATCAAAGAAGCTCATCATTCATGAATGGAAGAAGCACGGCACGTGTTCTGGCCTGCCGCAAGCGGAGTATTTCAACAAGGTTCGTGACATATTTGGCCGGACTCATATTCCGGCGCGCTATCTTTCGCCGCAGGCCGATGTTGAGGTTACGCGCGAACAGCTGGTTATGGATTTCGTCAAATCCAACAAGGACTTGACTGAAAAAATGCTCTCAGTGCAGTGCGGCAATTCAACGGGCGAGGCCCGATTGTCAGAGCTTCGCATTTGTGTTGACAAGGAGGGCGATTTTACGGCCTGTGGAGCGAATGAAAAGCGGCAATGCAGGGCTGCAAGGCTTGTTCTGCCACCGGTAAAATAGAGACTTGAATGAAGCGCGCCCTGATATTTCAACATATGGACTATGACCATCCTGGCCGGTTTCTGGATTTCTTTTCTGAGGACGGCATTGTTCCGGAAATGGTGCGGCTGTGGGAAGGGCAGGCCATACCCAGTCTGGCTCCTTACGATTTCCTGTTCGTGCTGGGCGGTGCGCAGGACACCTGGCAGGACGCGCAACACGCGTGGATGGTGGCCGAAAAAGCGGCCATTCGCGAATGGGTGTGGGATCGGGCCAAGCCCTATTTTGGCGTTTGCCTCGGGCATCAATTGTTGTGTGATGCGCTGGGCGGGGAGGTGGGGCCAACGGAAAAGCCTGAAGTTGGTGTCTGCGATATATCCCTGACGGACGATGGCAAGGTCCATCCACTGTTTTCCGGCTTGGCGCCATCCAACAAAGTCATGCAGTGGCATTGGGCGGAAGTAAAACGCGCACCGCAGGGGGCCAAGGTTCTGGCTACGTCAGAAAGGGCGGCGGTGCAGACGGTTGCCATAGACAGCCATGCAATCGGGACGCAGTTTCATTGTGAGTTTACGCCGCAGACGATGGCCACGTGGTCATCGCTGCCAAATTATGTGGCGTCGCTGGAACGGCAGAATGGGGCTGGCGCCTATCGAAACCTCATCGAAGAGGCCACGCCACTGATGCCGCAAATGGCGAAGATGACGCGGCAGATCTATGACAATCTGATGGTGGCGACGGGGCTCAGAAAGTAAGCCAGAAAACTTCGCCGGTGCTTTCCTCGGTGTCCAGCCAAAAGAAATTCAGCTGGGGAAATTCGCGTTCGAGTATTTCACGGCCGGCGCCAATTTCGCAGAGGAGGCCGCCGCCCTTGGTGAGGTATTTCGGCGCTTCGGCCAGAATGCGGCGGGTTATGTCGAGGCCATCCTTGCCACTGATATGGGCCATGACAGGTTCGTGGGCGTATTCCTGCGGGAAGGCCGCGACTTCGGCTTCGGCCACATATGGCGGGTTGGTTATAATGAGATCAAATTTTTTAGCCGCAAGCGGCGCAAAAAGGTCACCCCGGTGAAGCGTGATCCGATCCTGCATGGCGTGATCCCTGACATTGATGCGTGCGACTTCGAGGGCATCGGGCGAGAGGTCAACTGCATCTATTTCCGCATTGGGGAAAATTCCTGCGGCTAAAATTGCGAGACAACCGGAACCGGTGCAGAGATCGAGCACTGCGCCAATACCCTCCGGATCATCGATCAGATTATGGCCTTCACCTCCGAACAGGCCGCTGAACAGCAATTCCCCGATGTAAGACCTTGGCACGATGACGCGTTCATCCACATAGAAGGGCACGCCATGGATGTAGGTGCGTTTGGTGAGATAGGCAGCGGGCTTTCTGGTGGTGATGCGGGCTTCAATGATGTCCGCCAGTTTGGTGCGCTCGGCGGGAAGCAGTTTGGCGTCGAGCCAGGGATTGATATCGTCAACCGGCAGATGCAGTGTTTCGAGGATGAGAAAGGCTGCTTCATCCAAGGCGCTTGATGCGCCATGACCGTGGGCCAGTTTTGCCTCGTTGAAACTGCTCACAGCGAAACGGAGAAAATCCCTCACTGTGGTGAAATTATTCGCTGGCATGGTGTTGCTCATCTTGGTTTCAAAAGTTCACGGCTTATCATGATTATCAGGAAGAGTGTAAAGATCAGGCTCATGGAATAGGGCAGGCCGTCAGGGCCGAAGCTCTGGATGGACCAGCCTGCGATGAGTGAGCCCAGCAATGCGCCCAAGCCCCAGGTGGTGGAGAATGATGCGGTGCCAGTGACCAGTTCGTGGCCCGAGAAGCGCTCGCCCAGCTCGGCCAGGGAAACCGTGTAAATACCGGCGCAGGCGGCACCCGCAACTGTCAGCAACGGCCAGAGAACCCATGAGCCGAATGCGGCTGGAATCAGGGCGCTGGCGGCTGCGGTCACAATTCCACAGCCCGCCATAACCCAGCGCTTTTTGAAATGGTCGGCGAGCCAGCCGATTGGAAACTGCAGTACAATATTGCCGATGACGAAGGCCGTTAGCGCCAGGGAGGCGGTGGCCTGGTCAAAGCCCTTCTTCACGCCATAGACCGGGAGGAAGCTGAGATTGGCCGCATCAATGATGGCGAACATGCCGACGGCCAGAAGCAGGATCGGGGCCTTTCGCATGAAACCGATAACGGTCAAGGGGGCTTCGTCGGCATCGTCAATAGCTTCGTCTTTCACAAAGAATATCGGGACTGTTGCGACGGCCAACACCACTGCGCCGATAATGAAGGGGAGTGGCGTATCAATGCCGGTGAAGCTGATGAGGGCTGGACCGCCGCCGAAACTTGCTGCGAGTACACTCGTATAGAGCGCCAGAATTCTCGAGCGATAGGGGCCTTCCGAGAATTTCACGACCCAGGCTTCGCTGATGGCAAAGAGGGTTGAAACGAAAAATCCGTGCAGAATGCGCAGGGCAAACCACCACCAGAAAACTGGCGCAAAGGGATAGATCAGTATGACAGCGCCGGTTGCCAGTGCGGCTCCGATTGTTGCCTGTTTGGCTCCAAACTTTCGCACCAGGATTGGTGTGGTGAATACCGAGAGCATGATGCCCAGGGGTTGCATGGCGGTGTTGTAGCCGATCAGGTCAGCGTTGATGCCGCGCTGTTCCATGAGGAGCGCCAGCAATGGAAACATCAGGCCAAGGGCAAAGCCGAATACGGTGATTGCTGAAATGGCGGCGAAAAGATTTATCAGGCGTTGCCCGTTCATGGTGCGGCACTGCGAATGAGGCGGCCACCAGTGAGGGCGAGGCCAATGAGCAATATGACGTAGACGGATGCCAGGGAAACCGGAAATGCGTTTATGCCGAAGAGATCAATTGCCGCGCCTGCAATCGGTGGGCCGACTAACCCGCCGATACCCCACATGGCGGAGAAGGCGGCCGAGCCTGCGATAAGGTCCGGGCCCTTGAAAGTATCGCCCATGACAACCAACGAGACCGTGTAAACGCTGAAGGCGGCAGAGGCCAATATGATGACGACGGGCCAAATGGCCCAGGTGTTGACGGCCCAGATCAGGGCTATGCAGGTGATGATCGTGACTATGCTGGACCAGATCACCACGCCCATGCGGGACCATTTATCCACAAGCATGCCGACGGGTAGCTGGAACAGGGTGTTGCCGATAATGCCGGCGCCTAAAACCCAGCTCGTCGTCTGCAGGCTGAGGCCTGAGCGCAACCCGAAAATCGGGAAGAAGGACAATAGAATGCTGTCAAAAATTGTCACGGCTCCGACTGCAAACAGCAGCAACGGGGCTTTGGTGATGAAACGGCGGAAACTGCCGCCATGCTCGTCGTGATACGCGGCTTCGCTGACGCTTACAAATATCAAGGGAAGGGCGCTCATTGCCACGCACACCATGCCAATGACCCAAGGCGTTCTGCCATTGATGCCGGTGAATGGAATTATTGCCGGGCCGACCGCGAAACTCACGGACAGAATGGTGGTGTAGAGGCCCATGATGCGGCCCCGGTTATTGTCATCAGTTGCCGTTAGTATCCATGCCTCACTGATCGTGAAGAGGGTTCCGGCGGCGATGCCGAAGAAGAAACGAATGACAAACCATGCGGCTATGCTGGGGAACACCTGGAAGGCTGCGAGGCCCAAAATGATCGCAACAATCACAATTGCAACGGTTCGCTTTGAACCGATCTTTCCGATGATGCGGGGCAGAAAGGGACCTGCCAGCAAGATGCCAATCGGGCCCATGGCGGCGTTAAGGCCCATGATCCAGGTTGGCACTTTGCGGGCTTCCATGAGCAGGGGGAGAAGCTGAAATGTCAGACCCATGGCGATATCGCAGCAGGCAATTGTTGCAATTGCCGCAATGAGGGTGCCATGGCGCCGGGGAAAGGCGATGTTTGCCTGCGTTGTCATCGGGTTCGTCTAGCGGTTGACTCACATTGCTGCAACTCTTAGGAACCGCTCCCATGGCAAAGCTCAAGGCATTGATTATTCCGGTCACTCCGTTTCAACAGAACTGTTCACTGGTGTTTGATGAAGACGCCAAGCGGGGGGCAATTGTTGATCCGGGTGGCGATGTTAAGGACATTCTGAAGGCTATCGAACAGTCGGGTGTCACAATCGAGAAGATCCTGCTCACCCACGGCCACATCGATCATGCGGGCGGAGCGGCGGAGCTTCGCGATGCGCTGGGCGTCAAGATTGAAGGCCCGCATGTGGATGATCTGTTCCTGCTCAACGACCTGCCCCAGAGTGGCGCCAAATATGGCATGGTGGATGCAAAGCCAGTGGCGCCGGAGCGATGGCTGGGCGAGGGAGATGAAGTCAGCGTTGCAGGGCTCAGGTTCGTCATCCTGCATGCGCCGGGACACTCACCAGGCTCAGTGATTTTCTTCAATTCCGAGAACCGCTTTGCGCTGATGGGCGATGTCTTGTTTCAAGGCTCGGTGGGGCGCACGGATTTTCCCTATGGCAGCCATGATACATTGATGAAATCAATTGCCGAGAAGGTTTTGCCATTGGGAGATGACGTGGTGTTTTTGCCGGGCCACGGCAACGCCAGCAAAATTGGCATTGAACGGCAGAGCAATCCGTTTATCCAGGGGATTTAGTGCATGTCCCGCCAAAGTGTGAAGCGGTTTGGCGGTCGGGACATGCACTAACATATTGATCTGGAGCGATTCCTTTTCGACGAGATGATTCCATCTCGTCGGGAAGCGCTCTAGATTTTCATTTCGACAAGGCGGGATTTGGCGGCGAAGTAGGCGTCACCGGTGGTTTTGAATTCACCGCATTCCTCAGCAGCCTTGGCGCCGAACACTTCGCAGAACTGGCCGTCGCTTGCCGTCCATTTGCCGGTGCCTTCGCCTTTGGCATCGTCCTGGAAGGTGAATGTGCCGTCGCTGTTGTAATTGACAAAGCCATTGCCGTCAGCGCGGGTGTATTGGAATGTCTTGCCTACAATGGCGGATTGAATTTCAGCTGCGGACAGCGCGCGAATGGGCTCAGCTTCGGGTTTGCTTGTCGAGTCATTGGTGAAGCGAACGCCTTTCGGGCCGTTCGCACAGGCAACAAGCAAGGTTGAGATGATGGCTATGCCCACAATGCCGAAATGTTTTCCCGTCAATTTCAAAGTCTGTCCTGTTGTTGTTTATTCAAGCGTGAATTGGGCATCGCCAACGCGGTAGCTTGAGCCCGAGCCGGAAATTGGTTTGCAGGTCAAGGGGAAGCCTTTTGGCAGGAATGCGGCGGGGGCAAAGCTTTCGCAGAGTTGGCCATCTTTGGTGGTCCAGGTGCCGGTGGTGGTGCCTTTGCCATTCACCTCGACGAGAGATGTTCCATCAGCGGCATAGACTGTTGAGCCGCTGAGATTGGTGGCCGCACTTTTCCAATGGCCGGTTTGGCCTGAAAACGCATCGCGAATTTCTTCGGCCGACATGCCTGTGCTGACCTGTGGTTCAGGTTCAAACGGTGATTGCCCGTCTTGCATTGCGCAAGCCGTTAGTAGCAGTGGTATTGCAAAAATTGCCGCTCTTCTCATCAGTCCGCCCATGAGCACTCCCCCGAATGTTTCCCGTGTTAAGCCATAGCATGTGGCGAGAATGTGGTGAAGCGTTAATGTGATTCTGGACACAGTTACTACATAATGCGAGCTTGTAATCTGGCCTCGGGCCGGGCTAGTCTCAAGAGGCAAAACGAACTGCGAGGGATGTCATGCAACTGCCCAACCATTTAGTCCGGAGTCTGATTATTTGCATTGGAATCGCATTCGCCGCTCCACTTGCCTTGGCGCAAGCGGAGATGCGGCCGGTGGGGCAGCTTACTTATACGCCGGAACCAGCAGAGCCGCAGCTGGGCGTCTTTGAACTCAGGCCTGAAGATCGGCAGATACGCACGCTGCGGATTGAGGTGAGGGAAGGCAGCGTTGAGATCCGCGATGTTCGCCTGATTTATCGCAGCGGGCAAGTTGACCGCTTCCGCGTGCGTGAACGGTTTCGCACCGGTGCGATGACCGGAGTTTTCCGCAAGCAGGGCCAGGGACCTTTGCGGGCGGTTGAAGTGTCTTACGTTCCAACCGGCAAGGTGACATTGGTGCTGCGGGCAGACGCAGCACCACCACCGCCACCGCCGCCAGCAGAATGGGTGGAACTCGGCTGCAAGAGCGTGGGCTTCCTGATTGACCGCGATGTTATTGGTGTCAGCACCGGTGAACTTTACCGGGCGCTGCGCCTGCGCTCGGTTGGCTTTGACATTGAAGTGCTCGACATGGTGGTGCGCTTCGGCAATGGCCAGCGCGACATCTACCGGATCAATTCGATCATCCGGTCGGGCGCACGCTCGGCTCCCATCGATCTTCGTGGTGACCGGCGTCGGATTGCCTCGATTGAATTCACCTACAGCACGAATGTTCTTTCAACGCGGAAGACCAGGCTGTGTGTTGATGGTTTGCAATTCATCCGGGATGAAGACGACGACGAGTGATCATCCGGGACGCGGAGCCCGGTGATGCGCAGGCCCTGGCGGATGTGGCCATCATGGCGGGGCATGGCGTCATGCAGTTGCTCTATGAAGGGCTGCTGCCGGGCAAGTCTGTCGCCGATACAATCATCGAGCGGCGCATTCTGAATCCTGAAAGCTTTGCGGCGGTGGGGCATTGGCGCGTAGTAACTGATGGCGCCGGGAACTTTCTTGGCGCGCTCAACAGTTTTCCCCATGAAGTGCTGATGACGGCGCCAGATGATCCGCTGCTGGATGAAGCGCGCTGGGGGCCCATTGCCGGATTGACGGAACTGGAAGCCCTGGCCGGCGGCAGCTACTATGTGAATATCATCGCAGTGATGCCTGAGCATCGCGGCACCGGTGCAGGCCATGGGCTGATGCAGGAGGCGGAAGCCCTGGCGCGGCGGCAGGGGTTTAACCGCATGGCGCTTTGCACCTTTGATGGCGATGGCAAGCTATTGCGGTTCTACCAGCGGCAGGGTTACGGCGTGATGGACAGGCGCCCGATCAAACCGCACCCCCTCATTGACGCCACGGGCAATTTTCTGCTGATGGGGCGGGAGATTTAAAAGCGCGTGGTTGCAGCCGCTACTTCAGCTCCGCCATTGACGTGATCATATGGGTGGCCAGGCCATATGCGATGGCTTCGGCGCCCGAGAGCCAGAAATCGCGATCCGTGTCCTTTTCGATTTTCTTGATGGACTGGCCGGTGGCTTCGGAGAAGAGCCTGTTCAACCGGTCTTTCATCAACAAAATTTCCCTGGCCTGAATGCTGATGTCAGTCACCTTGCCGCCAACGCCGCCTGAGGGCGCATGCAGCAGGAAGCGGGTGTTAGGCAGAATGTAACGGTCCTGCTTGTCGGCGGCGATATAGATCAGCGCGCCGGCGCTGGCCACCCAGCCGGACCCCAGCACGCGGACGCGGGGTTTGATGAACTTGATCATATCATGAACCATGTCGCCTGATTCCACATGGCCGCCGGGGGACGAAATGATCACGGTGATGGGATCATTGCCGGCCTGGGCGAGGGCAAACAGATTGACGCAGGCGCGCTCGGCCAGCGTGTGGTTGATCTCGCCAGTGATCATGACAATGCGCGAGTCGAAGTAATGCTTGTCAACGAGGCTTGAGGTTTTGATATCGCGCGGCGCTTCGTCATCTTCGCTGAGGCGGGCGGGCGGGGTGGTGGCGTTCGGAACTGGCATTCTTGATCTCGCTGGTTTGGGGGAGGATTCGGAGGGGATGATAGGGGCTGGCAGGCTCCTTGTCATCCCATGGGCAAAGCTCCGCCGGGGGTGAAAACGGTTATGCCGTTTCCGGGGCGGAAGTGAAGGGCCACGCTTCAGCTTGTGTCTGGCCTCAGTGCATCCCAGGCAACGCCATGGCATTCGATGAGCACTTCATCGACTTCGTGAACCGGCTTCCGGCGATAACCGGGCGGATGGCCCGGCCGGAGCGGCGATTTGAACTTCGGCGTCTTTGCGGTCTCCCGCCTCATCCGCCAGCGGGCGAGACGCCGGGCCTGGCGTGGCAGATCCTCAAGCGCGAAATTCAGGGCCTGGAGCCTCCGGGCAAGACGTGCGGCACCCACGAGGCCATCGGGTGGCGTAACGGGATCAGCAGCGGCAGGGCGCGCTGCCCACAGGGCCGCCACCCGGGGATCGCTTCCGAAGATATGGATGCGCGGGGGATTCCGTGCGAATGTTCTCCGGTGTTGGGACTCGAAATTTTTTCGCGGATCGAAGAGCTGGAAGGAGGAGCGTGGCGTGCTGCCCTTCCCGATCATGTGCCCCTTGGGCATGGGACGCGAAGGCGCCAACTTCACCACAAGGCCGCGCGCCGCGATGACGATCAGGCGCCGCATGGCGGATTCGGCGGGCCGGAGGACACGCAGCACGGCGCTGTGAAGAGAATGCGGAATCCGCGCCGCCGTGGCAGAACCAGCAAGTTCCAGCATGGCGAACAGTGTTTCAACGATGCCTTTCAGCGCCTCGCTGTTGCGTTCGATGGCCCTCGCCCAGTCAAAGTCCAAATGATTTCCTATCCACCTAAAAGAACAAAACAGGAACATTTATGGCATACTAGGAATATGCATGTCAAGGGATAAATTCACAATTATGCACTTGACATAGTGGTCTAGATTACCTATCTTTGGCTTATAACCAAGGATTACTGCAATGACGAACCTTACAGACCCCATTTTTCACGACGAGGATAAGGCCCGCAAATATTTTGAGGGCATCCGGTGGCCCAATGGTCCGTACTGCCCTCATTGTGGCAATGCCGATGAAGATAAGATCACTCGCCTAAATGGACAGAGCCATCGCAAGGGATTGCATCAGTGTAACGAGTGCCATGAGCATTTCACGGTAACGGTTGGCTCAGTTATGGAACGCAGCCACATTCCGCTTCCTAAGTGGGCATTGGGCTTTCACCTCATGGCAGCCAGCAAGAAAGGCGTATCAGCCCACCAGCTTATGCGCACCCTTGGCCTTGGCAGCTACCGTACAGCTTGGTTTATGGCGCATCGCATTCGTGAGGCCATGATTGAAGGAGCAGGGGACACAGGCCCTATGGGCGGCAAGGGTAAGATTGTAGAAGCCGATGAAACCTACCACGGAAAACGCGAAACCCCTCGTAAGCGCAAGCCCAATGCTCCGAAGCCCACTAGGGGCGGCAAGCAGGGTGGCGCTCAGAAACGAGTTATCGTTGGTCTGGTAGAGCGTGGCGGCACGGTTCGCACTTTCCATGTGCAGAGTGCCACCCGTGACAGCGTTCGGGAGCTTCTGGTTAAGAACGTATCACGCAAGTCAATTCTGCATACCGACGAAAGTCCGATCTACACACAGACCGGAAAAGAGTTTGCCGCCCATCAGACCGTCATTCATTCTAAGAACGAATACGTCCGTGGAAACGTCCACACCAACACAGTTGAAAACGTCTGGTCAGTTTTCAAGCGCGGCATGAAGGGCATTTATCAGCACTGTGGTGAGGCCCATCTTCACCGCTACTTGGCCGAATTTGACTTTAGGTACAACCGCCGTAGCGCTCTAGCAGGCTGCTGAAAAACTCCTCATTGATTTCTTTTTCAATTTTGTGATGCGACTGTTTGAGCGAGAGTGATGTGGATCGACTGCTTGTTTGGCATTTGTTTTGGTAGCTTTTGCGATGATTGGGTGATCATAACGCGATGAGTTTCGGGATGCGGATGAGATTGTAGGCGATCATCTGGAAGGTGAAGACGGCATTTGTCTTGGCGAGGCCCCTGACTTTGAGTTTTGCGGCAATGCCTATGGTTTTGGCCCAGCCGAACGACTCTTCGATGCGTTTTCTGCATCGCAGGCTGATGGCGTAGCCCGGATGGCGGGTGGTGCGCTGGTCGACCGATGTTTTGCGAACTGTGCCGTTTTTGTAGACCCGCCCGTCAATGGCAACATGCGGCGTGACATTGCGGGCCTTGAGGCTGGCGACAAAGCTTTGCGTGTCGAAGAGCTTATCGGCAGCCAGCGTGATGCGATGTCCGTCTTTGCGGGTCCGGTCGATCATCTGCAGTGCGGTGGAGCACTCAGCGGTGCCGGTGGCATGGCTGACTTCCGCATCGACAATGAGCCCGTTGCGGTTCTCCATCAGGGCGTGGCCAATGAAGCACAGGCGGCTTTCCTTTCCGTTGCCCTTTCGGAACAGCCGGGCATCGGGGTCGGTTGTCGAAGCGTGGCTGTCGTTCGACCGCGTCTCCTTGTGGAAGTTGCGTTCGCCGTTGCGGCCTCCGTCCGGGGGCTCGCCCGAACCGTCTTTGGGCCGGAAGCTCTTCATTGACGCCCAGGCATCAAGCAATGTGCCATCCACCGAGAAGTGGTCGTTCGAGAGAAGCTGCTTGACCTGCGGCAGGGCCGTGAGGGTGGACAGAAAATCCCGCGCCACGTCGGCTGCGACCAGCCGGTCCCGGTTCTTCGAAAAGGTTGAGGCGTCCCACACCGCATCATCCATCGAAAGTCCGACAAACCAGCGGAACAGCATGTTGTAGTCGATCTGCTCCATCAACTGGCGTTCGGAACGCACTGTGAAGAAGGCCTGCAGAAGCGTTGCCTTCAGAAGCTGCTCCGGCGGTATCGACGGACGGCCGGTGTGCGAATAGAGTGCCTCAAATCGCCCCGACAATGAGGCCAGAACCTTCTCAACCAGACACCGTATCGCCCGCAGCGGATGATCCGATGCTATCCGTTCTTCAAGACGCACATACGAAAACAGACCTTCAGACCGCTTCTCATCTCCGCGCATCGCAAATCACTCCGTCATCGCGAACACAGTGAATCACATCGGCAAACAAAAATCGAAGAGTTTTTCAACAGCCTGCTAG
>JANNXN010000025.1:0-21620 GCA_031409595.1 Rhodobiaceae bacterium
CCCGGGAGTTTCCGGCAAGCCCTGCGGACATTACGACCCGCGCGCCTTCACGGGCAGTTAGGCAGTCTATGGACGACGAAGCCGAAGCGCGAACCGGAAGCCGAAATCGCCACAGAAGCGTGGGCGCAAGTTGCGCCAACCAGCCGGACTACCACGACCGGCTCATTCTGCGGAAGTTGCGTCCACGCAACCCTTCGCTTCTCTCGCCTGCCCCGAAAACGGCATTACCGCTTTCAACCCCGGCGAAGCTGTGTCCACCGCTCGTTGACAATTGAATAGGTGTTACGCTTTGACGGTTTTCCGGTTTCGCAGCACATGCTCGTGGGATTTGTCGTAGAGCGCGCTGTTTCGGAAATTGTGATCGCCCAGGACTTCGCCAACAAGTATGAGCGCTGTTCGCGTAAGCTTGGCGGCCTTCACCAGTTTGGCGATTGTTGAAAGTGTGCCGCGAATAATTTTCTGGTCTGGCCAGGTGACACGGTAAACCACCACGACCGGACAATTGGCCCCATAATGGGGCGTCAGGGCGCGCTCGATATAGCCGAGATTTCGAATGGAGAGATGGATGGCAAGCGTTGCCTTGGATTTCCCAAGTTCTTCCAGCTCTTCGCCCGGCGGCATGGCGCTGGCCTGCATGGTGGTGCGGGTGAGGATTACGGTCTGGGCGATTTCCGGCAGGGTGAATTCAGTTTTTAGCACGGCAGCTGCTGCGGCAAAGGCTGGAACACCCGGCGTTACATCGTAATCAATGCCCAGTGCGTCGAGTCTTCGCATCTGTTCGGCAATTGCTCCGTACAGGGATGGATCGCCGGAATGAACGCGCGCCACATTGTGCCCACGGGCATGGGCCGCTTCGATTTCTGTGATTATTTCATCAAGGTGCAAAGGCGCTGTATCCACCACGCGAGCGCCTGTCGGCGCTGCCTTCACAATTTCCTCAGGCACCAGCGAACCCGCATAGAGGCACACGGGGCAGGATTGAATGAGTTTTAATCCGCGAACGGTGATGAGATCTGCCGCACCTGGGCCTGCGCCGATAAAATGTACTGTCATGGGGTTTCTCGTTTTTTGGCGTAACCACGCGGCGTATAGGCATAGGTCTTGCCATCACCTCTGCGCATGGATTTGGATTGTGACGACCCCACCATGACAAGGGTGAGCATGTCGACATCATCGGGATTGAAATCTGCGAACTTCACGATTGCAACTTTCTCTTCGGCGCGCCCCAGATTGCTTGCGATGATCACGGGCGTATCGGAGGAGCGATGATCCCTGAGGATTGCAAAGGCCCGCTCCAATTGATCGCGCCTTTTGAGGGAGCGGGGATTATAGAATGAAATCACAAAGTCGCCCTCGGCTGCCGCCTTCACGCGCTTTTCGATTGCTTCCCAGGGCGTGAGCAAATCGGAAAGCGAAATGCAGCAGAAATCGTGGCCGATCATGGCGCCGGCTTTAGCAGCGGCGGCCTGAAACGCTGAAATTCCGGGGACGACTTCGACCTTTATGCGATTGGGTTCGAGATCAATGATTTCATAAACCAGTGCCGCCATCGCGTAAATTCCAGCGTCACCGGAGCAGACGAGGGCCACTTGCTTGCCCTGCTTGGCAAGATCAATGGCATGGCGAACGCGAGTTTCCTCTCCGCCGAGAGGGAAGCGGTGTTCGATCTGGTCGGTCTTAATGTCGGCGATGAGATCGAGATAGAGATCATAGCCTACCCAATCGGTTGCTGTTGCAAGAGCGTTGCTGGAGGTTGGGCTTCGCATCTGCGCGGAGCCAGGCCCGATGCCAACGACACTGAGAAGGCCACGGGTTTTGCCGCACAACTGAAGAATAGGTTTGGCGCTGCGGGCAACCGCACAGGTCGCGCGCTTGCTCTTGGTCTTTGCGACAATCAATTCAGCGCCTGGTCCGGCTAATGCCAGTGCTGCTGCTTCGGCAACACCGGGTGTCCCCACCTCCGCCATCACGTAGTCAGATGGTGTTTTCAGGTCTGGAGAGTATACGTTCAATTCTGCGGCGGTGAAGTAGCGGACATTGCAGAGTGAAGAAATTGCAGGTTCGTCTTCCTTCAGGTTGATTGAAGCAAAACCCGCAACCGATTGGATCGACAGATTTTTGGATTTCAGCGTGCTCTCAACAAGATCGGCGACTTCCTGTGGATTTGTGCCACGTTCACAACCTACGCCGATGGCAAGCGTGTGCGGATGATAGATGAGATGGTTTGGGCCGCCTGCCTTGATCTCGTCAATCACCTCAACCGTCACTCCGGCGAAAGCCGGAGTCCATTTGGCGATTTCGGGGTGTTGGGTGACAAACGGAATGAGATTCCGGCTTTCGCCGGAATGACGGATAATGGAGAGAGGTATTCCTTGGAGAAGCGCCGCAGTTGCCGCCTTCACATCCTCTGGATTTGCCAGTGTATATCCCGGCAAGACATCATCCAATGCAAATCCCAGTGTCACCTCACTGGCGGTTGTGATCGCTGCGTGGCCTTTGGTGAGTGCTGCTATCTGCCGGACAAGATCATTGGCGCCGTGGTGGCCGCCAAGAAGCGGGATTACGGAACTGCCATCCTCCGCGACTGCAAGCACCGGAGGTTCGCTGCGCTTGTCGCTGAGATGGGGCGCCAAAGCGCGAATGAGAATTCCGGAGGCGCAAATGCCAACGATGGTGCGGCCAGCGTTGAACAGGTCTGCCAGATGTGATGTCGCCCTGGCATAGGACTCCGGCCCATGAATCTCGCCCTGTAATTCTGCCGCAAGTTGTTTGGCCAAGGGAAGTGCCGAAACGCCCAGAATGAAAATGACCGGCTTCACCACGCTTCACCGCCTGCATAGACCAGTATTGTCGTGAAGTAGGGCAGCGCATCTTCTGCGATGTCCTCTACTTTTCGAATGCGCTCATTGGGTCGCGTGGCGTTTTCGATGGCGACCGCGCTGGAAATCAGATCAAGAGCCGACAAAATATTCTTCACTTTTCCGAAATGGCGGCCCACCTTGATGATGGCGGCGGACTGGGCGGTTTGCAGCTCGTCGCGCAGGCGAGCTGAATCAAGAGTTGCTGGCAAAACTTTCAAAACGTCATCGCGAGCTGAAAGGGGCTTGCCGATGCGGGCAGCAGCGGTTGTGATGGACGAGACGCCGGGCACCACGACGGTTTCAAAGCGGTCCGCAAGCCTTGCGAAGATATACATGAAGCTGCCGTAGAAAAACGGATCGCCCTCGCACAGCATGGCCACATCGCGACCGGCCTTGAGGTGCTCGGTTATGGCCGCGGCTCCCTTGTCATAGGCTTCCATCGCAGGCTCGCGTTCGGTTCGCATGGGCATATCGATTTTGAGTTCGATAATGTCGGCGGGCAGGAAAGGCTTGGCAATGTCGCGGGCGGTGCTCTCGATTCCGTTGGCTGTGAGATAGGCCACCACCGGCGCTGTTGAAATGATGCGCCAGGCTTTCACGGTCATCAATTCGGGATCGCCGGGGCCCACGCCCAAGCCGTAGAGGATGCCGGATTTCACCATGGCTTTTGCACCCTCCACTGCAGCACGGACATACGGGGTTTCATGGCGCGGTAAGGGCCAACATGCGTGAGGGTTGCAACGTCGATGCGCACGAGTTCGCCGCCGTGTTTTTCCTGGAGATCGTAGAGATGCATTTCACCTTCGATGGTAACGACATTGGCAACAAGGCGGCCGCCGGGTTTCAGGTTCTGCCAGGCTGTTTCGAATACACCTGCATCACCAATGCCACCTCCGATGAAGACGGCATCGGGAGTGGGTTGGTTTGTAAAAGTTTCGGAGAATTTTCCTGGAATAATTTTTAAGCGAGGTGTGCCGAGTTGGTCGGCATTTTGAGAAATCATCCTCAGGCGTTCGGGGTCAGCCTCAAATGCCATGGCTTCGCATCCGCGCGTACTTCGCATCCATTCTATCGCAATGGAGCCGCAGCCTGCGCCGATGTCCCACAACACCTGATCGGGCGCCGGTGACAAGGCGCTGAGAGTTGCTGCGCGGGTTTCGCGTTTGGTCAATTGTCCGTCATGGATGAAGGCATCATCGGGCAGGCCGGCGAGACGCGACCAGATTTTTGCACCCACGCTGGGGATGCATTGAATTGCCAGTGTATTGAGATCGGAAAAAATCTGCTGCGGCAGCGCGTCAGCCATGAAAGAGGATTTAATTTCGCGCTCGCCCCCCATGTTTTCCAGAACGGTAATGACGCTCTTTTCAAATCCTCTTGCCTGCAGCCGACGCGCTACTTCCGCTACTGTGCTCGTATCCACGGTGAGCACAATCAGTTTAGCGCGGGGTTGAATGAAGGCTTCGATATTTGCAGCGTCACGCCCATGCAAAGTCAGCGTGTCGCAATCGGGAAGGGACCAGCCCATTCTTGCCGCCGCCAACGAAAATGCCGAGAGGTACGGAATGATTTGCATTTCCTCGAAGGGGATGAACTCAAGAAGTTTGCGGGCAACGCCGTAGTTCATGGGATCGCCGGTTGCAAGGATGACCGTATTGCGGTCACGCAAGGGTTTTATCATTTCCACAACAGCTGAAAATGGCTGTGGCCATTCCAATCGTTCAATTCCCGAAGGAGGCAACTTGGAGAGGAGGCGACTTGAACCGATAATCAGGGAAGTGTTTGCCAGCGCCAGTCTTGCAGAAGCAGTGAGGCCATCGTAGCCGTCTTCTCCCATGCCAATGATTGTGAGCCACTTTGTCATGAGAGGCCTCGCGATAAAGCGTTCACAATTGCTGCCGCCATGGCGGAACCACCCCTTCGGCCGAGAATGGTGGCATATGGAAGTCCACGCGGATTTCGGAACAGTTCATCCTTGGATTCGGCCGCGCCGACAAATCCCACCGGACATGCGATGATGGCCGCAGGTTTTGGTCCACCGGCATCGATCATTTCCAAAATGGCGAACAATGCTGTCGGGGCATTGCCGATGACAACGAGCGCATCTTGCAGAAAGGGTTCCCACAGGTCAACGGCTGCGGCCGACCTTGTGGTCTGTTTTGTTATTCCAATCTGGCGGGCGCGGGGATCATTCAACGTGCAGATCATGTTCAGCTTCTTGTCGATCACTCCGTGCCGCACCATTTCAGCGTCCGTGAGAATTGGTTTGGAAAGCGCTTGCGTTGCAACGCCTGCAAAGTCTTCCGAAATTCGCAAGTCATCAACAATGTCTGTCATGCCACAGGCGTGGATCATGCGGATGGCAATTTCCCGCGCACTTTGCGGCAAGCGTGAAAGATCAACCTCGCTTTTGATTGTGGCGAATGATTTTTCATAAATCGCAGTTGGATCGCGAATGTAGTCCATTATTTTTTCTTCATGCTCACAGGCCCAAGGGGATGCTTGGCGTGGGGGTAGGGCGCATGGGTGTGGCCGTGCTCATGATTGTGATCGTGATCATGGGAATGGTTGTGGCCGAAATTCACGATTTCGAAGGGGCCTTTGGAATTTAAGCCTTCCACATGGTGATGGTGGCTTTCCTGTGCGGCGCCAACTTCTGCCTCAAAGCCCAAAACCTGTGTACGGTATTTGCACAGCTGGCAATTCATGGCGATATCGCCAGTCAAGATTTGTTCAATCCGTTCGACGAACGTATCGATCACGGCTGGATGATCATTCAGATAGGGCGCCTTGATGAATTCAATTTCCGGGTGGCGGGCCGCCACTTCATCGGTTGCATCATAAATGCGCTGCACCAGTATCCCGGTGAAGAGGAAGTAGGGAAATACAATGATGCGTTTGTAGCCCAGCCGCGTTGCGTGCTCGAGTGCCGGATCAACCAGCGGGAACGTCACGCCGGAGTAGGCGGTTTCAGCCCAGCCAAAACCAAAGCCCTCCCACAGCATGCGGGTAACTTTTGAAACATTGGAATTTGCATCGGGATCAGAAGCGCCGCGGCCCACAACGACCAGAAGCGTCTCATGCCTGGGAACATTTGAAGGCGAGGCATCAAGGGCCTGCTGTATGCGGTCACCGGCGGCGCGCAGCATCTTCGGATCAATGCCCAACTCCTTGCCATAATCGATCTTCAGGTTGTTCTGGGCGGCATACGTATTGAGAACCGAGGGAATATCATTCTTGGCATGGCCTGCGGCAAACAGCATTCCGGGCACCGCAAGCACACGGGTCACACCTTTGGCTTTCAGGGCATCAAGTCCGTTGCGAATAATTGGCGTGGCAAATTCCAGATAGCCATATTCAACCGGATAGTGCGGCAGCCGCTTTTTCAAGTGCCGGGAAAGAACGGCAAATTCGGCCACCGCATCCTGGTCCCGGCTGCCGTGGCCACATAACATCACACCCAGTTTTGACATTGTTTCTGCCTTCCAAAATGCGAGCGCAACCGGCGGGGGCCGGTTCGGAAGGCAGCTCCAGCTTTGGCCCCCTTATGGGTAGGCCGCACTGGAATAGCTTTCAGTCCCTCAGGGGGAACGCTGCTGAAGCGCTTCTTCTAGGCCAACACGGCTTGCGCAACAAGGCTGGAAACGAATATGATTGGCCAAAAGGCGGCACACACGGAAACAGTCAAATTTACCCAAATGAAAGACGGCGACCGAGAGGATTACGCATTCCTCAACGCCCATGAAACAGAATATGCGGCGAGAACGGCTGACCGATTGATGAACGCCATGGTCGATCTCGACAAATCCATGTCGGGTTACAAGATCACGCGGCTGGGACACTCGCTGCAATGCGCTACCCGGGCCTGGACGGGCGGGGCCGATATTGATTGGGTGGTGGCAGCGCTATTGCATGACATTGGCGATATCTATGCGCCCTATAATCATGATGAGTATGCGGCCACAATCGTGCGGCCATTTGTGAGGGAACAATGCTCCTGGGTGGTGCAAACCCATGGCGATTTCCAGATGGCCTATTATGCCCACCACGTTGGCGGCAATCCAAACAAACGGGACATTCATCGGGGCAGCCCCTATTTCGACGATTGCGCCGAGTTTTGCGAAATGTGGGACCAGACGAGCTTTGATCCAGACTATGAGACGAAGCCGCTGAAATTTTTTGCACCGATGGCGCGGGAGGTTTTCGCGCGCAAGGCTTATGATCCGGTGGTGATCTACAAGGGCGAGCGAGTGCCGCTGACGGGAAAGACGAGGAGCTAATTTATTCTCCTCATGCTGAGGCGCATGGCGCAGCCACGCCTTGAGGCACCTGTTTCCGCCTCAACCAGCCCTTCGAGGCTCTGCTCCGCAGAGCACCTCAGGGTGAGGGTTAAGAAGTTAAAACTCTATCCCCGCTTGCGCTTTCACGCCTGATCGGAAGGGGTGTTTGATCAACTCCATCTCGGTTACAAGATCGGCAATTTCGATGAGTTCTTCCTTGGCATTGCGGCCGGTTATGACGATGTGTTTGTCGGGGGGGCGATTTTTGAGGACGTCCAGCACTTCCTGCAATGGCAGGTAATCATAACGCAACACGATGTTGAGTTCATCGAGCATCACCATCCGGTAAGAAGGATCAGCAATCAGGCGTTTGGCTTCCTCCCAGCCTTCGCGCGCATGGGCGATGTCGCGGTTGATGTTCTGGGTTTCCCAGGTAAAGCCTTCGCCCATGGCTTTGATGGTGACAAGCTCCGGGAATTTTTCCAGCACCGTGCGCTCTCCCGTGCCCCAGGATCCCTTTACAAACTGAATGACGCCGACACGCATTCCATGCCCCACGTGGCGGAACACCATGCCGAAGGCGGCGGTGGATTTGCCTTTGCCTTTGCCGGTGTGAACGATGAGCAGACCGCGCTCGATGGTTTTGCCGGCCATGATTTTGTCGCGGGCGGCTTTTTTCTTGGCCATCTTTTCATGATGGCGGGCGGCATCTATTTCTTCGGTCATTGCTGCAGTTCCTTCAGGAGGTCATAGGCTGAATTGATGAGTGGCGTCCAAAGGCCACGGGTTGCAGCCTCTTCGAAGCGCTGGGCGATTTCCTTGAGAGCGGCGGGGTTGTTGGCGCCAATAAATTTGCGGGTTGCCTCATTGCCCAGGAACGCATTAAAGGCCAAATCGAAGTGGTGAGTTTTTACCGCACCCGTGGTTGCCGCAAAGGCAAACATGTAATCCACCGTCGCTGCAATTTCGAAAGCTCCCTTGTAGCCGTGGCGTTTTACGCCGGTAATCCATTTGGGGTTGACCACACGTGAGCGCATGACGCGGCCAACTTCTTCTTCAAGGGTTCGGATGATGGGTCGCTCGGGGCGGGAATGATCGTTGTGATAGACGCGGGGGCGTTTGCCAGAGGCCTGTTCAACGGCAGCGGACATGCCGCCTTCGAATTGATAATAGTCATCGCTATCGAGCACATCATGTTCGCGGTTGTCCTGATTGTGAACGACGGCTTCGATATTTTTGAGGCGTGTTTTGAACGCAGTCTCGTTCTGCACACCAGCTTCGCGGGCGCCATAGGCGTAGGCCCCCCAGGTCACGTAGGCTGCCGCGAGATCAGCGCGCTCACTCCAAATTTTTTCATCGATCAAGGCTTGCAGGCCTGCGCCATAGGCACCTGGTTTGGAACCGAAAATGCGGTAGCCTGCCATTTTCCGGGCGTCGGCTTCCGGGATGCCGGAATTTTGCAGACTGAGAGCCTCCGCTTTCATTCGCGCCGCGATGGGATTATCCGTCTCGTCTTCGTCCAATGCTCCAATGGCGCGCATGGCTTTGTCGAGAAGTTCAATCTGGGCCGGGAAGGCATCGCGGAAAAACCCCGAGATGCGCAGCGTTACATCAATGCGCGGGCGGCCCAGCCTGGCCAACGGCGTGACCTCAAATCCGGATACGCGCCAGCTTGAAGGTTCCCAGATGGGTTTTGCACCGATAAGGGCCATCGCCTGGGCGATATCGTCACCACCGGTTCGCATGTTTGAGGTGCCCCAGGCGGAGAGGCCAAGCGCTTTGGGATATTGGCCATAGTCCTGGAAATGACGGACGAGCAGATCTTCAGCTGACTTCTGGCCGAGGTTCCAGGCTGTGGGTGTGGGTACGGTGCGATTGTCGAGTGAATAGAAATTGCGGCCGGTGGGGAGCACGTCAAGCCGGCCACGGGTGGGTGCCCCCGATGGGCCAGGGGATACGCGCCTGCCATCAAGTCCCTGAAGGATTGCAGCGATTTCGTTTGGCCCGCAGGCGGCCAGGGCAGGGCGGACTTTGGTTAGAATGAGATCCAAAACCAAAGCACTGTCATTTCGGTGAGAGTTGGGTTCACCGTCGGGATGAGATTCCGGCTTTCGCCGGAATGACGAATGAGGGGAGGATGACAAGATGAGAGAGGCCGCAAGCAATTCGAGCCGCTCAACCGTGTCACCACACGTTCGCCAAGGGGAGCTCAATAGCTTCAGAAGCTCCGGCGGCCTTGGCCCTGTCCAGCGATCAGACATGACGCAGGTCAATGGATCAAATTCGCCAAGCTCAAAATCATTTGCCAGCGCGCGGATAAACGATTGATCGCTTCCCTCACCGGTGCCTCGTGGCACGCGGGTCAGAGCGACCAAAAGATCAATTTCCAGCTGGCCAGTTGGTGACGCGCCAAGCACATGCAGCCCATCGCGGATCTGGGCTTCCTTCAGGTCACAAATATAAGCGTCGAGTTTGGTGAGGTCGTTGTCGTCGTCACCTGTGAAGCCTGCATCGACGTCAAGTTTTGTGCTGTGCGTGATATCGAGAATGTTTTTTTTCAGCGCGGCGATGCGGCGGCGGTCCAAACCGGACGCCAGATAATACTCATCGATGAGTGCTTCCAGATCCTTGAGTGGGCCATAGGTCTCCGCCCGTGTCAGGGGTGGCGTGAGATGATCGATGATCACCGCTGATGTGCGGCGCTTGGCCTGTGTGCCTTCGCCGGGGTCATTCACAATGAAGGGGTAGAGCTGTGGCAAAGGGCCATGGGCGACTTCGGGGTAGCATTCTTCGCTCAGGCCATTGGCCTTGCCCGGCAGCCACTCCAGATTTCCGTGTTTGCCATTGTGGATAATTGCCTGGGCGCCAAACACATGGCGCAACCAGAAATAAAACGCCAGGTAACCATGGGGTGGAACAAGTGCCGCATCGTGATAGGTGGCCTTGGGATCAATGTTGTAACCTCTGGCTGGCTGAATGGCGACGGCGACACTGCCGAAAGTTTGAACTGCCAGATGGAACGCGCCTGCGCGAAAAAAAGGATCTGCTTCGGGGATGCCCCATTGCGAAGTGATCTGTTCACGGACTTTATAGGGCAGGAGGGAGAACAGCCTGCGATAGACATCCAGTTCCAGCATGCTGTCATCGCGGTTGCGGGCTGATGCGAGCGAAAATATAAGCTCGTTGCCGTGCCCTGGCAGCTCTCCTATGTCGTAGCCTTGGCTTTGCATGGCCTGCAGCAGTGCGAGTGTGCTGGCCGGCGTGTCGTAGCCAACTCCATTGGCTATCCGGCCATCCTTGTTGGGATAGTTGGCAAGCACAATGCCGACTTTGCGTTCGATCGCTTTGGTGTGGCGTAGCACAATCCAGTTTGCGGCAAGATCGGCCACGTAGTCCACGCGGTCCTGCACTGGCCTGTAGGTTACAATTCGGCATTGGGTTGCTTCGTGGAAATGGCTGTCACTTTTGAATGAAATCGCGCGCGCGTGAATTCGGCCATCGAGCTCGGGTAAAACTACGTTCATGGCGAGGTCGCGGGAACCCAATCCTTGCGTGCTGGCGCGCCAGTTGGTTTCCGCGGTGGCAGCGAGCACGACTTGCAGCACTGGGCAATCATAGTCAGCCAGCGGATCGCCCTTGCCGCCCGATGACGTGGCGAATGATGTTGCGTTCATGAGCAGGCTTGGTCGCCGATGGGCAAATGCCTGGTGCACGAATTCTGTGCTGGGCGGGTCTTTCAAGCTGGTCACGAATATTGCGGCACAGCCGATGTTACGGTCTGCCAACGCCTCCACAATTGCGTCGATGGGGGCAGTTTGTGCGCCCTCAATGACGGAGCGATAGAATATGATGCCGCATGAACGCTGATGCGGTGTGCGGGTGTCGCGGTAGATGCCGGCTGGCGGCAGGGGCTCGGCCGGTTCGGGAACATCGGTGCCGTTCAACAAATGCCTGCAATAATCCAGGAACTTTGATGCGTTGGCCTGGCCACCGGTTGTGAGGTAGCCGCGCAATCTTTCGCAGTCTGCCGGAGGCAATGTTGAGCGGCTTGTCAGCTCAGGATCGGGGTGGCTGTCACCTGGCAAAACAGCGAGCATGATGTTTTTTGCTCTGGCCATTGCCTCGATTTGCTCGAGCCCGTAGGGCCAGTAGCCGGCACCCCCCAGCAAACGCAGGACGATCAGCCGGGACGTCTCCAGGGTTTTTTCGACGTAGAGATCGACCGACAAAGGATGTTGCAGGGCGAGAAAATTTGCCAGCCTGAGCGTGATGCCGACAGCTGCATCGAAGGCTGTGGCGAGGGAGGCTATTTCGCTATCTGCGGCCGTGAGCACGACGATATCGGCAGGCGACTGTTTGAGGTCAATGGCATCGGCTGCCCCATCAATAACTCCACTCGTCGTTGCCAGTAGGTGCATTAGCCTCGAAGTGCCGCTGTGATTTGCTGTTGGTCCATACCTTTTACACCAATTACGACCAATTTTGTGGCGCGAATTTCAGCGTCGTTCCAGGGCCTGTCGAAGTAGCTGTTGAGGCGTGGGCCAACGGCCTGGATGAGAAGGCGGGAAGACGAGCCAGCGATATTTGCGAATCCTTTCAGGCGCAGGATGGTGCTGTCTTTAATGACGCTGGATATGCGGGCAAGCAGCGTGTCCTTGTTTTTCACATCATCAAGGGCAATTGAGAAGCTGATAAAATCATCATGATCATGCTGTTCTTCGCCTTCCATTTCGTGCGTGGAAAGACGGTTTCCAATGTCTGTCTCGGATTGGGCGTTCAAGCCGAGAAGAGCTGAGACGTCCAACTTGCCTTGTTGGCTGGGAATTACCCGGGTGCCGGCACGAACTTTTCCCTGAAGATTTTTCGTGAGGTCAGCTGTCTCGGTCTCGCTCAACAGATCGGTTTTGTTGATGATCACCATGTCGGCACAGTTCAGCTGGTCGTTGAAAAGCTCTTCGATCGGGTTTTCGTGTTCGAGATTTGGATCGGCCTTGCGCATGGCTTGAATGGTTTCTTCGTCATCAGCATATCGACCTTCGGAATTGGCTTTGCCATCGACCACTGTAACGACACCATCGACGGTCACCCGGGATGCGATTTCTGGCCAACTGAAGGCGCGGACCAGGGGTTGCGGCAGGGCAAGGCCCGATGTTTCAATAACGATGTGATCAAATTGATTGGGGCGGTCCAGCAGTTTTTTCATTGTCGGCACAAAGTCGTCAGCCACCGTGCAGCAGATGCAGCCATTGGCCAGTTCGATCACGTCTTCCTCTTTGCAAACCGCGTCGCCGCAACCCTTCAGCACTTCGCCATCGACGCCCACATCACCGAACTCGTTGATGATAAGGGCGATGCGGCGGCCTTGGGCATTTTCCAGCATGTGGCGAATGAGCGTGGTTTTGCCCGCTCCCAGAAAGCCGGTGATGATAGTGGTTGGAATTTTGGTGATGCTCATGATGCGTAAATCCCCTTGCCGAAACGCTCTATGGCAAGCCCGAGAAACAGGCCGATGAAGCCCCACAGAACGGCAGCCGCTGCAATGGTGTTGGCCACAAAGCTTGCCGCGAGGCCTGCTGGAACGGCCGTTTCGTGGGTCAATGCCTGGGGCGCCCCAATAATGTGGGGAAGCGCGATGAGGGCTGCTGCTGCGGCCAACCAGGCCAATTCCCGTTTTGTGGCAATCAGAAAGAGGCCCGCACCAGTTGCCATGATTGTCGCCACCCACCAGATTTGGCGGGAAACCAAATCGCCGGCGGGCATTCCGGGCAATTCCGGTGAAAGCCCGGCGCTGGGCGCCACAGTTGCTGCCAGAAATCCGCACATGCCCCAGATCAAACCGTTGCGGGGGGTTATGGGAAGCCCGGTGAGCAGGGAAACGCCCGCCAACGCGAGTGCAAAGGCAGCGCCTGTGACGATGGACACGAGCGTTGTTGAGAGCGTGCGCTGCCACCCGTCACTTGGGGCCCATTCCCCGGATGCAGCTTCAGCCGTGTTTTCAAAAACCTCGGCAGCAAGAATGAGTGGCGTCGTCCGCACATGCTGAACGCCGCCATAGATAAAGCCAGCCGCCATCCCCGCGATAAGTGCCGCGAGCACAAGTCTTCCAATCATGATTTTGATCCCTGATTTTTAGTGACAGGGAAAGCCAATGGAATGACGCGTGTCGTGGGCAGCGTTATGGGCAACACCCATGTGAGACATGCCGACCAGGAACACGAGCGAAGCACCGAGAAACAGGCAAATGGCGCCTGCCATCACGCGCTGCGAAACGCTTAAAGTCTGGGACGTTGATTTTACTGTGGTCATGGACACCCTCCGTGCGACCGATATGGTTTGGAGCTGAAAGCTCCGGTTGCTGCGCGGCAGGTCTCCTGACTTCGCGGGTCGCTGGTTCTGATTGGGCCTTCCCGGTTTCCCAGTGGCATAGTTCAATCAAAACCTCGCCGCTTACAGTTGCGGGGGCAGTCACGGTTTTGGCCCCATTTGGGTCGTCCTCACCGTGTTCCCTGTTAGGCTCTTTCACCTTATGGCTTTTGAGCACCGAGCACAGCCGTTGTGCCAGTTAACCCCATGTTTCGTCAACTGGTTTAGTAGAGGTTAAACATGTGTGTCATTTCATGAGCTTGTACGGAAACGGAGTGTTAACCCTAACGGTGTATTACGTCATCCATGAGTGTTCGTTGCGTAATTCTTGCGTCTGTTAGTTCCGCGTTCCTTGCTGCATGTGTGGCTGTATCCGGTCCGGCTTTCGCTGCCGATAAAGATCCCAATCAATTGATTGCCGAGCGGGCCTATCAAGCCCTGGCATCTGGCGATCAGACCGCCGCAATCATTGCCTACACCCAGGCGATTGAATCCCAAAAGCTCCCTGTTGAGGCTTTGGCGAATTCATTGCTCAACCGGGCATTGGCTCACCAACAGCTAGGTGAGCATGAAGATGCCATAAATGATTATTCCTCGGCCCTGCAGATTGATGCAATGAGCGCAAAGCTTCGGGCAAACGCCCTGTACAATCGCGGGCTTTCACAACAGAAGCTGGAAAGACCGTCGGCGGCGATTGAGGATTTCACCAGCGCATTATTTCTCGATCCGACATTCGCGTTGGCCTATTACAGCCGTGGAAACGTGCTGCGCGAAAGTGGGCAGCTATTGTTTGCCCTTTCCGACTACGAGAAAGCGCGCCGTTACAATCACGTGGATCTGGCGCGTGTCTACTACGCGGAGGCCCTGGCCTATGACAGTTTGAAGCGCCCAGAAGATGGGCGCGTCGCCCTGGAGTTGGCTGTTGCGTCAAACCCGAAATTCAAGCCCGCGGCTCAAGCGCTTGCGGCACTGGGTGTAAGTGTCCCAAGCACTGCAACGACAAATCAGACACAAGCGGTTGCCATGAGTGTCGGTGGCGAAATCACGGTCCGCAAACCTGATTTGCCAAAGGCAGTGGAGCCAGAAGAGGTTTTGCTGAACGCCGGAAGTGATCCAATCCTTACGGCATCGGTTACTCCTGTTGGGTCCTCAAAAATAATGGACCGTGTTCCTGTTGCAGAAGAAATTGCCGCTCCGCCGGTTGAGGAGAGAATTATTGCCGTTGAAGCCGTGGAAGAAATTCCAGCTGCCGAGCCAGCGCCCCAACCCGCAACTGAAGCCCTGGATTCCTCGTGGAGCGTACAAGTTGCCTCTACCACGACGGAAGATACAGCCTGGACGGCATGGAAAAAGATGCAGGCCAAGCACAGTGCCCTGGCGGATCGCAAGCCCATCGTTGTCAAAGCTGATCTTGGCAAAAAAGGCATCGTCTACCGTGTTCGCCTGGGTGGGTTTGAAGACCAAGGGGCTGCCAAATCGACGTGCGCAAAATTGAAAGCCAGCGGAATTTCGTGCTTTGTCAGCAGGCTCAATTCCTGATCACTTTGAGATAAATTGGTTATCCTGACCATACATCCGCTCAATTAGATGTTCAGCCCCGATTATTTTTTGGCCACGTCTGCCAAGTTGCGCAACGCTGTAACCACTTCAGCCTCGATCCAACCTCGCAAGTAGTTAAATACGGATTTTGGCGGAGAGTCGCAGCCCTCCAAGCCTGCTATCAAATCGCAAAGATCTGAATAGGGAATTGACTTGGCTACGGCGTCGAGAGCCGCTGCTTCTTCACACCCCAACATTCTAAACCTTGGATAGATTCCCTGTCTCCACACCACCAATTCCAGCGGTTCGTCCAGCCTTTCGGGCCGAGGCGGCAACTCACCGCAGGTTATTGCCGCCCAGAGGCTTGTAGCATTGGTTGAGAAGCGTAGTCGCCTAACCGATGGGTGCAGCGCCATGGTGCAGGACGACAAATCCTCGGGAGTGAACCTCGCAAATTCATCAAGGGAAATCTGGCTGACTTCCGGGGCTTCAAATGCGCCTTTGAGTGCAAGTTCCAGGTTTGCCAGTTCCGCAAGTTCCGGCTTTGAACAGTAAGGTTTCGTCTCGCCCAGAAACTTCGGAAGGTTGCAGGAAAACCATTTTGTATTCTGGATTTCGGATGGGTATTTTGCGGCATAGCTGCGCCCAACGGCGTTGAAGGTGGTGCTACCGAGATAGCCCTTCAGCCTCGCGTGGTCGCCGCTGAGAAATTCAGCCAAACTGCTTTTGTCATTGTCGTTCATCGCCCCAAGATGACCATGCTACCGGCTTTTCGCCAATCAAATGGGGTCCCGAAATGTCACGTTGCCGTGATTGTGCGGGTGCTGAAATCCTTAATATTAAGTTTATTCATTGCACATGATAGCGTAGTTAATAGGTCCGTGATCCTGGGGTAGTCGAATTTAACATGCCGCTTCATCTTGTAAAATTATGTGTTGGTGTTTCGGAAGTTTCCCATCTCAGGCAGTGGGTTAAGGATGCGCGCAAGGGGCTGGATAGCCTTGATCATACCACACGGATGTTTCCCACACGGGCGAAAGAAATTCTTGATGGAGGTTCACTTTATTGGGTTATTCGGGGGATGATCCTGTGTCGTCAGCCCATTGCCGATCTTGTTGCAGTCACTGGCGAAGATGGAATTGGCCGTTGCCGCATTGATTTCAAGCCAAAGATTGTCCTGGTGCGGCCGCAACCCCGGCGGGCGTTTCAGGGATGGCGCTATTTGAGTGCCGACGATGCGCCGCCGGATTTGAAAGCGGGCGGCAGCGGGGAAGATATGAGCGAATCCATGCGGCGGGATTTGGCCGAACTTGGTTTGTTGTGAAGCCGTTGGTTCATGATCAATCAAAACTGATCATGCACTAAGCCAGGGCACTCAATGTTGTGAAGGCGGATAGGGCTTCCTTGCTGGATTTGACATGCAGCACGGCGGCTCCGTCATGGCCCAGAAAAGCTTTCACCTTCGCATCGACATCATCTCCAACTGAAACGCAATCGGCGTAGGCGCCAAATGATTTGGCCCATTGGGTGAAATCCGGGTTGACCAGATCAGTCCCTGATATCCGGTTGGGATAAAGCCTCGCCTGATAGGTTCGGATCGTGCCGTAAATGCCATTGTCAGAAATCACGATTTTCGTCTTGGCGCCATAGTGCATGGCTGTGGCCAGCTCCTGTCCGGTCATCAACATGCCGCCGTCGCCCACGAATGTTATCGCCGTGCGTGAGGTGTCAACGAGGCCAGCAGCCACAGCGGTTGGAACGCCAAAACCCATGGCCCCGGCAATAGCCCCAAGCAATGTGTTCTTGGGCGTCATGACCCAGTGGCGATGAACCCAGGTGGACATGTTCCCCGCATCGGTTGTCACAATGGCATTGGCAGGAGCCTGCTTGGCAATCGACACAACGACCTGGCCAAAGTCCACGCCATCTCGGGGCTCTGGTGAATTGAAAACCTGGAAGCCTCTGACAAAATCATTGATCGATGCCCGCCATGGCTCGCGCGCCGATGAAACAACTGTCGGATTGAGCGCCAGATCAGTCAGCACCGCCACAGGATCGGCGATCAGGCCAAAATCCGTTCTGAACACTTTGCCAATGGGTTCCCCATCGGGATAAATATGGATGAGTTTTTGCTTGGGATCCCTGGCGGAAGGAAACGTGTAGTTCAGGCTGGCAACATCTCCGAGCCTGGTGCCAACTGCGATGATAAGATCAGCCTTGGCCAAAGCCTCACGATGCTTTGGCGGGTTTCCAAAGCCCAGATGTCCCGCATAGAGCGGTGAGCCGTTATCAAAGATATCCTGGTTTTTCCAGGTCACGGCCACGGGCACACGAAGCGCCTCGGAGAACCGTTCAAGTGCGGTTGCACCTCTCACACCCCGCAACATGGCGCCTGCCACAACAAGGGGATTTTCCGCCGCATCGATCATCGCCAGAATTGTTTTGATGTCGCCAGCCGAATGATGTGCCACCGCGATGGAGGAGGGGATGGGAACTGCCTCGCCCGCCTCATCGTTCAGCATGTCTTCGGGCAGCGAAACGACAACTGGCCCCGGCGTTCCCTCAGCCGCCAGGCGCAGCGAGCGGGTGACAGTTTCACCAATCTTGCCGCCCTCGTGGACTTCAAACACACCTTTTGCCATTCCGCCAAAAAACTGTGTGTAGTCAACCTCCTGAAATGCCCCGCGCCCGCGCTCTTCCCGCGAAACCTGCCCGACAAGTAGAAGCACTGGAGTTGCGTCCTGTTCGGCCACATGAATGGCGATTGAGCCATTGGTGGCTCCGGGCCCCCGGCTCACCAGAAATACGCCAGGCTTGCCGGTCAGTCGTGCCTCGGCCACAGCCATGAAGCCAGCACCGGATTCGTGCCTGCAAACAACAACCTGGATGGAACTGTCGTAGAGGGCATCGAGGAGAGCCAGATAGCTTTCACCGGGAACACAGTATATCCGGGTGATGCCATGGGCTTCCAGGCATTTAACGATTACGTCCGCCGCGCGCATCAAGTAGCTCCAAGTCGTTCAAGGCTATCTCCAATAGATGCCTTGAACGTAGAGCGTTGTCGAGCCTGATTAGGGAAGGCTTGCTGTCACACCAGCTGCCTTGGCCTTGCCATACCATTCAGCAGCCTTGGCAGCGTCCGGCTTGATGCCTTGCACTTTCAGCTTCTTGTAAACGGCGGGATCATATGTTTTCGCAACACCCAATGCGCCCTCGCCAGCGCCCATTTGGAAAGCGCGGGCATAGAATTGGCGGGCAATGACAAGATCACCGGATTTCAGCAACACGTCTCCCTTCTCCAACAGTCCGGCGACTTCGCCGCTCAACTTGGGCTTTGCCGGAGCGACAGGTTCTGACTCAGGGTCACTGCCTGCGGTTGCTATAACCGGCACCTCAAGTGGTTCTTCATCTACGGTCGCGTTCAATCCGGTGTCATGAGTTGGCGCAGAAATCGACATCACGCCATTGTCAGGCGGAGCGCTTGCCGGGGTAATCTGTATTGGCTTGGTGCTATCGCTCAAAGCCACCGTCATTTCCTTGGTGGGTGCTGCAAGTTCACCGGTCTTTGTCTCAATTGCTGAAACAGAAACGTCAAACTGCGAAGTCTCAGACTGTGGAACGAACAGGTTGATGCCGGTTTCTTCCCCATCCTTGAGAATCCAGGTGGTATCGGAAATCTTGGTGCCAGCACTCAAATAGGCCGACTTCGGCAGGCCGGAAACCTTGATAGCCAGAACCTGGTTTTCAAAGGCGGGATCGGCGTTGAGCGCCAGCGGAATCATGCTGTTCAGAGTGCCGGTCACATCGGCCACGCTCAATGAAGCAATAGCGATTGGCTTCTTGGCAATAACGGTTTCGGGCGGAACGACGGCAGCAGGTTCAACACCGGCCACTTCCTGAGCCTCGGTCTTCACAACCACCGGCTCAGTATTTTCAGGGATCATTCCAACAACATAGTTGTAGCTGTTGGATGTGGCTTCCGAAATCCTGTCAAACTGGGTTGCCGCAAAACCGACGGCGCCACCGATGGCAAGTGCAACCACTCCCGCCATCAACAAACCTGATCCAAGCAGGGAACTTTTTTTCGTCTCAGGCGGATAACGCAAGCCCGCTGATTTCAATCCGCCGCCAGCAGAACTGCGATCACCGGTGCGCAGATCCTCTGGAGTAAAAACTGGTCTTGTCGGAATTGGCGGCATAACAGTAGGCGTCGTCTGGAACTCGCGCTGCTCGCGCTGTCTTTCCATGACACGCTGGCGATATTGCTCATAGGCTTCGCTATTCGACGGATGAGTTGCCACTGGTTGCTCCTTACGTTGCCGATACTGATCAACGAGATACTCCGAATCATCACCTACACTGTTCTGGGTAAGCCATGTTGGTGGTGCAATTGAGTCATTTTCGGGGTAGCTATCCAAAACAGGTTGGCGATCTTTTCTCGGCAGGGGGTGGTTCATTTTCGACCTCTTATTGCAGTTTTGTTAGGATTTCGAGTTTTGGTGCTTCGGCTTCCGCCCCACTTTGATCGTTGGCTGTCAGATATGGCTTCCAGCCAGGAACTGCCGCTATAAAATTCGTCTGCTGCTCTTCGCTCAGCGACGCCAGATAATTTTCAAATAGTGCCGACTTGAATTTCTGCAGCTTGTAGAAACGCTCTGATTTATTGGGCCAATCGAATACCGCCAAAACCAGCGCTGAAGCCACAGTCTCAACGGCGCCGTCTTTCGGTATCAAGTTCGGCAACTCAGCGTTGGTCACGATCGCCGGCAAAAATGCTTCCTTCAGATCTTCCGCCACGGAAATTTGCAGGACATGAAATTTGTCTGCATCTTTGATCGCGGCAAGCAGCGGGTAAGCGTCGGCTCCAGCAAAGACAGCAGCGTCAACACGCCCTTCCTCAAGTGCGGCAATGGCAGTTTTGCCCGATTCCGAAACCCGCTCATAAGCCACTCCGAAGCTTCCAAAAATCAGGTCGGCGGCAACAAACTCATCACTGTCGACAGAGCCAGCAGCAACCCGCTTGCCCTCAAGGCTTTCCAGATTGGCAATATTAACGGGGGCAACCACAATCACGTTAACGTTTGCAAGCTTGGCCAAATAGGAAATCTTGTCGGCTTCGGTGGTGTAGAGCTTGTTTTTCTTCACATAAGCAAGGCTGTCTGATGCGACCATCGCCACATCGACACCACGCAGAAACAACAGGTCATTGATGGATTGAAGGCCGCCACGGCCAATGATGGGGAGCACTCTCAAACCATTGGTATGATCAACTGCGTTTGCGATAAGCAGGGCATCATCAACCAGCTCCGGCTGGCTGGCAAGCAGACCAACAGCACCTTGATTGAGCTTGAGAGCACGCGACTCAGCGGCATGAACACCAAGGGTCATGGCGACAAATAAGCAGATACACAGAAACAAACTTACGGCATTTCTCAATACCAAATCCCTCTCACTTTACGCATCCCCACAACCGCACATTTCCCCCTCAAACGTGCTAAATTTACTTTGAGGTAATAACTATAACCACATTGTGGCAAACAACTGACCACATTAAGAATTATTATTAACCATTCATATCAATAGGATAGCAGTATTGAGTGTCGTTGGCGAGGCGAAAGATAAAATTCGAGGCAAAAATCTGCGACTCGTTATGCCTGAGGTTAACGACCTGCGGATTGTCGCTGCGGCTCAAGTGTTACGCGACGAGGGGCTCGCGGACCCGCTTGTCTTTCCCTTGGAGCTGCCGGAGCCCAAGGACCAATATATTGATATCATTGTCAAAAATAGGCCAAAAATGTCACGGTCAATAGCCGCAAAACTGCTCAAAAAGCCGCTCTATTTGGCAGCGGCCATGGTCGCTGCCGGTGAGGTGAGCGCCATGGTGGCAGGTGCCGCCAGCCCGACTGCCAAAGTTATCGAAGCTGGCCTTATGACAATTGGCCTTCGCGATGGAGTTGAAACGCCATCCAGCTTTTTCCTGATGCAGTGGCCGGATCGCAGCCTGATTTTCGCTGATTGCGCTGTGAACATTCAACCCACCGCCAGCGAGCTCGCAGATATCGCCCTGGCCTCCGCCACGAGTGCGGCAAAGATCCTGACGGAGGTTCCGCGAGTGGCGCTCCTGTCATTCTCGACTAAAGGCTCCGGAAGCCACGCCGACGCGGACAAGGTTTCACAAGCCGTGCAGATCGCCCGGCAGAGAAATCCGAACTTGCTGATCGATGGCGAGATGCAGGGTGACACGGCACTTTCACCGGCAGTGGCCGTCAGGAAGATGGCGGAAATCGGTGACGTGGCGGGCCGCGCCAATGTGCTCGTCTTCCCGGATCTGGATGCTGGCAACATTGCCTACAAGCTCACGCAATATTTGAGCGGCTGTCAGGCCGTGGGCCCAATACTGCAGGGTTTTGCCAAGCCCATGTCAGACCTGTCGCGGGGCGCAACCGTGGACGATATTGTTGATACAGCCTGCCTTCTGCTGGCCATGTCACGTGCTGAGTAGGGCAGCCACCTGCTTGGCGATGACCAGTTCTTCGTTGGTGGCCACAGTATGAGCTTTAACACCGAGCCACCCTAG
>JANNXN010000026.1:0-20418 GCA_031409595.1 Rhodobiaceae bacterium
GGGCCATGCCGCCATGCGAGCGTGCCATCAGCATGGCACCCTCCAACGAACCAATGATGAATTGCGCGGCGTCGCTGACTGACCCCTTGAATTGCAGGCTGGCAGCATGGCGGCCCTCTTCAAGAACGCCCGCAAGCCAGAGTTCATTTGCTTCAAAATAATCATCGAGAGCCGTTTGCATAGGCCTTGGCAGCGTTACAAATTCGGCTGCCAGCATGCCGCACAGGCACATGCGTTCGTTTGCCAACACTTGCGTGTAAATGTCAACATAGCTTCGCAGTTTCGCAATCGGCCCATCAGCGTTTCTATCAATTTCACCAAGTATTTTTCTAAGATCATTAGTGTAGCGCTCTATGAGCATCACACCGAGTTTGGCCTTCGAAGTGAAATGATAATGCAGGCTCGCCTTGGAAACGTTCATCTCATTGGCAATGTCGGCATAGCTGAAAGCATTAAATCCCCGTGTCTGCACGAGGCGCTGGGCTATATCCAAAATCTGTTGTGAGGTGTGAACAGCTTCAGTTTTTTGATCCACTATATTTTTCCTGGCAATTTTCGAATCGCAACTTTGAAAAGTACGGTTTTATATACAATTTTACTTACTAGTTGACAAATAACTTATCGGTAGGTAAGCAACTCTTGTATTGGAATGACACATTCCTTGCATCAACGGGTTTTTGAAAAGGGAGATCGTGCCATGGACCAAAATTCACCTACTATCGACAGTATTCGCAAAGCGGTTGAAACCCGTGATGCCAAGAGTTTGAAGGCGCTCTATGCCGCAAATGCAGTATTGACCATCATCGACACAGATAATCCGCCGAGCAAACCGCGCACCATAAATGGCGCCAAAGACATCGGGAGTTTTCTCGACGATGTTTACAGCCGCAACATGAAGCATACGCTGGACCACGGCGTGGTTGACGGCAAGCATCTGGCCTTCGTCGAGGGCTGCAGCTATCCGGACGGAACCCATGTCATTGCTTCGACGATGGCTGAACTTGGTCCCAACGGCATCGTCAAGCAAACCATCGTGCAGGCCTGGGACAGCTGATTTCGTGCAGTGACTTACAACCAACTTATTCAGAAACGGGAGGAAGACATGGTAAAAATTCAATCTAAGTCTGAATTCGATCGACGCAACGTCTTGCTGTTTGGTGCTGCGGGCGTAGCAGCGCTGTTCGGCGGAATGCCGTTCGCGATGGCCGATGAGGTGAAAGCCGAGGAAATTGCCCCCGGGGTGACATTGAAGATCTTTAAGGCCGTAGCGCCTTTAGCGCCGGTTCCCGGGGCCTACGCGAAAGCGACGCTCATGGAACTCACTTTTCAGCCCGGCTCAAAGTTCACCGAAAATGGATCGAAAACCGTAAGTATCTGCGAAATCCAAGGTGCCCCGCTCTATGCGGAAATCAAGGGCATGAAGCCTTTCACGTTACAGCCCGGTGACATCTACTTCTGCCCGATTGGCAACGTAGAAACCGACACGAACAAGAGCGACAAGCCCAGCATCATGCGGGTCATCGATCTGGAATTGGCGGCATAATCCGTTTGTTTCAAAGGGCTGGGACACTCGTGCATGAGCGCCCCGGCCCAAGCCCCCAAGTTGAAGCCTTAGACGGAAGCACTCATTCTGTTGCGCCCACGCCCGCCCGATGTTCCGCCATGTCGGCACAATCGATATCGAATTTATGGTTGACGCGCCGCATCACTGAATTGCCAAGTTACGGAAGTGCGTTAGCCTGCCCCGATGGTTGACTATCTCACCTCGGCCCTGGCTACCCTGCTCGTCGTTGCTGGTCCGCTTTTGCTGAGCGCACTGTTTCTGGCCATTACCCATGGCGTGAGCGAGCCATCCGCCGTGTCAATTGAACCGGGGAAAGCGATTGATTTGCACCGACGGGAATGGTGTCTCTTTCTCAGCAACATCAACCAAGAACTTGAGGCCGACATCGGCGCATACGCTGCCCATCTGATGTTTCGCCGCGCTGGAATCATTGACATCGAATTTGTGGTCGATCCTATTTCGCGGTAAGCCTTGAAATGTGACGAACTGGCAAGCCCGGCAAATGAAAATCGGCAGGAAGGTTTTGTCGCGCGCTGGAAAGGCGTTCGCTGAAGACAGCATCGGCATGGCGCTGGCGATGCGGGATTTGATGGCGCAGCTGCGCGCGACTGGCGAGGTGCGCGGAAACAATCCGGTATTCACCCCCTCTGACCGTTCAAAGTTTTTGCAGGGGCAGGAAAACATCATCCAACTCATCAAGCGATCTGGCCCTTGAGTCCCGGAACATGATAGCATGGTCATATGATTGACTATCTGACCTCGGCTCTTGCCACGCTGCTTGTTGTGGCCGACCCACTGCTTCTGTGTGCGCTGTTTCTTGCTGTCACCCATGGCATGAATGACAAGGAGCGGCGCGAAGTTGCCTTGCGGGGAACCATTATCGCCTTCTGCATCCTCGTGGCGGCTGGCCTTGGCGGGGCAAAGCTATTGCAGTTGCTCGGCATCTCGCTTTCGGCGTTTCGGATCGCTGGCGGATTGCTGCTACTCTCTTCGGCGGCAGAGATGGTGTTTGACCGGAGGAGCCAAAGGTTGCAGGCAACGGCTGACACTGCGGTGAGTGTTGATCATGTCAAAAATATTGCGGCCTTTCCGCTTGCCATTCCCCTGTTGGCGGGGCCTGGCGCCATCACGGCGATGATCCTTCTGGCGGGGCGCGCCGACGGCAGAACCGATTATCTGATGGGGCTGTTTGGCATCGCAGCACTTGTCATGCTGTCATGCTACCTGTCATTTTTAATTGCGGAGCGGATATCAAAATCCCTGGGCATTACCGGCAGGGCTGTGATCACCCGGTTGTTTGGTATCATCCTTGCCGCTCTTTCCGTACAATTCATGATTGACGGCATCACCTCGCTGCTCACATAAAAAATGGGGTGAACGTCTGCATTTCTGCGCCGCTCACCCCATTAAAATAGTCGTCTTGAATTATATGCCCTCAAAGACAACTATCTGACACGAGTACTCCGTTAAGGCAGGGAGGAACCAAAACAGACGTGCGCATTGGAAACTTCCTTGCAAACTTCAGGCCAAAATCTTGATTTCTTTCAGCTTCCCCGTTACCTGTTGAATTCTAACGTTTTTTGTCTTTTTTGAGTTGCTGGACCGGCGCGACCTGCTTTGCGCAATAGCCAAAAGATACAGATATTGAACAGTCCGGCGGTCAGCATATTCCCAAAATGAAACACATCCTTTTGCCACTTTTTCGCGTCTGGCAAGTGGCCGATCACAAAACTGCTGAAGCTGTTGCAGCGCTGCAACATCAGTGTTTTTGGCCTCCGCAGCAGAGCATTGTATTAATTAAATAATTCCAAAATTCGAGACTGCAGGCAAAATCCGGGACTGGTGTGTTAATCGATTGGCTTGGCAAAAGCAGTGCGCTTTAGGCTCAGTCTGGCCGGTGATTCTTCAACCATTTGCCGAATCGGTCCATGGCTTCTTCCAGTTTGCCCGAATTGCGAAGATAGCACATGCGCAGGTGGCCCTCGCCACCGGGACCAAATGTGGCGCCGGGGGCAAAGCCAACATTGGCTTCATCAATGATGCGCAATGCTGTCCTGGTGGAATCGCGCATGCCATCAACGCTGAAGAAAAAATAGAAAGCGCCGGTTGGCATGTCGAACCTGATCTGCGGAAATTCTCGCAAACGTGAGGCAACAAAATCACGATTGGCGCGCGACTTGGCGACCTGGGCTGCAACAAAATCTTCGCCCTCGTCCAATGCTGTTATACAACCGCGTTGCAGAAATACTGCGGTGCCGCTGGTGTTGTATTGGATGATGCGTTCGATTGCCGGGCCAAGTTCCTTGGGCGCTTGAAGCCAGCCAACGCGCCAGCCTGTCATGGCCCAATTCTTCGAGAATGTGTTGGCCAGCAACAGTCGTTCTTCGGTATCGCAGATATCGAGGAAGGACGGGGCGCGGCTTTCACCCTTCGCGCCGTAAAAAAACCTTGCATAAACCTCGTCACCAAAAATCCAGATGCCGCGTTTGCGACACTCATCCCTGATCGCAATCAGATCCTGGCGCGATGCTGTCCAGCCCAGTGGATTTGAAGGCGAGTTCAAACATAGGGCTTTGGTGCGAGGCGTTATGGCGTCAAACAAACGGTCGAAATCCAGCGACCAGCGCCCATTGCCAAAGTCCATTGGCACTTCAACAGGACGCGAGCCTTGCAGACGAATGGGTCCCGCATAATTGGGCCAGGCCGGAGTTGGGATGATGACCTCATCATTTTCGCCGGCAATCATTTGAATGGCGATCTGGATGGCTTGCATGCCGCCACCGGTCACAAAGAAGTTAGCGGCCGAGAAATCCTTTGCGTAGTGGCGCGTGTGATAGCGGGCCAGGGCCTCGCGAAGCTCAGGAATGCCGCCACTGTAGGTGTAATAGGTTTCGCCCTTGTGCAGGCTTGCAGTTGCTGAATCGCAGAATGGGGTGGGCGTTGGAAGGTCGCCCTCGCCTGCCCATAGCGGAATAATGCCGGGCTTGGTGAAGCCGTGCATGGCAGCCGTGAGGATGCCGCTATCTGGTTCATTTCGTGCTTGGGGGGTTATGGAATTCAGGGGGGACTCAGTGCTCATGATCTCGTTAGAGCAAGAAAAAGGCCCGGATGTCCAGTATCCGAGCCTCATAACAATTTAATCAGGAAAGGCTACTTCTTCTTGGGGCCTGCGAGCGAATCGCGGATTTCCTTCAAGAGGGTCTCGGTGGCCGTCGGGCCCGGAGGTGGGGCTGGAGGCGTGGCTTTCTTCAGGCGATTTGAAAACTTCACCATTTGCAAGAGAATGAAAGCCAGAATCAGGAAGTTGACCACTATGGTAATGAAATTGCCGTACGCGAATGTTGCGCCTTGATCCTTGGCTGCTGCCAAGGTTGTGGCGGTCACGTTTGAACTGAGACCAATGAAAATATTGCTGAAATCAACGCCACCCGAAACCGCGGCGACGATTGGCATAATGATGTCTTGTACCATGGAGTCGACGATCTTGCCGAAAGCGCCACCCATAATAACACCTATTGCGAGATCGAAGGCATTGCCCTTGAACGCAAAATTTTTAAATTCCTCAAACATTGTAACCCCTTAGTTGATATTTGTTAAAGTGAGTCTTGGGACGAACTACCGAAATAACGGAGAATCAACCGGATTGGAACCTTTTTCTATAAATGCATGGTGCTCCAGTGCAGGCATCCGCATTGCAAATGTAACACCGCGCGCCACAAAGAAAATGCATAGCGAAGCCCACAGGCCATGATTGCCAAAATTGCTTTCCAGATACCACCATGAGGCGAGATAGATCAGCAGCGAAATGATCATCATGTTGCGCATGTCGCGTGTGGCCATGGCGCCGGTGAAAATTCCATCGAACTGAAAACAGATGCATCCCAGAAACGGAGTGAGGCTCACCCAAATCAGATATTGCCGCGCGGTGTCGCGCACGTCCGGATTGATGGTCATCAGATTGATGAGCGGTGGGCCTGCGAACCAAATTATGGCGCTGCAGAGGGCACCCACAACGAGGGACCATAGCGTGGTCAAGCGAATGGCTTGACGAAATCTTTGACGGTTTTTTGCGCCAACTGCCTGGCCGACCAGGGCCTCTGATGCATGGGCAAATCCATCTATGAGATAGGCGGCCACTTCAAAAAAACTCAGAAGCACGGCGTTGGCTGCGATGATGACGTCACCGGCGCGGGCACCACGCGCTGTAAACCACACGAAAGCAAATACCAAGCACAGGGTGCGGATCATGATGTCGCCGTTGGCAGACAGAGTGCGCATGATTTTCCGGCGATCCCAGATCTGTGCCCAGGTTGCCGTTCCGTGCAATCTCGCGAGCGACAGCCAGACGAGCAGGCAGCCGAGAAAGGCTGCGGAAATTTCGGCGAGCAATGCGGAGAGACCTACGCCATCTGCCGCCATGCCGAGCGAGAGAACGAAATAGGCCCCTAGTCCCATGTTGATCACATTGAGAAACACTTGGACGACAAAGGCTGTCTTGGCGCGGCCCTGCCCGATAAACCAGCCGAGAATCACAAAATTTGTCAGCGCAAATGGAGCCGACAGAACCCGGTAGCGGAAATAGATTTCGCCTTGAGTGCGCACTTCCGGTGAGCCGCCCATCAGATCAAAAGAGACTTTCTCGATTATGGGGCTGGTTAGAACTATAGCGATGCCAACAAAAGCAGCGATGGCGATGGCGCGCCAGAAAACTGCGGTCAATTCACTGGCGTCTCGGGCGCCCACGGCTTGCGCTGTCATGCCGCCGGTTGACAGGCGGAGAAAGCCAAAACCCCAGAACAGGAAGCTGAATATGAGTGATCCAACTGAAATGGCTCCGATGTAATAGGCCTCCGGGAGCTGGCCGATCACGGCCGTGTTGACGACGCCGATGAGCGGTTCCGTCACATTTGACAACATGATGGGAACTGCAATGGCGAGCACCGAGCGGTGCGTTATCGGCAAAGTTGCAGGGGAAGTCTTCATGGAGCCACCGTGTTGCTTTAGGCTGGCAGTCAAGTCAAGCTGGTGGCAATGAGCACATTACCGCAGACATTTCAGGATTGGTTTGCAGCGAGGGGTTGGAGTCCCCGTGCGCATCAGCTTGCGGTGCTGGACCATGCAAGCCGCGGCGAGAGTGTTCTGCTTATTTCGCCAACCGGCGGCGGCAAGACGCTGGCTGGTTTTTTGCCAAGCCTGGTAGAGCTAGCGAGCGCCCACGCCCGCGACGGCATTCACACGCTTTATGTATCGCCGCTGAAAGCGCTTGCCGTTGACATAGCGCGCAACCTTGAAACGCCCGTGCGAGACATGGGCCTGCCTATCTCGGTTGAAACCCGAACTGGTGATACGCCGCATTCAAAACGCAAGCGCCAACGGGAAAACCCGCCTGACATTCTGATCACGACGCCGGAACAGATTTCACTGCTGATCGCGGATCCGGGTGCAGCTCATATGCTGCGTCATCTGAAGTCAATCATTCTGGATGAACTGCATTCGCTGGTTACATCGAAGCGGGGGGTGTTGTTATCGCTGGCGCTGGCACGGGTGCAGAATTTTGCTCCCACGGCAAGGCGTATTGGCCTTTCTGCAACGGTGGCTGATCCCGGAGCGCTGCAGAGTTGGCTTGCTCCTTCTGGCGCCAGACCTGTTCCGTTGGTTATGGGCTGTGCTGGCGCGCAACCCAATATTCATATTCTGAAATCTGTTGACCGGGTTCCATGGTCGGGCCATTCGGCGCGTTATTCCATTCCTGAGGTCTATGAGGCCATCGGAAAAGCGAAGATGACGCTGATCTTCGTCAACACGCGAAGCCAGGCTGAGATGGTGTTTCAGGCCCTGTGGGAAGCCAATGAGGAAAATCTGCCGATTGCCTTGCACCATGGGTCGCTTGATGTGGGCCAACGGCGCAGGGTTGAGAATGCGATGGCAGCGGGCAAGCTGCGGGCCGTGGTGTGTACGTCTACATTGGATCTGGGGATTGACTGGGGTGATGTCGATCTTGTTGTTCATCTGGGAGCGCCAAAGGGATCAAGCAGACTATTGCAGCGCATTGGCCGCTCAAACCACCGGTTGGATGCGCCCAGCGAAGCCCTGCTGGTTCCCTCCAATCGCTTTGAAGTTTTGGAATGCGAGGCGGCCTTGCAGGCGGCCAAGGAATATGCCCAGGACACGGAATATCCAGCCGTTCTCAAACTTGATGTTTTGGCCCAACATGTTTTGGGGCGGGCTTGCGCCGGACCTTTCAGCGCCGATGAACTGTTCGCCGAAGTAACCAACGCCTGGACCTACCGAAATCTGACGCGGGCGGATTTTGATGCGGTCATTGATTACGTGGCAACAGGTGGTTACGCGCTCAGGTCCTATGAGAAATATGCCAAGCTGAAGTTGCGACCTGATGGGTTGTGGCGGCTGACGCATCCGCTGATTGCCCAACAGTACCGGCTCAACATGGGAACGATTGTTGAGGCTGAAATGCTGAAGGTTCGGATTGCCAGTGTGAAGCGGCGGTTGGGCAAGCGGGTGGTGACCGGTGGGCGCAGCCTGGGGGAGCTTGAAGAATGGTTTTTGAGCCAACTTTCCATTGGTGACACTTTTCTGTTTGCTGGCGAAGTTCTGCGCTTTGAAGGTCTGGACGAGTTTGGCGCATTGGCGAGCAAGGCTTTCGGGCAGGACCCCATGATCCCTTCCTATCAAGGCGGGAAATTTCCGCTCTCGACTTACCTGGCAAATCGGGTGCGGGAGATATTGGGTTCGCCGCAGCGGTGGCGCTCCCTGCCGGATCAGGTGCGGGACTGGCTTTCCGCACAGGCCCGAAAATCTGTGGTGCCGCTCGCCCATCAAATGCTGGTTGAGACTTTTCCGCGGGCTGAAAAACATTACATGGTTTGCTATCCATTCGAAGGACGCCTGGCTCTGCAAACTCTTGGCATGCTGCTGACACGACGGTTGGAGCGCTGGGGTGCGCAACCGCTGGGATTTTCGGCTTCAGAATATGCTTTGGTGATCTGGACCGTTCGCGATCTTTCTCTCATGATTTCAACGGGTAAACTATCTTTACCTCATCTGTTTGATGAAGACATGCTGGGTGATGATCTTGAGGCATGGCTGGCCTCTTCAAATCTCATGAAGCGGACATTTCGCAATGCGGCGATCATCGCCGGACTGATTGAAAGGCGATGGCCGGGAAAGGAAAAAACCGGGCGGCAGGTGACGGTGAATTCCGATTTGATTTACGACGTGTTGCGCTCGCATCAACCGGACCACATTCTGCTGCGGGCTGCCTGGGATGACGCGGCCGATGGATTGATTGATGTTCACCGGCTGGGCGCCATGCTGAAGCGCATCAAGGGGCAAATTGTGCACCGCGCACTTGATACGGTGTCGCCGCTCGCCGTTCCCGTGTTGCTTGAGATCGCCCGCGAATCGATTTACGGCGAAGCCCATGATGCCCTTCTCGCCGAAGCTGCCGGCTCCCTCTCCACCGAGGCCATGGGGCTTGTCTAAGGAGCATCGCATAGGGCTCGGCGGGCTGGACCTTATCCCTGATCTCTCGGGCGCGCTGTTTATTCCGTCACTCAGGTCCTTGTTGGTAGCGGACTTGCATCTGGAGAAAGCATCCAACATGGCCAGGCGCGGCGTGCACTTGCCGCCCTACGATACGCGGGCCTCGCTGGCGCTTTTGGAGGCTGTCATCGCAGAAACGATGCCTGAGACGTTGATTTTTCTCGGCGACAGTTTTCATGATGACGGTGCGCGCGACCGAATTGACGAGGCTGATCTTGCCAGGCTTCGCGATGTTACCTCGCGCATTGACACAATTTGGATCACCGGCAACCATGACCCAAATCCACCCCAGGATATCGGCGGGCGAATTGTTGCTGAGGTGGCGCTCGGAAATATCATGCTGCGCCATGAACCTTCTAAGCTGGCTGAGGGCGAGTGCGAGATTGCAGGGCACTTGCATCCCGGCGCTGCTGTCAGCCAGCGGGGAAAACGCATTCACTGCAAATGTGTGATCGGCAATGACCGGCGACTGATCATGCCTGCATTTGGAAGTTTTACCGGCGCGCTTAGCATTTCGGCCGAACCCTTCAAGAAGATATTTTCAGCGAAAGATTTCCACGTTTGGATGTTGGGCGCCCGCGCAATCTACAAATTTCCGGCCAAACGGGTTAGCTGATTATCAATTTTCCCAGCATTGAAAAAAGCGAGAGCACCACGCCGACCGTCAGCATCATGCGAAGAGCGCCAAACCACTGAGGCAGGCGGCCCTGCTCAACGCTGAGAACATCCCACAGGGCCTGCAGAAGAAATCCGGCGATCAGCAGAATGAGACCAATGGGTTGCGAAAGAAAAACAGCCGACCAGCCCGCGAGCGCTGCAAGCATGCTGGCAACCAGTTCAGTTGATTGACGGTTGCCCGGTTCATATTTCAAGGCCACACCCCAGCGAACTCCGCCGGCAAAAGACAGAACAATTGCTGCCAAAACAGTCAAAACTCTTAACCCAAGTTCGGTCGAGATAAATGGAAATGGCGTCCACTGGTCGAACGCCACTATGAGAAATGGCGCGGTGCAGCCTAGTCCAAGAACGATCGCCGCAATTGGAGTTGACCGCAATTCATCACTATAAGACACCGGTCGCGTCCCACTTTGGTTTTAGCCAAGCTTTGCTTGTAACTGCGAAATCAAATCGTCAGTTATCTCACCTGTAACTTTTGTGCCAGTTTGAAGTTGAAACAGGCGAATGGCGTTGGATGTGCGGGGGTTCAACTTGCCGTCGGCATTACCGATATTGAAGCCGAGTTTTTTCAAAAGTTCCTGCACCATGGTGATCGGATTTTTGAAGAATATCGAATTGGTGACCGCCGGGGAATCTGGCGTCACCTGCCTCACTATGGTTTCATTTTGCTTTATCGGGTTCACCATTGCCACCATGTTGGCACTGGTGAGCGCCTTCAAAGGAACCCAGGACTTGGCCTTTTCCCGAATAGTTGCCACAGTTGATGGCGCAAGCTTTTGCGACAATGATTCAATACGCGCCTGAGCATCGGCGTCATTTTGATTTGCCGCAATGAAATACCAAAACAGCGCCTCATTAACATCAGCTTTAGTGCCAATGCCGCGCTCATACATAACGGCCAAGTTGAACTGGCTGTCTTTGAGGCCCCTTGTAGCTGCCGCCAGAAACCATTTATGGGAGATTTCAAAGTTTGGCTTTCCAGCGTCGAAATTGGTAGAAATGACCGCGGCATTGTGCATGGCTTTCACATTGCCCAGTTCGGCAGCGCGCTGGTACCACGACAGGGCGGTTAAAGCATTCTTGGGTACGCCAAGCCCCCGCTCAAATTGTGTGGCGAGCCTATATTGCGCAGGCGCAGAGCCTGCCAGGGCAGCCTTGTGATACCAATAGGCAGCTTTGCCGGCATCGCGCTCAACCCCGTCGCCATCGAAAAAGCGCGTTGCCAAAATGAATTGCGCTGAACTATCGCCATCTGTTGCCGCAGCGAGCAAGGCTTCCTGGTCAGCACTTGGGCGTTTGGTTTCCAAACCGTTGGAGGCCCCGGCAGAGGTGGCATCGACCACAACGGCTGGTGCATTCGCATTTTGCCGCGGCAAGGAGGCCGTCAGGATTTCATCTCTGGTGCTGTCCGCCGTATCGGCGGGCGCTGCTGCGACATTGGGCGCCAGCTCTGTATTAACAGCAACATGGTTCTCAATTGTTGCAGGGATCATCGTCGATTTGGCTTTAGGCTTGTTGTAGGCGAAATATGCTGCCGCTGCGGCCATCACAACGAAACCCGCCAAAATGAGCGCGCGCCGCGTGCTGCTTTTGCTGTTCACATCAGGCTTGATCGGCGGAGGCGCTTTCCTGCCTGCAGGTCCTATGTTTGGCAGTGGCACTGCTGCTTTGATTTCAGGCTTGCGAGCCGTGTTGGCTGACGTCGCGGTGAAACCTGGAACTGCGCTCTGGGAGGCAGCGTAAGATGCGTGGCGCGCAGCTGCGATGAAATCATCATCGGCACCGTGGGCAGAAACCAAATCTGCGGAGGAGAGTGTTTTTGAAGTTGGCAATTTCGAATTCTCAATCCAGGCGGACTGAGAATCAGCTGATTGATCACCTGGCGCAGATTCCGGCGTGACCTGCACCGTTTCTTGGAATATTTCAGCTTGGGCTTCTGCTTCATGCGTAGCTGTCGATGTGGGTTCCAGCTGATCCGGAATTTCTGTTTGAAGCTGCCAATCGTCAGCTGCGGCTGGGGGTAGTGGCGCCGCATTCCGCACCTGATTTACTGCTGACAGTTCTTCTTGTTGAATCTGCGCTGTTACTTCCAATTCGGCCAGCTTGGTCACGATCTGCTCAAGCGTACTGTGCACTGCTTCCATGGTTTCCTGATTGCGGTGGTCAGCAATTGCCGCGGCCTCACGAACGGCCCTTAAACCCTCTTGCAAAGCGAGGAACTCGGCGGAATTTCCAGATACAGCGGTTGGCGCGTCCGTTCCTGACATCAGTCGATCAGCCGTGCGATTGGCCGTTTCCTCGGCAATGTTTTTGGTGGAATTGCGGCTCTGCTCGACGCTTTCGAAGAGCTGGTGAATGGCGCGCTCGATTGTTTCAAGGCTGCCGAGTTGCTGTTCCGTGCGGCCGACGCGATCTGATATTTCAAATATTTTTTGTTCCAACTCCTGCGGGGCGCCGCCGCCCTGCTGGTTGAGTGCGTCGTTCAATCTGCTGTCGAGTTCGGACATTTTACGCTCGAGTTCCTCGAGCGGTGGAGAACCAGGCGGATTGAAATGGGTCTCTTCCAAGAGCGCTATGATCTGAGTTATGCGATAGTCCATCTCAACGAACTGCGGCATTTCTGGCACTTTGGCCAAGCCTGTCATCAGCTGCTCAACTGCGGTTTGAAGCGCGTGAAGTTCGCTCTTGGGTGCAGTTTCGAACTGCAGGGCGGCCAGGCGCTGACCTACTGACTCGAGCTCGTCCTGGAGTTTGCGAACCGTGGAGTCTGAACTGTTGTTCTTGGCGCCTGAAGCTTTCGCCTCGTTCATCAAGGCCAATATTCTTTTTTCAGTGTCCCGCAATTCCCGCTGTAAATTTTCGACAGCCGACGTCTGGGCCTTTGTCGCCAGGTGTTGAGCTGAATCGCGGACGGTTTCGATACGCTCCGTGACTTCGTTGAGCTCATCGCGAAGCGATTGGGGCAGCGAGAAATCTGTCCGGGATTCGCTGCGTTCAACGCGATCAAAGAGTTCGTTCAAGCGATTTTCCAGACTTGCAAGCGCTGGCGCCGATCGATTGATCTTTTCGTTTGCAGATGCCGCTGCCCGCTCCACCATGTCACCCATGCGTTCCTGCATGGACTTGAACGTTTCGCGGTTACGTGTTTCGCTTACCTCGATGTGTTCGACAACATTTCGAATAGCAGCCTCGAGCGACTTGACGGCGCCCCCATCGTCTGGCCTGGGACTTGTGAGCACCTGACCCAACTGACGACTGAGTGTCGATAGCCTATCGTTAATCTCGGAAAATGTTTCAGCGGTGTGCTGTTCGTTGTTTTCGATGCGATTCAGAATATTGCGCAGCGCCTCGGAATCTTCGGAGTTTGACTGCGAAGAGTACAGGGATTGTGCTGGTGCAGTGTATTGTTCGCCACGCGCGATGCGAGAGAGTTGCTCGGCGATGTCTTCAAGCCGGATAGACGTGTCGTCGCGGGAGACGCGCTGGCGATTTGGGCGTTCTGCGGGGGACGCATCCTGGGTGGCGCCATCTGCTGAATCCAAGATTTTGGTATTGAGCCATTCGCCCAGGCTCATGCCGGACCGGCGGGCTGCGTCTTTTGCCGCCTCACGGGTTTCTGGTTCAATGCCTTTGACGCTCCAAGGGATTCCGGATTTCATTCGCTTTTCCACTTACTTTCCAGCCCTGTATTGCTCTAAACCCCGCAATACGAATCTCAGGCATCTCTAAAATTTCGCTAGCCATAGAAGTTAACTTTTTAGGTAAATATTCGGTTAAGTAATTGTTATTTTTTCCTTAATCCGTCAGATAAAGTGGACAAACTGTGAACCAATTTCCTTCTCTCGCCTTTATTGGAAACTCTCTTGACCGCTGTGCCAACCATCGCACTGACAAGGCGTGGCTGCAGCGGGAGCTCATTTCACCCACTACGCGTCATGTTCACCTTCATGGGGACAAGGTGGGTGTGGTCGATGCTGTCTTGCAGACCCATGGCGAGGCAAATTCAGCGGAGGCTGTGTTTCTTGGCCGTGATGAAAGTGGGGCGGCATGGTTTGCCAGCCGGGCGGACACTGCCGATGATCTCGTCGACTTGCGAAGCCTGGCATTGGCGGAAAGCCTGCCGCCCTGGCAACTCGGCTTGCTGGCGCAGGCGCGCTCCTTACTGCATTGGCACGAGCGCCATGGGTTTTGCGCCAATTGCGGACATAAGACGGAATTTGAAGACGCTGGCTATCGCCGCCATTGCAAGGCGTGTCTGGTTGACCATTTTCCGCGCACTGATCCTGTCATCATTATTGCTGTTCGCCACCGCGGGCGGGTACTCCTAGGGCGGCAGAGTTCCTGGCCTCAGGGCATGTATTCAACTCTTGCGGGCTTCATGGAGCCTGGCGAAACAATCGAGCAGGCGGCGCGGCGGGAAGTTTTTGAGGAGTCCGGCATACGCGTTGGCAATATCAGGATACATACAACCCAGCCCTGGCCGTTTCCATCCAGCCTGATGATCGGGCTTATCGGCGAAGCGCTCAACGATGAGATCACAGTCGATGTGAAAGAGCTTGAAACCGCGCGATGGTTTGAGCGGGCTGAAGTCCAGGCGATGCTCAAGGGCAATCACAAGGATGGACTGAAAGCATCGAACCCGATGGCGATAGCCTATCACCTGGTGTCCGCAGCCATTCAACCCTTTTAAGCTGGCGCTATTTTCTCAGCCAGTTCGGCGCGATAGGGGCTTGCCTTATAGACGCCGAGCACGCGCACATATGATGTGAAGAAGGCGAGTTCTTCGAGTGCCAGGCGGACATTGCGCTGGCTTGGATGGCCCTCAATGTCGGCATAAAACTGCGTGGCAGAAAATTGGCCTTCCAGTTGATAGGACTCCAGCTTGGTCATGTTCACGCCGTTGGTGGCAAAGCCGCCCATGGCCTTGTAAAGCGACGCTGGCACGTTGCGGACGCGGAAAACGAAACTTGTAATGACTGGCTCGTCCTGTGGTTCAGCATCCTGTTGGGTTGGCGACAGAATTATGAAGCGGGTTGTGTTGTGGTCTTCATCTTCAATGTTTTCGCGCAGCACTTCGAGGCCGTGGATCTGGGCTGCCAGTTTTGTTGCAATGACAGCTCTTGTGGTGTCCTTGATTTCAGTCAGTTCGCGGGCGGCTCCTGCCGTATCGACAGCGACGACAGCCTTGAGGCCCAGTTCACGAATGAGTTTGCGGCATTGACCGAGGGCGTGCACATGGCTGTGCACTGATTTCAATGTCGGAACTTTTACGCCGGGCATGGCCAGAAGCTGGTGGTGCACGCGCAAAAAATGTTCGCCTACGATATGAAGGCTGGAGGCCGGCATCAGGTGGTGAATATCGGCAACGCGACCGGCAACTGAGTTATCAATCGGGATCATGGCAAGTGCAGCTTCACCCTCCTTCACGGCCTGGAAAGCATCCTCAAAGGTTCGGCACGACAGAGGTTCATGATCAGGAAACGCCTCAATGCAGGCGATGTGGGAGTTGGCTCCGGGTTCGCCCTGATAGGCGATTTTGGCTTTCATAGTTTCTTCCTCAAAATAGCTCGCGTTGCCTCCAAGTCAGCGGAGGTATCAACGCCCAATGGCACGGTGTCAACGCGCACCACGGCAATGCGCATATCATTATCCAGCGCCCGCATTTGTTCCAGCTTGCGGCGGGCCTCCCTGGTGCTGACGGGGAGACTCACAAACCGGCTCAAGGACTGGCGGCGATAGGCGTAAATGCCGATGTGATGCCAATAGGGTGTTTCGTGCTCGGGTCCGACTTCGCGCACAAAATCGCGGGCGTAGGCCACTTCACGGTCGTTTCCCAAGGGGGCAATGGCCTTCACGATATTGGGATTTCTAACATCTTCGTCGGATTCAATGAGGGCTGCGATGGTCGCTATGTCGACGGATTCGTGGGTGAGCCCGGCCAGGCACCGCCTGATCGCCAGGGGGTCAATCGTCGGCAGATCGCCTTGCAAGTTGACAACGTATTCAAACTTGTCCTGGATATCACGCATTTTCAGTGCGGCGGCTATGCGGTCTGACCCGGATGGAAGGGCAGGATCCGTCACAATTGCATCGCCCCCGTGGCTGCGGACAATTTCAACGATTTTGATTTCAGCGGCCGCCACCAGAACCTGGCCAACATTGGCTTCAACGGCGCGCTTCCAGACATGGATGATCATCGGCAGGCCGTTGATATCAGCCAAAGGCTTGCCCGGCAGCCGGGTGGACGACATGCGGGCCGGGATGACAATGATGGTATTTTCGGGTTCAACCATGAATAAGTTTCTGGGCGCGGCAAATTGTTCTGCGGCCCTTATACGTATTGCGGCCTATGAGAGAAACAATTAGTTTCCGCGCCAACTTTCACCACCGCAAGGGACCAGCTGCCTCCATGGATAGTTTTGAATTTAACAAGATCGCAGGCGCCGTTTTGGCCACCGCTCTGGTGGTTTTTGGGCTGAATGAGCTTTCGGGCGTTATCTACCACAGTGAAACACCGGAAAAGCCCGGATTTATGATTGAAGTGGCCGAGGCCACGGAAACGCCTGGTGAGGCGCCGGCTGCTGAAGCGGCCGCCGTATCCATCGGCAGCCTTCTGGCAACGGCTGACCCTGCCAAGGGCCAAGCGGCGGCCAAAATCTGCAGCACCTGCCACGACTTCACGAAAGGCGGGCCCAACAAAACCGGCCCAAATCTGTGGGATGTTGTTGAGCGCGGTGTAGCTTCGCATGAGGGCTTTGGCTATTCGGATGGCATGAAGGCCCTTTCGACTGAGAAGTGGACCTATGAGAAACTCGATACGTTCCTAAAGAACCCCAAGGCGAGCGTCAAGGGCACCAAGATGGCCTTTGCGGGCCAAAAGAAAGACAAGGTCCGGGCGGACCTGATTGCCTATCTGGCTTCGCTGTCAGACGCGCCAAAGCCGTTTCCCGCCCCGTAAATGACCTAATCATTGCGAAGAATTAACACCGGCAAGCCCTTGCCGGTGTTTTCTTTTGGGGCGGACCGTGTGTATCTATATTGCCGAATCAGCCGAGGAGAACGTTCACCCATGAGCATCAGCCGCAGAACCGCATTGAAGCTGGCAGCTGCCCTGCCCTTGGCCAGGATCTCGGGAGTATCTGTAGCCACCGCCCAAGACCGGCGATTCCGCCATGCGCTGACACTTTTTGATGACATCAAATATGGACCGGATTTCAAGAACTTTAACTACGTGAATGTCGAAGCGCCGAAGGGGGGGAAACTTCGCGTGTATGGCCTGGGTTCGTTTGACAGCATGAACCCCTACACTTTCAAAGGCGACCCGATAGGCGGTGCTGGCAACGAGACACTGCTTGCGAGAGCGCTTGATGAACCTTCTACAGATTATTGCCTGGTGGCGGAAAGCGTTTGGCATCCAGAGGATTTTTCTTCGGTGGTTTATCGTCTGAGGCCGGAGGCCCGCTTTCACGACGGCAAGGCCATAACTCCCGAAGACTTGGTCTGGAGCATGATGGCACTCAAGGAAAGCCATCCCCACTACAACGGCTATTACAAGGATGTTGTGAAGGTGGAGAAAACAGGCGACCATGAAGTCACATTCATGTTTTCACAAAAGGGCAATCGGGAATTGCCACAGATCACCGGACAGTTGCCGATTTTGCCGCAGCATTGGTGGACGGGAAAAGATGCAAATGGAAAACAGCGCAATATCAATGAATCAACTTTGGAAGTTCCGCTGGGCTCCGGACCCTACAAAGTTGTCGACGTCAAGCCCGGCGTATCCATAAGACTGAAGCGGATTGAGGATTATTGGGGGAAAGACCTGCCGGTGAACGTGGGCCAAAACAACTTCGATGAGATTGAAACCATTCTCTTCCGCGACGGCATCGTGGCTTTCGAAGCATTTAAAGGCGATCAATATGATTACCGCGCAGAAAACAGCTCAAAGAACTGGGCGACGGGCTATGATTTTCCGGCTGTCAAGGATGGGCGCTGCATAAAAGAAGAAATCACTCTGAAGCAACCTGAAGGCATGCAGACTTATGCTTTCAATCTTCGACGCGAAAAATTTAGAGATGCAAGGGTTCGGAAGGCTTTCAATTATGCCTTCGATTTTGAATGGTCAAACACAAATCTGTTTTACGGCCAGTACACGCGCTCGCGCAGTTACTTCAACAATTCGGACATGGAAGCCAAAGGGTTACCTTCACCCGAAGAGCTGGTTCTTTTGGAGCCACTCAGAGATCAATTGCCGCCCGAAGTTTTTACAACGGAATACGCCAACCCAGTCAGCAACAATTCAACCGAGCGCCGCAAGAATTTGCGCGAAGCTTCCAGGCTGCTGGCTGAGGCGGGATGGAATGTCACGCAGGATGGCAATAAATCAATCCTCAAGAATGCGAAGGGCCAAAAGCTGGAAGTTGAATTCCTGCTTTATGATCCAACTTTTGAACGCATAACCTTGCCCTACAAGCAACAGCTGGAGTTGCTGGGCGTTGGCGTCTCAGTAAAAACGGTTGATACGTCACAGTACATACGGCGAACTGAAACTTTTGATTTCGATATTGTCATTGAAAGTTGGGGCCAGTCTTTGTCTCCAGGCAATGAACAGCGGGATTTTTGGGGAACCGAAGCAGCTGGAAAAAATGGCAGCAGAAATACCTTTGGCATCAAGAATGCAGCCATCGACAAATTGGTCGATGCCGTGATTTTTGCCAAGGATCGTTCAAGCCTGACAGTTACCTGCAAGGCTTTGGACCGCGCGCTGATCTGGAACCATTTTGGTGTTCCGATGTTTTTTGCCCCTTACGAACGCATTGCGAGATGGGATCGTTTTGGCAGACCGGACAAAATTCCGGACTATGCCATTGGTTTTCCAACCACCTGGTGGTGGGATGAGGTCAAGGCTGCCAGGGTCAAGGCTGGGTAACCCGGATGGGAGCCTATATTCTCAAACGCATTCTGCTGATGATTCCAACCCTTCTTGGCATCATGCTGATGACGTTTGCTGTCATTCAATTTGTGCCAGGCGGGCCTATTGAACAGGTCATTGCCAAGATGCAGGGCACGGATACGGACGCCACGGCGCGGATCAGCGGCAATTCAACCAATGAAGCTGGTGGCAATGACCAGTCGCAAACGGGCCAGGATGTCGGCATCAAATACAAGGGTGCGCAGGGGCTTGATCCGGAATTCATCAAGTCACTCGAAATACAATTTGGTTTTGACAAGCCGGTGCATGAGCGCTTTCTCAAGATGATCGGCGACTATCTGACTTTCAGTTTTGGCGAGAGTTATTTCAGGGACCGCAGTGTTGTCAGCCTGATGGTTGAGAAAATGCCGGTGTCGATTTCCCTTGGGCTATGGCTGACACTGATTACCTACGCTGTCTCGATTCCCATGGGCATCCGCAAGGCGGTGAAGGATGGGTCCAATTTTGATCTGTGGACCTCCGTTGTCATCATTATTGGCTATGCGATTCCGAGTTTCATTCTGGCTATCCTGCTGATCGTGTTGTTTGCGGGTGGAAGCTATTACAGCTGGTTTCCGCTGCGGGGTTTGACTTCGGATAATTTTGAGGAGTTGAGCTGGTTCGGCAAGGCGGGCGATTATGCCTGGCACATGGCGCTGCCGCTTATTGCGATGGGTATCGGCGGCTTTGCCACCATGACGTTGTTGACCAAAAATTCCTTCCTCGATGAAATCAAAAAACAATATGTGGTGACGGCGCGCGCCAAAGGCCTGACTGAGCCGCAGGTGCTTTACGGCCATGTTTTCCGCAACGCCATGCTGCTGGTCATCTCGGGTTTTCCGGGCGCGTTTCTCGGCGCATTTTTTGCAGGCTCGCTTCTCATCGAAACGATATTCTCGCTCGATGGCCTGGGCTATCTCACCTACAAGGCGGCCCTTGACCGGGATTATCCGATCGTGTTTGCCAATCTTTATATTTTCACGCTTGTCGGGTTGGTGGTGGCGCTGATCAGCGATCTGACTTACATGTGGATCGACCCTCGCATTGATTTTGACGCGCGCGAGGTTTGAGCACCATGGCGCTTTTCAAACTCAAGGGACTCAACAAGAGGCGCTGGGAACTTTTCAAAGCCAACCGCCGCGGGCTATGGTCGATGTGGATATTTGGGGTGCTGTGTTTTATCAGCGTCTTTGCACCGGTCATCGCCAATGACAGGCCGATGCTGGTATCCTACAAGGGCGAACTGCTTTTCCCGACATTTGTCGATTATCCGGAATCCAAGTTTGGCGGCTTTCTTGCGCAAACCGACTACCGCGATGCGGTGAACATGGATGAAATTAATGCCAATGGCTGGATGATATGGCCGCTCATTCGTTATTCCTACAATACCGTGAACAATGATTTGCCACGCCCTGCTCCTTCAACGCCTGCCTCCAATCTTACCCGCGATGAGGCTTGCGCCAAATACCCGCTTGGTATGGGCGATCAAAGTTGTGTTGCAGGAAACATGAACTGGCTGGGAACTGATGATCAGGGCCGCGATGTGGTGGCGCGGTTGATTTATGGATTCCGGATTTCGGTTGCGTTCGGGTTGATACTCACATTTTTCTCATCAATCATTGGCGTGGCCGCAGGGGCCGTG
>JANNXN010000027.1:0-12558 GCA_031409595.1 Rhodobiaceae bacterium
GCCCGCCGCTTCTTCGAGAATGAGACGCCTTGCCTGCGGCTTGGCGTTGATGATTTCGCCGATTTGGCCCTGCCGTACCAGGGCGGGAGAGCGCGAGCCGGTCGACACGTCGGCAAACAGCAATTGCACATCGCGGGCCCGTACATCGCGGCCATTGATGCGGTATGCCGAACCTGCTTCGCGCTCGATCCGCCGCGAAATTTCCAGCACCTCGCTGCCGTTATGTTGGGGCGGCGCCGAGCGGTCTTCATTCGACATCGTCACCACGACTTCCGCCATGTTGCGCGAAGGTCTCGCCGTGGTGCCCGAGAAAATCACATCGTCCATGCCGGAGCCCCGCATGGATTTGTAAGAGCTTTCGCCCATAACCCAACGAAGCGCTTCGAGCAGATTTGATTTGCCGCAACCATTTGGGCCAACAACACCCGTGAGGCCCGGTTCAATCAACAGGTCTGTGGGTTCAACAAATGACTTGAATCCAGACAGTCTCAGCCGCGTAAATTTCATAATGCCCCAAACCCCTTACGCGTCTCAAACGAGAAGCGGATCAATCAATGCGCGCATGGCTTCAATGGATGTGTCGCCCTTGTACAATTCGCCGTTGATAAAAAATGTCGGAATGCCCGTCACGCCAAATCCTTCAGCCTTCTTGCGCACTTCCATGACCTGTTTGGCAATGGTCTCATTCTTCATGCAGGCCTCAAACTCAGCCTGGGTGAAGCCTGCTTGCTGGGCAATCTTGCTAAGTCCTTCGAACGGACTCTGCGTCCACTCAGGCTGCGTCAGGAAGAAAATGTCGATGAGCGGGAAATATTTTTCCTTGGGCGCGCAACGTGCCAGCATGAAGGCTGCCTGGGCTGCGTCATTATGCGGAAACTCCCGGAGAATAAACCGGATCTTGCCCGTATCGATATATTCTTTTTTCAGCGTGATAAACGTATCATTGTAAAAGGCCGCGCAATGCGGGCAGGTGGCGGAGGCATATTCTATGACGGTGACCTTGGCAGTATCTGGCCCCAGGACCATCTCGCCATAAGCAGGTGGATCATTCAATCCCGTCAAATCTTGCGCCAGGGTCTGGCCGGAAGCCAAGGCCAGTGTGGTCAATGCCACCGAGCCCAAAATCATATTGCGTTTGCTGAGATTGATCATGAAAATTACCTACTAGATGTTTGGGGTTGAAACCATTTGATTATTCGCCTTGTGGAGAACTCGGCTTTTTAGCCAGCGCCCCCGAACCAAGGCGCAGCAGCGATTGCCGCAACTTTTCATCCGCGATTGCGTTGAGGCGCGATGCAAGCTGGTCGCTGGTCTTGATATCGAGGGCATTATTTTTATTCTTCAATGACTTAGGTTTTGCAAGGTGGGATTGCGTGATCTTGACTGAAGTCACAGCGCCATAGCCATAGAACTGGTTTATCCGCTCAATGATATGGTGGGACTGGTGTTGCAGGTCGAGGCTGCGGCCAGGTTCAGCCCGGATATGCAGGGTGCCGCCCAGCTTTTGGTCAGCCTCGCCAGCCCCCCGGGGCCATTTGATTCGCTCCGGCTCACAGTGTTGCGACAGCGACTGCCCGACAATTTCCGGCCACCGCGCGATCAATTCACCATAGGCAAAGCCATAGCGCGCAAAGCTCGCCCTTGTAAGTTTCTCAAAATGCTTGTCCAAGCGTTCCATGTGAAGTCTATATAGCGCCGATCTAACGATATGAAAGTGTTGAACGAAGACCATGGCGGAACAAGGGCTTCACGGTGATTTAACTGGAAAACTTCTGAATTGGTACGATGCCCATGCCCGCGAATTGCCATGGCGCTCAAAACCCGGAAGTATGCCGGATCCCTACCACGTCTGGCTTTCCGAGATCATGCTGCAGCAAACAACCGTGGCAGCGGTCCGGGATTACTATCTGAAATTTCTCAAATTGTGGCCGGGCGTGGCTGACTTGGCGAAAGCGAGCCAGGATGATGTGCTCCGCGCTTGGGCGGGCCTCGGCTATTACGCCCGTGCCCGCAATCTTCATGCCTGCGCCAAAGTGATCGTCAGTGAGTGGAATGGAAAGTTCCCGGCGACCGAAGCGGAACTTCGAACTCTGCCCGGCATCGGACCCTATACATCAGCCGCCATAGCGAGCATTGCCTTTGGCAGGCCCCATGCCGCAGTCGATGGCAATGTCGAACGGGTGATTGCCAGGCTCTACGCCATTGAAACACCGCTGCCTGCTGCCAAACTCGGCATCAAGGAAAAGACCCAAAACCTCGTGCCGCAAGAAAGAGCCGGGGATTTCGCCCAGGCGCTGATGGATTTGGGCGCCACCATCTGCACACCGCGAACCGCCAACTGCCAAATCTGTCCGTGGGCAGATCATTGCGAAGGCCGCAAGCTTGGGCTGGCCGAAAGCCTGCCGCGCAAACTGCCCAAACTGAAAATTCCAACCCGTCAAGGAGTTGTCTTCTGGATTGAGCGCGACAACGGCATGGTGTTGCTCAGGCGGCGTCCGCAGAAGGGAATGCTCGGCGGCATGATGGAATTTCCGTCATCGGCCTGGGAGACCAAAGTCAAAAGCAGTGTTCACCCGCCAATTGAAGCCATCTGGCAAAAGCGGAAGGCCCTGATCGAACACACGTTCACGCATTTTCATTTGCAGCTTGAAGTGTGGACAACGGAAATCTCGCACCAGCCGGATTTATTGTCGGAAGGCGAATACACCTGGGTCCACAAAAATCAACTGGGCCCCGAAGCCCTGCCGTCGCTCATGCGCAAAGTGGCAGCAGCCATGCTGGAATAGTTCTGTGCATTCAGCTGCGCGGCGCCATCACGCCATGGGCTTCTAAAGCGGCCTTGAGTTTTGGCCGCGCCCGCACCGCCGACACAAGATGAGCCACGACCGGAAATTTTCCCAGCAGGGCAGTTTCCCCCGGCTTGTTCCAAAGGCTCAGCATGAAGGCATACATATCAAGCGCCGAAAACTGTTCTCCCAAGAGCCATGGCCCTTCGGATGCCAGGCGCTTCTCAAGAATGGCCCAAAGCGCATGCGACTGTTCAATTGATTTTGCCGTAATGAAGGCTTGGTCAGCCGCATTGCGGGCATAGATACTTCCATGGTCGCCCATGTTGATGGCGGGGTAAATATTGGCGCTCATGAAATGCAGCCACGCGAGAAACTCGCCGAATTCAGGCGTTCCAGGCTGCGGCGACAGACCCTTGTCAGCATGGGCGGTAACCAGAAATGTCACGATGGCAGCCGATTCAAACAGCGCGCTGCCATCTGACAGGCCAAGCGCTGGAATATATCCCAACGGACTTATGTCGCGGAACTCCGGTTCACTCACCTGTGCAGGCGTCATCCAGATATTGGTGTAGGGAATTTCCATTTCCTCAAGCATGAAATGAATGCAAAGCGATCCCCAGGCCTTCACGTTGTAAAGTTTGTACATCGGATGTCCTCCGCAACAGTCAGCGCCGTCCGCCAATTTCATCGATATGGGCCAGCATGTCGGCAGGGTCATCGAACACGCGGTAGGCGCCTGATCTCTGCAGCTCGTCTGTGCCGTAACCGCCTGACAAAAACCCAATGCCCAACGCCCGCGCTCTTTGGGCTGCCAGCATATCCCAAATGCTGTCACCCACCACACACGCCGTTTCAATCTCGATGCCGAGCTTCTCGGCTGCCGCCAAAAACAAATCCGGATCAGGCTTGGCATAGGCCACCAGATCGCGTGTGATGACAGGAACCTTGTCGGCATCAACGCCCAGGATTTTCAGAACAGGACCTGCAGTTGCCATGCGGCCAGACGTTGCAATGGCCCAGGGAATTTCAGTGTCGGTCAGGTATTTCAACAGCTCACGCGCACCGGGCAGGGCGCGAGTATTGGAAGAGTGCGCATTGTAATGAGCCGCATGCTGGGCCCGCATCCGCGCCAATGTTTCGTCGCTGAATTCAATGCCGGTTTCGCGCGCCAGCGCCCGGGTAAACAATCCGCCAGACATGCCAATGCGCCGGTGAATGCGCCAGATGGATACTTCAATTCCCTCTGATTGCAGGGCGGAATGCCAAGCCAGCACATGGTCATAAACGCTGTCCACCAGGGTGCCATCAAGGTCAAAAAGAAAAGAGGTGGGTTGGCGGGCCTTCATGGGCAATACTCCGGTTCTGTCCGGACCTACCGCCTCAGGTGAAATCTTGCAAGAAGCTTATGCGGCAGAGCCCAGCTCGGCGCGAACCTGCTGGCGCAAAACATCAATTGGCACCAGGTTATTGCCTTTGCGAACATGCCAGAAGGTCCAGCCATTGCAGGCCTCAGCGCCTTGCACATAAGCGCCAATCTTGTGAATGGAACCGCTGTTGTCCTTGCAAGCGATAGAACCGTCGGCGCGGATGCGCGCCGCTACCCGTGCTGTGGGATCAAGCAATGTGTCGCCAGCCTTCACCAATCCACGCTCGATCAATGAGCCAAATGGGATGCGGGGTTCCGCCCGCTTTGCTGTTGTGGTTTTGAGAGCCTCATCGGAGAGGGGCTCAGTCGCCTTGATCCGCGCCAGCGCGGATTTCGCATAATACTCTTCCCGTTCAATCCCGATGAAAACACGGCCCAATTGTTTGGCCGCCGCACCGGTGGTTCCAGTGCCAAAGAATGGATCAAGCACGACATCTCCTGGGTTGGTTGAAGACAGCAGCACGCGGTGCAGCAGGGCTTCGGGTTTTTGTGTTGGATGAAGCTTGTCGCCATCACTGTTTTTCAGGCGTTCGCCGCCAGTGCACAAGGGCAGCGTCCAGTCCGAGCGCATCTGCGAGTCGTCATTGAAAACCTTCATGGCTTCATAGTGGAATGTATATTTTGAGGTGGCGCTCTTGCCGGCCCAGATCATTGTCTCGTGCGCATTGGTAAAGCGGCGGCCACGAAAATTCGGCATGGGGTTGGTTTTCCGCCAAACCACATCGTTCAAAATCCAATAACCCAGATCCTGCAGGATGGAACCAACGCGGAAGATATTGTGATACGAACCGATAACCCACAAAGCCCCATTGGGTTTCAGCGCCCGGCGGCATTCCGACAGCCACGCTTTGGTGAACGTGTCATATTCGGCAAAGCTCGCGAACTTGTCCCAATGATCATTGACCGCATCAACCTTGCTTTGGTCGGGCCTGGTCAAATCTCCGGCAAGCTGCAAATTATAGGGTGGATCGGCAAAAACCAGATCAACCGAACCCGTAGGAATTTTCTTGAGCTCGCTCAGGCAGTCGCCAACCAGCACGCGATTATGCAGCGGTTTGATATCCGGTTTAGTCTCGAAGCCCATTCATCCGCCCAGTTCAATTCAGCCAGACGACTGGTATGAATCTTTGCGGAGTCCCCGTGAATCGAATTCAGTGAAAATGGTTAACGGGCGAACAATTTCGCAATGGGCGCGAAGCTTTTGCGATGGTGAATGCAGGCGCCGGCGCGTTGCAAAGCTGCATGGTGGGCCGCAGTTCCATAGCCCTTGTGGCGGGCAAACCCATAGGCCGGAAATTCCTGGTCAAGCTTGATCATGATGCGGTCCCGCGTCACCTTCGCAATAATCGAAGCCGCCGCAATCGAAAGCGAGCGGGCATCGCCTGAAACAAGTGTTTGAACCGGGCAAGAAAGCGCGGGAGCGCGGTTTCCATCAACCAGAGCGAAATCCGGCATGCAGGGAAGTCCGCGAACCGCCTCCGCCATCGCCCACAATGTGGCGGCCAAAATATTATCCCGGTCAATGCGATGTTCGTCACCGATGCCGACGCCAACTTTCGCCGACGCCATGATCTTGCCGAACAATTCTTCCCGCCGCACATCATTGAGTTTTTTGGAATCATTGAGGCCCGGCGGAATATTCCGCGGGTCGAGAATGACGGCGGCAGCCACCACCGGCCCCGCCCAAGGCCCGCGCCCGGCCTCATCAATGCCACACACCAACGAATGCCCCAGCGCCTTGGCCGCAAGTTCAAAACTGAAATCAGGAAGCACGGAATCAGCTCTTGCCATTTCTGACTCAAACCAAATCCTCAATTCATAAGCAAGCCCCCAACCCGTCATTCCGGCGCAAGCCGGAATCTGGTTGCAGTATTATCCTGCACGAGATTCCGGCTTGCGCCGGAATGACGAACTGATGTGGACGAACTGGTGTGGACAAACTTGTGTGGAAGAATAAAAATGGGAACCAAGGAAATAAAAAGTCGGAACGTTATATCAACCTCAACTGCTCCCCCGGCTGCGGCGGCACACAGAACAAATCACCCGCAAGCTTGAAACGATTTCTATTGATGCCAAGCCGCTCGCAACTCATCTGAAAGCGCCGGCCGATGGTCCATGCATAGGGGCCAGTGCCAGACATGCGCTTGCCAAAAGTTGCATCATTTTCTTTTCCATCCCGGACCGATCTGACCAGTGACATGACCTTGGCGGCCCGGTCCGGCATTTCGGCATTCAGCCACTCGCGGAAAATATCTTTAACTTCAAGTGGCAGGCGCAGCATTGTATAGCCCGCCTCCCGCACGCCAGCAGTCGCGGCAGCTTTCAAAATGGCCTCAATTTCCATATCATTCACGGCAGGAATAACCGGCCCCATCATGACAACCGTGGGCACCCCTGCAGCCGACAAAATACGAAGAGCCTCGAGACGCTTTGCAGGGGTTGATGCTCGAGGCTCCATGGCGCGCGCCAATTTCCCATCCAGTGTAGTAAGTGAAATCGCAACTTTCACCAGCCCGCGCTCTGCCAGCGATGTCAAAATATCCAAATCCCGCAATACCAAATCAGATTTGGTGACAATGCCAACCGGATGATTGAATTCCGACAAAACTTCCAGAACCTGCCGTGTAATCCGGTAAGTGCGCTCAATGGGCTGATAAGGATCCGTATTGGAACCCAGCGCCAGAGTGCGCGCCACATAATTGGGCGCGGTCAATTCCTCCCGAAGAAGAGCCGCCGCGTTCGGCTTGATGAAAAGCTTGCTCTCGAAATCCAGCCCAGGCGATAGCCCCATGTAAGCATGCGTGGGCCTCGCGTAACAATAAACACAGCCATGTTCGCAGCCGCGATAGGGATTGATCGACCGGTCAAAGGAAATATCCGGCGATTGATTGCGAGCGATTATGGTTTTGGGCAATTCCTCAAAAACCGTTGTCTTGAGCGGCGGCAATTCAGCGAGCGAATCCCAGCCATCATCAAAAAACGCAGCGCCGTTCTTCTCAAATCGTCCCTTGAGATTGTTCCTGGCGCCCCGCCCCCGCAAATGCTGCGGCAGCGCAGTCACTGCGAACTCAAATCCGACCGATGGTCTCATATCAAGAAGCGTTGGCATCATTATTCTCGTCTAACACAAGTTAAAGAACATAACAAGAACAAACTTGCGAATGCCCACGAACACCGCCATGAGTAGTCGCCATGAAATCCAAAACCCTGATGCTGGGCCTCGCCGCTCCCCTGTTTTGGGGAACGGGCCTCACGCTTGCCAAACCGGCAGTCACCCACTTTCCACCGCTTTTCATGATGCTGTTGGTCTATGGCGGCATAGCACTGGTCATGGCCCTGACAGTGCGGGAAAAAATCAAAACGCCGTGGAAGTCTGTGCAGCTGATCGCAGCTTTTGCAGTCACCATCCAAGGCGCATTCCTGTTCTGGGGCCTCAGGGGCGTGGAGGCCACAACCGCCAATCTGGTCTTGCAAACCCAGGTTCCCATGGCGGTGATTTTGGGCTGGATGATCATGGGCGATGCCTTGAGCGCCCGTAAACTGATCGGCATGGCGGTAGCACTTGTGGGTGTTGCAATCGTGATCGGTTTGCCCGAGCAGCGCCCGCCGCTCATTCCGGTGGCGCTCATTATTGTCGGGGCTTTCTTCTGGGCCCTTGGCCAGGTCTTCGCGCAAAAATTGAGCAAGGATAGTGGTGTCGTACTGCTCAAGGCCAACGCGATAGCCTCAACTCCGCAGTTGCTTATTGCCACTGCTCTGTTCGAAACGGGTCAGGTAGAGGCGATCACCTCAGCGGGAGTCATTGAATGGGCAACCCTTGCCTTCGTCGGCATCGTCGGGTTTTACTTTGCCTATATGGTGTGGTTTTCCCTTCTCCGCCGCGCCCCCATGGATGAAGCCGCACCCTTCATATTGTTGATGACACCCATTGGCGTTCTCACCGCCGTGGTTGTTCTGGGCGAATCCATCTCTCCCGCACAAATACTTGGTGGAGCAGTTCTGCTGTTTGGCCTGGCAATAGTAAATGGCCTGGTTTTCGGCAAAACCCAAACCGCCTAAACCTTGCGGCGTTTCTGGTGCTCTTCGAGCCGCGGCATGATTTCCACGAAATTGCAAGGCGGATGCCGATAGTCCAGCTGGAATTTCAAGATTTCATCCCAGGCATCCCGGCACGCTCCGGGCGAGCCCGGCAGGCAGAAAACATACTTGCCCTTCATGACGCCGGCAGTCGCCCGCGATTGCACTGTTGAGGTGCCGATCTTTTGAAACGAGATCATGTGGAACACTGTCGAAAAACCTTCGATCTCTTTTTCAAACAGCGGCCGCATCGCCTCGACGGTAACGTCGCGGCCCGTAAGGCCGGTGCCGCCGGTTGAAATGATGGCGTCTATGTCAGTGCGCGTGCCCCATGCCTTCACAACCCGCCGGATTGCGGCCACATCATCCTTCACGATTTGCCGGTCGGCTATCGCATGGCCAGCAGCCACAATCCTGTCTTGCAATGTCTGCCCGGATTTATCATCAGCTAACGTGCGTGTGTCTGACACGGTAAGAACCGCGATGCGCAGCGAAATGAAGTCCCGGAGTTCCGCCATCTATCTTCTTTCCAATATCAAACGTGCCGCCAGCAGAACAAACAGCCCGGCTGAAATGCGCGAAAACCATTTTCGAAAACGCGAACTTGTGGCCAGCGCCTCGCCGATCTTTCCGGAAAACACCGCCACAGCACAGTTGATCGCCGTGCCGCCTGCGTTGAAAATCATGCCAAGGATGAACAGTTGCAAAAGTGGTGAACCATTTTCAGGACGCACAAATGGCGGCAAGAATGCAAACATGAAAACAATGATCTTGGGATTGAATACATTGACCATCACGCCGTCACGAAATGCCGCGAATGCGCTGCGCTGCTTGGCATCGGGACTGGGCGTCGACTGCGGCGTGGTCAAAGTCAAATAGGCGATCCACAGCAGGTAGCCAGCGCCCCCATAGCGGATGATATCAAAAGCAATCGGGTGCTGCGCCAGTATGACGGCCACCCCAAGCGCCACAAATCCCAAGTGAATGAGCGAACCCACAGCAATGCCGAAACTGGCCGCAACGCCGGTCTTGGAGCCCCCCTTCAGCGATTGCCCGAGCACATACATCATGTCATTGCCGGGCGTCAGGTTGAGGCTCAGCGCGGCGGTCATGAAAACCAAAAGGTCGGCAGTACTAATGGGCATCAAGCTTTTCCTTGAAGGCCAGCAGGTCGCGCCACGCCAAACGCTTCTGGGCTACCTGCAAATTGAGATAGCTGGGATGAAAACTTGCCAGCACCGGAATTTTCTCAGGGCCCACGGCAAGTTCAAACCACTTGCCCCGCAAACCCATCAACCCCTCGTTTCTGCCAGACAAGCGCTGAGCCGGATGCATGCCAAGGCACAGAACAAATTTCGGCCTGCAAAGTTCGATAGCGCGCAGCAAAAAAGGCTGACACATCTGTATCTCGGATTCAGTAACGGTGCGGTTGCCCGGCGGCCGCCACGGAATGAAATTGAACAAGCTGACCGTGTCAACGGACAAGCCGATCGCACCCAGCATTCTTTCCAGCAGCAACCCGTTCTGCCCGGCAAAAACCTTGCCCTCAATATCCTCATCGCGCCCCGGCACATCACCGATCACCATGATTGGCGCCTCCAGATTGCCGCCCATGAAACATAAGTTGCTGGCGGTCTTTTTGAGTGGACAGTCCAGTTGCAGCAACGCGGCCTTCAGGTCTGTCAAGGTAGTGCACAATGCGGCACTGGAAGGTGCCGGAGTAGCAACTACTTCTTCAACCACAGCGACAGGCAAGGGCGCAGCCACAAACCGGTTAACCGGCTCCTCCCCCACAATCTCATCCGCACCCATGTCAATGAGCCAGGCGAGGGCATTTCGGGCCTCATGGGAACTCATGTCGTTTTGCTTTGTTTGCATGTCCGAATTGGTTATCTTGCTCTATGTCTTTCGCCACTATAACAGGCGTCAATCGAAAACGGGAGTTTTAACTGTGGAACAAATTCAGCGGGACGCGATGGAATATGATGTCGTCATCGTAGGTGCAGGTCCTGCGGGGCTTGCCGCCGCCATTCGATTGAAGCAGCTCTCCAGCGAAACCAGTGTCTGTGTTCTGGAAAAGGGCTCCGAGGTCGGCGCTCACATATTATCAGGCGCTGTGGTCGATCCAATAGCGCTGAACGAGTTGATCCCCGATTGGAAAGAAAAGGGCGCTCCCCTCAATACGCCCGTGACCGATGACAGGTTTTTCGTGCTCGGCCCCAAGGGCGCCCTTCGCATGCCAAACTTCCTGATGCCGCCCCTCATGAATAATCACGGAAACTACGCGGTATCTCTGGGCAATGTATGCCGTTGGCTGGCGACCCAGGCCGAAGCGCTGGGTGTCGAAATCTATCCTGGCTTTGCCGCATCAGAAGTCCTCTATCGAGGCGACGGTTCCGTGCGTGGCGTTGTGGCAGGCGTCATGGGCATTGCCAAAGATGGCGCCCACAAACCGGATTACCAGCCCGGCATGGAACTCATCGGAAAATATGTGCTCATCGCTGAAGGTGTCAGGGGTTCCCTCGCCAAGGAAATCATCGCCAGGTTTGATCTCTCAAAAGACCGCGAGCCGCAGAAATTTGGCCTTGGCATGAAAGAGCTGTGGGAGGTAAAGCCTGAAAATCACAAACAGGGTCAGGTCACCCACACCATGGGCTGGCCGCTGGGCGGCAAAGTCGGCGGCGGCAGCTTTATGTATCATCTGGAAGACAATCTCGTGTCCGTAGGCTTCGTCGTGCATCTCAACTATCAAAATCCGTATCTGTTTCCCTACATGGAATTCCAGCGTTTCAAACATCACCCGCTGATTGCCGAAGTGCTCGAAGGCGGCAGGCGTGTGGCCTATGGCGCCAGGGCAATCACCGAGGGCGGCTTCCAATCAGTACCGAAACTCTGTTTCCCGGGCGGCGCATTAATCGGCTGTTCCGCCGGCTTCGTCAACGTGCCGCGCATCAAGGGCTCGCACAATGCCATGAAAACCGGAATGTTGGCAGCCGAAGCGACGTTCGATGCTCTGACTGCCGGTCGCAGCGGCGATGAACTTGCAAGCTATCAGCAGGCTTACGAAAATTCCTGGGTCTATCAGGATCTTAAACGCGTAAAAAATGTGAAACCCATGTGGTCGAAACTCGGTCTTGTAGGCGGCGTGGTGTTGGGTGCTGTCGATATGTGGATGAACACCTTGTTCGGCTTTGGCCTCGGCACCTGGAAACATGGCAAGCCGGATTTCGCCACCTTGAAACTGGCCTCACAGTGCAAACCCATCGACTATCCCAAGCCCGATGGCGTTTTGTCATTCGACAGGCTGACCAATGTGGCCTTCTCCGCCACCAACCATGAGGAAGACGAACCAGCCCATCTCAAGCTGAAAGATGCCAGCATCCCCATATCCACCAACCTGCCAAATTGGGCTGAACCAGCCCAGCGCTACTGCCCCGCGGGCGTCTATGAAGTGGTGGAAGAGGTGGGAAAATCACCGCGCTTCCAGATTAACCATCAAAACTGCGTTCACTGCAAAACCTGCGATATCAAAGACCCATCACAAAACATAACCTGGGTCGTGCCGCAAGGAGGCGAGGGGCCGAACTATCCGAACATGTGAAAAACCTCAATCCGTTAACTAGTCAGCAAGCCTTCCGCCAAATTTTACAAACTGATTAAAATGCCAACTATTTTGAAAACCAATTCTTCATTGGCATAAACTAAATTTCTCCCAAACACCCCTTTGGAGAGAGTCTCTATGAAAAAGTTTGTCAAATCTTTTGCGTCTTCGACTTTTCAAAAGCTGAAGGGTTTCCACAGGAATGAGGCCGGCAACATCGCATTGATGATGGGCTTTGCAGCGATTCCAATATTCCTGGCTGCGGGTGCTGCGATTGATACCGTTCGCATCACGCGTGAACAGGCATCATTTAACGCTGCCGTTGACTCCGCCGTTTTGGCCATTGCCGCCGATGACCGTTCCAGCCTTGCAGGAAAAACAGAAGCTCAAAAGGCTGCGGCAATTGAAGAACTGAAAGCTTACGCGCAGAAATATCTGACCGAGAATTATACGCCGCAAACCGGAGAATCAAACCCGATTACGCTGGATCTAACAATTACCGGCGAGGCGATCGACATCACCGCACACCACGATTTTCCGACGTCGATTATGAATCTTGCTGGCATACAGTCAGTCACGCTCAATTCCTATTCCCAGGTAAAAAAGGCAATGCGGCCTATTGAAATCGTGCTGGTCATGGATACCACCGGTTCAATGAGCGGTGC
>JANNXN010000028.1:0-66310 GCA_031409595.1 Rhodobiaceae bacterium
AAGCGGATTTGCGGGTTCATCAGGCCAGCCGACGCGGCGACTTCCCCCGTGATCAAATTGGTGAGATGGGCGGCAACCGTGGTGGAGCCCACATCCACCGCGATGCCGAATATCTTGTCATGGAAACCGGGCCATATGGCCACGAGCTCTGTCGCACCCGATGTGGAGCGTGAATTGACCGCACAAGTGACTTTCCACTCGCCCTTTTTGAGCGTGGCTTGCAGCTTCGCGATGATGGCCAGATTGCAGGTGATACTCTGAACATTCCATTGTTCAGCCAGCGCCTTGTAAACCCGCTCAAGATCGGAGGAGGGCTTGTGCATGTCAGGCTCTTCAACTTCAATGAAGTGCAGGCGCGTCGCCGGATCCATTTCAATGTCGCGAACTTCGGCAGCCTTGCGCACAACCTGCTTATGCACCTGGGATTCGGGCGGCACATCAATGACGACATCAGCAAGCAATTTCGTTTGGCACGAGAGGCGGCGGCCTGGAATAAGACCACGCAATTTATCGTAGCGCTCCTCGACTTTGGAAAATTCCGAGAGGTGATCGACAGCAGACGTAATGCCATGCTTGGCAAATTCACCTTCGCCCACATTGATCTGGCACCGCCCGCAAATGGCGCGGCCACCGCAAACGGAATCAATATCAACCCCAAGTGTGCGCGCCGCCTGCAACACAGGTGTTCCAAGCGGAAAGCGCCCGCGCTTGCCCGAAGGCGTGAAGACAATGAGCGCGTCGGTTTTTTCCATCAGCGGCGGCGCCTAGCCTCACGTGCCGCACGCCGTGCTTCAATCTCTTCATTCGATGAAATCTCGCCAGCCGCCTGTGCCGCCTTCGATGGTGCCGCCGTCATTTCGCGGAACTTGTTTGTCCAGAATTTGCAATGCGCATCCGTGCCGTTCAGCACGTTCGCCCCATAAATCGCGTGCATGTCTTCATCATGTAAAGGGTTCATGATGGCGCTCGTCATGCCGTGGGATGCCGCCATGGCGAGGAAATAACCCGTCAGCGCCCGGCGGTTCGGCATGCCGAAGGACACATTCGATGCACCGCATGTAGTGTTCACCTTCAATTCTTCGCGCAAGCGGCGAACGAGGCGGAACACCTGCTGACCGGCCGTTCCCATGGCGCCAATCGGCATCACCAGAGGGTCCACCACAATGTCATGCGGCTTGATTCCGAAATCCGCCGCGCGTTCGACGATTTTTTTGGCCACCAAAAAACGCACGTCCGGATCTTCCGAAATGCCCGTCTCGTCATTCGAGATGGCGACGACGGGCACATTGTATTTGGCAATGAGCGGCAAAATGGCTTCGAGCTTTTCCTCTTCGCCAGTTACGGAATTGACAAGGGGCCGACCCTTGGCAGTTTCAAGCCCAACTTTCAAAGCCGATGTCACCGATGAGTCAATGCAGAGCGGCAGATCAACCAGCGACTGTACGATCTCGAGCGTCTGGCGCATCAGCGGCGGTTCAGTCTCGTTGGGGTTCACAGCGGTGACGCCGGCATTGATGTCGAGAATATGGGCACCCGCCGCCACCTGCGCCAAGGCATCCTTGATCACGGTTTCAAAATTTCCAGCCTGCATTTCGGCGGCAAGCTTCTTGCGGCCAGTCGGGTTGATGCGCTCGCCGATCACCGTGAACGGGCGGTCAAAGCCGATGATATGGGTGCGTGTGGCTGAGGATATGATGGTGTGCGTCATGACGTAAGTTTGCCTCCATTGGCAATCAGGGTTTTGAGCCGCTCTTTATCATAAGCGGATTCGATTTCAGATTTGGCTTTTTCAACTTCGGTAACCAGGTCATCGCTCACCAGGATGGGATCAGCGCGCCGCCAATCAGCGAGGTAAGCGTCCGTATCCGTTGCCCCACCCCGCATGGCCGCCATGTCGATAGCCTCCATAAAGCGGTTGTCCAGCATGCGTTTTTCTTCCTTGCGGCCAAGTTTTACAGCCACTTGCGAAGGAATATCGCGCCAATAGGTGATGATGAGATTAGCCATGGACAGCCTTATGCACGGGTTCGAAACCGGCATGTAGCCCAAAAACGACACCTAGCCAATAGCGCCCGAAATCTTCAGATTGGCAATCTGAATTTCAGTCAAACCAAGCACATCAGCCAGCACCCGCTCCGTCCCATCCCCCAGTTTCGGCGGTGCTCTTTCGTATTCCACAGGGGTTTCCGAAAAGCGGATGGGGTTGGCGACGCCTGGTATTTGCACTCCGTCGCCCCGCGTGAGGCCGATTTGCAGGCCCCTGGCCAGAACCTGGGGGTCTTCGAACATCTGGGCGATGGTGTTGATGGGGCCGCAAGGGACTGCTGCGGCTTCAAAGGCTTCAACCCACCGGCTGGTGGTGCGGGTTTTCATGGGGCGCTTGAGAAGTGTTTCAAGTTGTGCGCGGTTTTCGACGCGGGCCCGATTGGTTTTGAAGCGTTCGTCACCCGCAAGTTCCGGCACGCCGATGATGGTGCAGAATTCGGTGAACTGCCGGTCATTGCCAACCGCCATGATGATGTGGCCATCGACGGTTTCAAAAGTCTGATAGGGCACAATATTGGGATGCGCGTTGCCAAGTCGGCCCGGAACCTTGCCACCGACAAGATAATTCGAGGCTTGGTTGGCGAGAACTGCAACTTGTGAATCTAGCAATGCCAAATCAAGAAACTGCCCAACGCCCGTGCGCTCGCGGTGGAAGAGGGCGGCGGTTATGCCTATCACCGCATGAAGGCCCGTGAATATATCGGCATAGGCCACACCGCTTTTCATGGGCGGGCCATCTGGCTCGCCCGTGATCGACATAGAACCTGCCATGCCCTGGATCATGAAATCATAGCCAGCGCGGCTGGCGTAAGGTCCATCCTGGCCAAAGCCCGTGATGGAGCAATAGATGAGCTTGGGGTTCACGGTTTTCAGGCTCGCGTAGTCCAGACTGTATTTCTTCAGGCCGCCAACCTTGAAATTTTCGATCACCACGTCAGATTTGACTGCCAGATCGCGGATGAGTTTCTGTCCCCCGGGAGAAGCCATATCTAAGCACACGGAGGTTTTGCCGCGATTGGCGGAAAGGAAATAGGCTGCGTCGCCTTCGCTGCCATCGCCATTCTTGATAAATGGCGGCCCCCAGCCACGCGTATCATCGCCTTCGCCGGGTTTTTCGATTTTGATCACTTCGGCGCCGAAATCCGCCAGCATTTGCGTGGCCCAGGGCCCGGCCAACACCCGCGTAAGGTCCAAAACACGAATATTTGACAATGGTCCGGCCATGCGAAACTCTCCTGATATTTCGCCAGTCCTACACCACTTGCAAGCATGGAGCCAACAGCAACAAGCTAACCGGACCAGCCAACAAGGCCTTGCCAGAATGTCGCGCCATTGTCATACTAGGTTGAAATTAGATAAGAGCCAGCCTTACTGGCCGATAAAAAATTTCGAGGAAATTACAGGGGCATTCCGCCCCTAGTGCCAGAGGAAAGTCAAACATGAAAAAACTTACACCTACACAGGAAACCATGCGTTCGGCCATGATCTCGCGCCGTTCACTCCTCAAAGCCAGCGCCGCCCTGGGCGCCGTCGGTTTCGCCAGCCCGATCTACGTAAAGAACGCTTTCTCATCTTCGGGCGAGCTGAATTACATGGGCTGGGCCGGTTATGACTACAAGCCTTTCATTGAGCCGTTCACCGCGAAGACCGGCATCAAGGTGAACTTCACCGAACAGCCAGACAACGACACAATTTTTGCCCAAGCCAAGCTTTCTCTGCAGACTGGCGCATTCGACGTGATTGAGCCCACGGTTGATCGCACCCAGTCGTATGTCGAGAACGGACTTGTGCAGCCATGGGATACAGCCAAGGTTGCTCTGGACAATTACCTTCCGGGCATGGCCGATGGTCTGGCCGGTGAGATGGCGCAGATCGATGGCAAGCGTTACTTCTTGCCGGGCGTTTGGGGCACCGAAGCCCTTGTTTACCACAAGGAGCTGTTCCCGCTTGAGTATGGCAAGGCCAGCTTGGCCGATCTATGGGGTCCAAACCTTGAAGGCAAGGTCACGGTTCGCGCTCACTCGGCACTCGCTGCCCTTGGCCGCGTGCTGGATGCCGAAGGCAAACTGCCGAAGCCATTCATGGAAGGCTACAAGAACGACGACGCCATGAAGGAAATCTGGGATGTTATCCTGGTTGAAGCTGTGAAGCACAAGGGCAACATCGTCCAGTTCTGGAAGGGCGAAAACGAAGCCCAGGCTGCGTTCCGCACCAATGGCGCCGTGCTTGGCCATTGCTGGGATTCGACAGGTTACAATATGGGCAAGGAAGGCCCCTATGGCTACATTGCACCCAAGGAAGGCGCTTTTGCGTGGAACCAGGGCTACATGCTCATGGTCAACGCCAAGAACACCGAGCAGGGCCTCGCCTGGGCGAATTTCGTTCTCACCCCTGAAGGCGCTGCTGCGATGGCGAAGGTCTATTCAGCAAATCCAGTTGCCAAGGGCAGTGTCGAGCTGCTGGACCCGGCAGTGGCAACTTTCTATGCCAACGCCTTCCCAGGTGATGCTTCTTCGAAACTGTGGTGGTGGCCCGTTCAGACCAGCTCATTCTTGAAGCTGCGTGCTGAATACGCGGACAAGTTCATCGCAGCATAATCACGCTACGCGAGAAACGACGGGTGACTGGCGCCCGTCGTTTTTTTGTTACATAGTCGGTCATCAGCTAAGGGTGGGTAGCGGGGAAGATGAGCGAAGACGTCGAACTATCAAAAGTTTCCATGGATTTTGGCGCCTTTCGGGCCGTCAACAGGGTTGACGTAACGATCAAGGCTGGCGAGTTCTTTTCATTTCTGGGGCCGTCGGGGTGTGGGAAAACTACCATTCTCCGCCTGATTTCAGGCTTCATGGATCCAACCGAAGGCGCCGTAAAAATTGGTGGCGTCGACATGATGGGCATAAGGCCCAACGCGCGGCCAACGGCCCTCATATTTCAGAACCTTGCGCTTTTTCCATTGATGCCTGTCTGGGAGAATATCTCCTTTGGCCTTGAAGTTCGGGGTGTCGACAAAGCAACGCGACGCGCCAAGGCCGAAGAACTTCTGAACTTGGTTGAACTCTATGACTCCGCTGACAAAAAAATAAGTCAGCTCAGCGGCGGCCAGAAACAACGGGTGGCGATTGCCCGCGCACTGGCGGTCGAGCCGAAAGTGATGCTTCTGGATGAACCGCTGTCAGCGCTCGACTTGAAACTCCGGCAACATATGCGAGCTGAACTGCGCGCCATCCAGAAGCGCACCGGCGTCACTTTCATTTATATCACCCACGATCAGGGCGAGGCCCTGGCCATGTCGGACCGTGTCGGCGTCATGTCGCAGGGCATTCTCCAGCAGGTTGGAACGCCGATGGAGATTTACAACAATCCTGCCAATGGATTTGTGGCCTCGTTCGTTGGCGAGAACAATATATTCGAAGGCACGGTAAAATCAGCCAAGGATGGTGTGGCGAGTTTTGAAACCGCGCATGGCAAATTCGAAACCAAACTTGGAAAAGGTGTTGCAGTAGGCGCCAAATCCAAGATTTATGTGCGCCCCGAGCACACGACATTGCAGAAATCGGCACCCGCCAAGGCCAACAGCATTCCAGTGGAAGTGGGCGATGTCGCGTTTGAGGGCAATTTTGTCAACATTTTCGTGCGCGACAAGCTGGGCAGCACCCACATGATCCAGACGCATAATGACCCCAACATAGCGCTCCCCAAGAATGGCTCAAAGTTGCACATGGTGTTTTCAGCAGAGCACGCGGTTGTTTTGGCCGCTGCTGCAACCTCAAGCCAGAGCTAGGTCATGAGTGAACTTTACCGCAGATACGGCAAGGTGCTCACGCTGATTATGATCCTGTTGACGGCTTTCTGGCTGTTGGCTCTGGTAATCATACCCAACATCGTGTTGTTCGAATTTTCTTTCAAACCTTACCTGCCGGTTGATCAGCTGGGCGGACCGCTCGATTTCTATTCACTGAAAAACTACGAAACATTTGTGTACAGTCCCATCCACATCAGAATATTTTTTCAAACAGTTCTGTACAGCAGCATTGTCACTTTGCTGTGCCTGATGATGAGTTATCCGGTCGCATTTTATCTGGCAAAGGTCATCCGCGTTGAAAATGCGCCGACAATTTTCCTCATGCTGCTCATTCCCCTTTGGGTGAGTGAAATCCTGCGGTCGTTTGCATGGTTCATCATCCTGTCTTTCCAGGGTCCCTTGAACGCCCTGCTGCTGGGCATTGGCATCATCGGCAAGCCTATCCGCTGGATATCAGGATTTAATGGCGTGATGGTGGGCCTGATTTACTCCTACGTTCTGTTCATGCTGTTTCCGGTTTACAACGCGATTTCATCGTTGGACTCCAACCAGATAGAGGCCTCCGAGGACCTCGGCGCGCCGCTTTGGCGCACGCACTGGCGCGTTGTCATTCCCCACGCAAAACCCGGCATCGCTTCGGGCTGCGTGATGGTATTCATGCTGTGCGCAGGCTCGGTGATCGTGCCCAGCACATTGGCTGCGCCCAATTCGCGCTGGTTCACGGAAATTATCCAGCAGTGGATGTTTGAGGGTCTGGATTGGAACGTGGGCTCGGCCTATGCATTCCTGCTACTGGTGCTTTGCATCCTGTTCGTCAGCATTGTCATGCGCGTGCTGAACGTGCGCCTCGTGGATATTGCGAAGTGAGGGCGTTATGACTTCCAAAGCATTCGGCGCATTCCTTATCCGAGCGTATCTTTTCATTTTTCTGGCATTCATGCTGCTGCCGCTGGTCATCATGGGCGGCGCTGCGTTCAATGACACAAGATTCCCATCGATCTATCCTTGGATGGGGTTGACGGATCGCTGGTTTATCGACCTCTGGACCGATGAGCGCATGTGGGGATCAGCGCGCAATACGATACTTGTTGGCCTGGCCGTTGTCGGAATTTCGGTTCCCATTGGCACAGCTGCGGCAATTCTTATCAACAGCGTGCAGGCCAGAACCCGCTCGTTTCTCTATGGTTTCATGGTAGCGCCCATTCTGACGCCGGGCGCCGTTATCGGCATTTCAACGCTTCTGTTCTGGAACGAATTCAGTGTGCCTGCGGGCCTTCATCTTTCCATTCTCGGTCAGGTTTCCTTCATCGCCGCCTATGTCATGCTGCTTGTGCTGGCGAGATTGCAAAGCTTCGACTTCGGGCTTGAGGAAGCAGCCATGGATCTGGGCGCTTCCCATGCGCAAGTGATGCGCCGCATTCTCATTCCCCATCTTTATCCGGCCATTGGGGCAGGGGCCTTGATCGCTTTTTTCCAATCCGCCGAGAATTTCAACGTGACGCTGTTTACGCGCGGCAATTCCGATACGCTGACTGTTTATGTGGGCTCAAAAATACGTTCCGGCATCACGCCAACCATCAATGCGCTCGCGCTTATCCTGATTCTGGTCACTATCGTCGCGGCCATCGCATATGAAATCATGCGCCGCCGCGAACAAATGCGCCAAATGGCGCTTGATGCCGCCGCCACGCGGCAATGAAAATCAAAACCCTCGAAACCTTCTGCACGCCCTTCGTTGGATTTGTGCGCGCAACTGCCGATGATGGATCCCACGGCTGGGGCCAGGTTTCAACCTACAACGCCGACATCACCTGCGACATTTTCCATCGCCAAGTTGCGCGCTGGAGCCTGGGCGCTGATGCGCTCGACATTGAGGCGCTGGTGACATTAATCCCCGAGCGCGAACACAAGTTCCCCGGTTCCTATCTCATGCGCGCCATAACCGGGCTGGATACGGCATTATGGGACATGCGCGGCAAGATTGAAGGCAAAAGTGTTTGCGAATTGCTGGGAGGAAAGCCACGCCCATTTCCGGCCTATGCCTCCAGCATGAAGCGCGGTGAAATTACGCCAGAAGATGAAGCTGTCCGCCTCAAACGCCTTCAAGACACGCATGGCTACAAGGCCTTCAAGTTCCGTGTGGGCAAAGAATGCGGGCACGACGAGGACGAATGGCCGGGGCGCACCGAAAAGATTGTGCCGGCGGTGCGCAAAGCCCTCGGCGATGAGGCCATATTGCTGGTTGACGCCAACAGCGGTTACACGCCCAGGAAAGCCATCGAAGTTGGCCGCATGCTTGAGCAAAATGGCGTGGCCCATTTTGAAGAGCCATGCCCCTATTGGGAATACGACTGGACCAAAGAAGTCACCGATACGCTGTCGCTCGACGTGACTGGCGGCGAACAGGATTGCGATTTGGCGCTGTGGAAATTCGCCATGGCAATGCGCGCCGTCGATGTGGCCCAACCCGACATCTGCTATCTCGGCGGCATCTGCCGCACATTGAAAGTGGTTGAGATGGCAAGGCAAGCCCGCCTGCCGATAACGCCCCATGCGGCCAATCTCTCAATGGTAACAGTTTTCACGCTGCATCTCCTGGGCGCGATCCCCAACGCCGGCCCCTATCTCGAATTTTCCATCGAAGGCGAAGACTATTACCCATGGCAGAAAGGGTTATTCCTGCAGGACATCTTGGCCAAAGACGGTCACGTCCAAATCCCCGAAGGGCCGGGATGGGGGATCGACATCAATCCGAAGTGGTTGGACGCCGCGAAGTATCAGAAGTCAGAGCTGTAGCTTGCGGGGCCCTCAGCCCCAATTCCCCCGTTCGGCATCTTGCGGCATCTGGGCCGGCTGCCGATGCATGAACGCATCTGAATGCACTGTTATCTGCCCGCCATTCAAATGCACAATCGAATACATCGGCGGCTCGTCACTATAGACAGTGGACACTGATCCCCCCACCAATGGCAGCTGGTGATTAAGGCTAGGAAGTGCGGAGAAAGAAATCCCCCGCCACTGTCCGGAAATCATGCGGTGCGCATGGCCGAAAAACAGGTGGCGCACATTGTATCCGGCAAGCAAGTCGCCAAAGCCTTCGCCATCTTCCAGTTTGATGGCGTCCATCAACACATGATGAATATCAAAAGGCGGATGGTGCATGAAAATGAGGACAGGCCTATCACCAGCTTCAGCCAGCTGCGCCCTCAACCATTCACGCCGTGGCTCATCATAGCGGCCAGCGGAAGAGGGGCCAACTTTGAGCGTGTCCAAAAACAAGAAACAATAGTCGTCCCGGACAAAACGCCCCTGCGTAACGCCGCCAAATACTTTTAGATAATTCGCACGGTCATCGTGATTGCCGAGCATCAGGTGCGTAGGGATGGAAAATTTTGTCAGCCGCTCCTTCAAGGCTACATAGGCCGCGATGTCTCCCAGATCAGTCAGGTCACCCGAAATTGCGCAGAAGGCCGCATCTCCGTGATTGCGTTCAATATCTCCGAGGCAAATGTCGAAGCGCTCAAACGGATCAAGTCCCCAGAGCTTTTCAGGCGGAGGCAAGAGATGAAGGTCAGTAAGATGGATAAATTTCATCGTGGGGTTTTCGCCTCATTTCTCAATCGTGAACCGCGCAGCAAGCCCGCCGCCTCAACGATGGGGTAGCCCGCTGACACGATATGCGAATTGATGCGGTGCAGATCCCTGATCATGTCTACATAAAGCGCACTCCGCCGCAGGGCCCCGCGCTTTGCCTGATTGTCGCTCCGGAAATGCTGATCCAACACTTCATTCTCAAGCTTGCGAAAAGCATCTTTTTGCGCAATCAGTCTTTTGGCTCCCTCAACATCACCCGAACTGAGAACACCAGTGGCAAGCCTGATGTTGTCATGAATGATCAGGCACAGATTATCGAACGCAGCCTGTTCCTCAATGTTGAATTCAATGCCTTCCTTGGCCTTCGCCTTGATCCGGTCGGACAGGTTGAGGTGAATGATGTCTCCCGCATGCTCAAGATTGCTGACGTAAAGTGTTACCTCCAGCGCGCGCCTGGCCTCCACAGACGTGAGTTGTGTCTGGGTCAACTCCACCAGATAGGATTGGATTGCAGTTTGAAATGCATTCAACCGCTCATCAAGAGCCTTGAGCTGCTTGAGCGTTTCCGTGCTCTTGCTGCGCAACGCGGAAAGGGCTGTATCAAACATGCGGTTCAACACCTCGCTCATGCGCACAGTTTCAAGAAGTGCGTTGGAGAGCGCAATTGACGGCGACTCGAGCGACTTCACATCAAGATAGCGCGGAGCCGCAAGCTGATCCGCTTCAAGCTTCTGATCGGGCACAATTTGCGAGGCAAGCTTTCCAATCCAGGTGGTCACCGGCAGAAAAACCAACCCGATGACGCCATTGAATGCGGCGTGAAAGGCCAGCGCAACACTCACAGCGTCCAAAGGAACCAGCAATGCCAGGCCCGATATGCGTTGCGCGAAGGCCAGGGCAACAATTGCTGCCAGGCCGCGGCAGATCAAATTCGCCACCGGCAACCGCCGCCCGGCAGGCGGCAGCGTGAGGGTTGAGCTGATGGCTGGCAAGCCGCCGCCAAAGTTCAGCCCAAGAATAAATCCAATCGCACCAGCAAGCTCCAGGCTGCCGTTGGCGACAAACGAGGCAATCAGCAGGATGACGGCCAGCGTGGAGTGAAACGCCCACGCAAGAGCAGCCCCCACGATAAATGCCAGCATGGGCTCGCGCCCCACGGCTGCCAGAACGCTGTGAAAAAGCGTTGCCTCGCGCAAAGGCGCTGTTGCAACAGTGATGAGCTGCAGCGCCATCAACATGAGGCCAATGCCAATCATGATGCGCCCTATGTTGTGGGGCCTGAATTCGCGGCTCGCACTAAATGTCACATAGCCCACAAAGATCAGGATAGGCGATGCCCATAGCGCAAACGAACTGCCTGACGCGAAAATCGCTGAAACAATCGCTGAACCCACATCGGCCCCCAGCAATACGGCCAGACCCAACGCGGTTCCGATGGCGCCGCTTGCCGCAATGCCGGCAACAATCAGCGTCGTCGCTGTGCCGCTTCCAAGAATGGCCGTAGCTGTAGCGCCTGCCAAAAATGCCGAGACGCGGTTGCTCAGGCGCTGTTCTATGAAAAGCTTGAGCCTGTCGCCCCAGGCGCGCAAAACGCCGGTGCGCACCATCCGCACACCCCAGAGGAGGAGGGCAACACCCCCCAAAAGATTGATGATGACAAGCGTCCCAGGATTCAAATTAGTTCACTGCGGCCATGGCAATGACCACGTTTTCACGTTGGTGAAAAACTTCATGGCTTCCATGACACCCTCTTTTACACCATTACCTGAGTCCTTGATTCCCCCAAAGGGCGACATTTCGATGCGGTAACCCGGCACCTCCCAAATGTTCACGGTGCCTACGTTGAGGCCCTCAATGAACCGCGTGATGCGAGACAAGTTGTTGGTGCAAACGCCCGACGACAATCCGAAGGGCGTTGAATTCGAAATGCGGATAACTTCGCCGTCTTCGTCGGGCACCCGAACGATGGGGATGATCGGGCCAAAGGTTTCCTCAAAAACCAGTTCTGAGTGATGCGGCACAAAATCAACGGTGATCGGCGGCAACACCGCGCCCTTCCGGCCCGGATTATAAAGTATCTTGGCCCCTTGCTCTGCCGCCTTGTGAACACGGGCCTCAAACACCTTCGCGGCTTCTTCATGCACCACGCAACCCAGATCAGTGTCCGGATCTTCCGGATCGCCAAACTTTATCTTCTTGGCCTTCTCCAAAACCAGTGCCACAAATCTGTCTGCCACCCGGTTCTGCACCAGAATGCGCTTCACCGCCGTGCACCGCTGGCCTGAATTCCTGGTGGCGCCAGCAACTGCCAAGTCAGCAGCCCTGTCCAAATCATCGTCACTGAGATCATTGAGAATGATCAGCGGATCGTTGCCGCCCAATTCCAACGCAGCCCGCCGGTATCCAGCCTTGGCCGCAATGATCTTTCCCACGCGCACCCCGCCTGTAAACGTGATGATGCCGATGTTGCTGTTGGTCACCATCTCATCGCCAATGTCATCGGGCCAACCCGTCACCACTTGAAACATTTCAGGCGGCAAACCTGCATCGTAAAGAATATCAGCCAGCGCCAAAGCCGTGAGCGGTGTCAGTTCCGTAGGCTTGCACACCACGCAATTATTTGTGGCAATGGCAGGGGCCACTTTGTGAGACACCATGTTGAGCGGATGATTGAACGGCGTAATCGCTGAAATCACCCCCACAGGCTCGCGCTTGGTAAAAATCTTTCGGGCCTTGCCTTGCGGAGTGAGATCGCATGAGAAAATCTGTCCGTCATCCAGAATGCAGAGTTGCCCCGCTAGCATGAACACGTCATAGGCACGCCCACATTCGTAAACCGAGTCCTTCATGGAAAGGCCGAGTTCAAGCGTAATCAATTTTGCAAGATTGTCCTTGCGCTGGCGAATAAGTTCAGCCGCCTTGAACAATATCTGCTGGCGCTCATAGCGCGTGAGTTTCGGCTTGAAGCCCGCCGCAATATCAAATGCGCGTGCCGCATGTTCAGCGCGACCGGCTGGAACCGTGCCGATGATTTCATTGGTGTAGGGATAATGCACCGGCACCACGCCATCAGCATCCACCAACTTGCCGCCAATGCGCATGCTCTCTTTGATTGTCATGTCAGGTCTCACCAATGCAGTTGCAGCCTATGAAGAAGGCATCGAAATTTCGAAGCGGTTGCGGCAAATCTTTCAGCTTGCGGTTGGCGATGACTGGAACAGTTTGTTCCGTCAAACCGCCATGCGAGCGCAAAGGTTCCGTCAACCCTGTAAGATCATGCCTGGAGCGGCTTGTGCCAATGACTTTTGAACCACTGGGTCCACCAGATAACACAATGAGATCACCCATCCGGTCCGGCGGAAGTTCAAATCGCGCGCAACCCTCAGCCCGGCCATAAACCTCGTCAATTCCCTCTATCGCTGAAATCACCGACGCAACCCGATCAGGGTGCAGGCCCTTGACATAGACAGTGGCAAACGAACCCAGCGCCCCGTGATGCACCACATAAGGATCAGTGATCGGCAATATGACCCGCGTTGTGCCTGTGCCAAACTCAAGGTCGAGCCTATCCTGCAGGTAAACCACGTCAGGTTCACCAATGCTCAAGTGCTTATCTTTCATGCCGTGATCGGCAACGATAATTATGGTGGCCCCCAGGCCATCAAGCTGGCCGAGATAGCCATCCATCATCCTGTAAAAACTGTTGGCCCCGGCGGAACCCGGCGCAAACTTGTGTTGCACATAATCCGTTGTCGAAAGATACATGAGATCGGGCCGCATCGAACCCAGCAGTTTCACACCCGCGGCAAAAACAAATTCCGAAAGTTCAGCAGAATAGACAGGGGGCACCGGCATTCCAACCAGGCCGCAAACATCTTCAATGCCATTCTCCGCAACCGAGACCTGGTCTGCCCGCTCGGATGAAAAGGCGACTGCCGTGCCATCAAACTTCAGTCCTTTGCCCAATAATAATCGGAGCTTGTCCTTGGCCGTCACCACCGCAATTTTAGCCCCCGCCTGTTGGAACTTTTCAAAGATCGTGGGCGCCCGCAGCCAAGCCGGGTCATTCATCATGGTTTCTTTGCCCGTGGCGGGATCAATCAGGTAATTCCCGCAAATCCCGTGCACGGCAGGCGGCGTTCCGGTCACAATCGAGAGATTGTTGGGATTGGTGAAACTTGGAATGACCGACAGCCCGCGCAGGTTTTCGCCTTTGGCAATGATTTTCTTGAGGTTTGGCATCAGCCCTTCGGCCATGGCAATTTCCATGTAGTCAGGCTCGCTGCCATCGCAGCAAATAACCACCAGCGGCGCTCGCGGCCACTTGTAATTCCTGCCATTTGCCTCGACAGTTTTCATGGTTCAGCTTTCAAGCGGCGCGACGTCAGTTACATTCATTTCGTTCAGCACGTCACGAATGGCCGCAAGCGCTGCGTCCATGACGGCTTCATCAATCTGCCCGATCGTGCCAATGCGAAAGCTTGGCCGCTTGGTGAGCTTGCCCGGATAAATTGCAAAGCCGCGCTTGCGGAGCGCCTCGTAGAATGCTTCGAAATGAAAGTTGGGGTCGCGCGGTGTCAGGAATGTTTGAATGATGGGCCCCGCCATATCATCCCCAAGCAGCGTCGAAAACCCCATCCTGCGCATGCCATCGATGAGGACATCGGCATTGCGGGCATAGCGGAGGCCACGCCCAGCCACGCCGCCGTGAATCTCGTGTTCCTTGAGCGCTTGATGAAAAGCCACCAGTGCATGGGTGGGTGGCGTAAACCGGAATTGGCCATTGGCCTGAAGCCCGCGCCACTGCTCGTAAAGGTCAAGCACCACCGAATGCGAAACGCCCGCACTTGCCTCCAGCATATGGCGCTTCACCAGCACATAGGAAAATCCCGGAACGCCTTCGATGCATTTGTTGGAGGATGACACCATCACGTCCATATCCAGCCCCGCCATGTCGATGGGAATGGCGCCGAATGACGACATGGCATCCACCATGAACACCAATCCGCGGCGCTTCACTTCCTGGCCTATTTCGGCGATGGGATTGACTATTCCAGACGTGGTTTCGCAGTGGATCATCCACACGTGACTGATTGACCCGTCGGCATCGAGTGCAGAAGTCACGTCCTCAACACTTGGAGCCGCACTATCGCCTCTGTTGATCTTGACGTGCGGGCGATTCAATTGTTTCAGGATTTTGGCGGCCCGATCGCCATAAGCGCCATTGGCAATCACCAGCGTCTTGCGGCTCAGAGGTGGGCACAGGCTGCCCAAGGCCGCCTCAATGGCAAAGGTGCCGGACCCTTGCATGATCACGCATTCATAGCGCCCGTCGCAATTGGCCAACTCCAGCAGGCGCTTGCGAATATCAGCCACCACCTGCCGGAATTCAACATCGCGCGAACCCCAGTCAGCCAGCATGGCAAGCTTTACGCCGCGTGAAGTTGTCAGGGGGCCGGGCGTCAGCAAATAGGGCATATCCTCTTGGCCGACCGGACCCTTGAATGATGTCATTGTCGCCTCCAAACCTAGTTCAACTTCGCCGCAAGAACGGCTTCGATGTTGGCCTTGTGGACAGCCTCATAGGGCTCAAACAAATTCACCCAGCCCGCATCAAGCGGCCCCCTGATGATTTCGTTCAGCGGCATTGACCTGAGCTCCGGCTCGTTCGCCATGCGCTTCAGCATGCGAATATATTGCTGCGTGGCACGGATAAGGGTTTTTTCATATCCACCCAGCGCAATAATTTCCGGGTCGCCATGATTAGGCAAAATCCGTTCCGGTTGCAGCGCCCACATCCTGTCCAAATCCTTCAAGTGTACGTCAAATTCAAGCAGCTCGCCCACATAGGTAATCGTGTCTTCCATCGTATCGCCGGCAAGCAGTATTCTTTCAGCGGCAATCCAGATGACAGTTGCGTCGTCGCTATGAATATTCGCCTCGATCAAATGCAGCCGCAATGAGCCAACTTGCAGGAACATTTCGCCTCCAAAAACTTGCGTCGGCATGACCAGCGGGTTGATTGCGGGCAGGCCATGATGGCTGCCATCTTCAATCGCAGCCTTGCATTCCTTCATATGGTTTTCTGTGCGCAAGTTCGAAATGACCTGGCAATCCGCAAAAGCGGAGGTTCCTGCAAGATGATCGAGGTGCCAATGGCTCAAGACCACGGTAATTTTGCCAACGCCCAAAGCCTCAAGATGCGCGCGAATGAATTTCCCGTGTTCAACTGAGACATGCGTGTCGTAGACAATTGCCTCGCCCGAATCGACTATCGCATAACTCGCAATGCCCAGAGCAATGGCGCCGTCATCAACCCAGTTATCGGCTTCTGAAAACCGGTAGCCGTCCACGCGACCATCATAATAGGCATAGATAGTCTTGCTCGGTTGGAGAACCCGCATATGTTTTGTCATAATCAGGTTATGGCAGAAAAAACCACACTGGCAAACTCCACCGAATACTGCGATACTGCAAAGGTCGGCCACTCGGGAGAATGAATTATGACGTTCGGCTATGGTCTTCTCGGTCTCATTGTCGCAATCGCCGCCTACTTGATTTACGTTTATAATTCATTGGTAAATAACAAGAACTTTGTAGCCGAGGGGTGGAGCGGCATTGATGTTCAATTGCGCCGCCGGGCCGATCTTATCCCGAATCTCATTGAAACCGTGAAGGGCTATGCATCCCACGAGGACAGGCTGTTCCGTGACATCGCCGAACTTCGAGCCAAGAGCATCTCTGGCGGAACTGTGGGTGAGCAGTCCGCAATTGGCCAGGCCATGAGCGGGGCGCTTGGAAAGCTGTTTGCTGTGGCCGAAGCCTATCCGGAACTGAAAGCTGACGCCAATTTTCGCGACCTGCAGGACAAGCTTTCCGCCATCGAAGAAGAAATTCAGTTGTCGCGCCGCTACTACAATGGCGCCGTGCGCAACCTTAACAACATGATCCAATCCTTTCCCAGCAATTTCGTCGCCAATTATTTCAAATTCACAGCGGCCGAATTTTTCGAGATTGGCGATGCCGCGGCGCGCGAGGTTCCCAAGGTAGATTTCAAAACCAGGTAGCCTCTGATGCGCTACATCTTCAGCATTTTGGCGGCGCTGGTTCTCCTGTTTTCGCCTGCTTGCGCCGCCGAGCGCATAATTAAGTTTACCAGTGACGCGCAAATAGATGTTGATGGCTCCCTTGATGTCACTGAATCAATAGACATCATCTCCGAAGGCAACCAGATCAAGCGCGGAATTCTGCGTGATTTTCCGACAATCTATAATGACCGAAATGGCCTGCGGGTAGTCGTTGGCTTTGATGTCATATCGGTGAAGCGCAATGGCGTGAATGAAAATTACGCGGTGGAAAGCATTTCAAATGGCAAGCGCATCCGCATTGGAAGTGCCGATTCTCTTCTCGAACCCGGCCTTCATCTCTACGAAATAAAATACAAAACCACGCGCCAGATCGGTTTCTTCAAGGACTATGACGAACTCTACTGGAACGCCACTGGCAACGGCTGGTCATTCCCGATCTTGAAATCCATCGCCATCGTGCGCCTGCCGCCCGGCGCCACAATAATCCAGCATCAAGCCTACACCGGCCGCCAAGATGAGAGCGGCAAGGATTTCCAGGTTATCAGCGGATCAGGCAATGAGTACCGCGTAGCTGCAACACGCGAGTTTTCGCCCGGCGAAGGCCTGACGGTGGCCGTCGCCTGGCAAAAGGGAATAGTGGCCGCACCTTCATCAACCGACAAAGGCCTTTGGTTCTTGAGCGACAATGCAGGAATTGCTGGCTTGGCAATAACGCTGATCCTCGTCGGCCTTTACTATGCATATGCCTGGACAAAAGTGGGCCGCGATCCACAGAAGGGAACTATCATCCCGCTGTTTTCTCCCCCGCAGGCGCTGGGTCCGGCAGCAACCAGATTTGTCTGGAAACAGAATTTCGATGACAAGGGGTTTGCCGCTGCCCTTGTGGGGTTGGCCGTCAAAGGGTACTTGAAAATCAAGGACGACGGTGGCGATTTTGAAATCACCAAGCTCGCAGCAAAGGGTCAGCCCCTCACAATAACCGAATCGGCCCTGCTGCAATCAACGCCTTCCGGCACCACCAGCCTTGAAACCACCAACCACGCCAAGATAGCCGCGATGAAGGACAAGCTGGAAGCCCAACTTGTCAATGAATATGAGGGGTCAGTTTTTGTCCGCAACATTGGATGGTTTTGGATGGGCGCCTTGCTATCGATTGGCGGCCTGCTCCTGTCCGCCCTGTTGCTGCCGATCGAGGACAGTGTAACGGCCCTGTTTACAACCGGCACGTCTGGCGTTTGGTGGGCGGTGGTAATTTACGCAATATGGAGCTCACTGAACGGATTCATCAATCAGCGAGGATTCTTGAGAAAAATAGGCTCGGTTCTTTCGCTGTTGTTTCTAATACCGTTTGTCATTGTGGGCGTTGCAGTTCCTGTCGCTCTGCTGTTTTCGGATCAGATTACCTTTGGAATTGCGGCAGTCACGGTCACGGCGGTAATTCTCGGTCTCATGAATTTCCTGTTTCACATGCTGCTGCGGGCCCCAACACTTTCGGGCCGGAAGCTCATGGACCAGATCGAAGGTTTCCGCATGTACATGAAAACCGCTGAAGAGGATCGGTTGAAGATTTTGAACCCGCCGGAAAAAACGCCAGAACTGTTCGAAAAATATTTGCCCTACGCTCTGGCTCTGGATTGCGAGAATGAGTGGAATGAAAAATTCGCCGCCGTGCTGGCGGCTGCTGCGGTGGCAGGAGCAACGGCTCCCGCCTGGTATTCCGGCAATAGTTGGAACACGGGAAGCATGGGTGGTTTTACAGACAGTCTGGGATCAGGCCTTGCAACACGCGCTGCATCAGCATCAGTTGCACCAGGTTCAAGTTCAAGTTCCGGCGGCGGCTTCTCCGGTGGCGGAGGCTCTTCCGGCGGCGGCGGCGGCGGTGGAGGCGGTTCCGGCTGGTAGTTTGGAGCATGATCAATTTAGATCGACACAAAAATACAACCGCCATTCCGGCGTAAGCCGGAATTCAGTCTCTACTTGCTCCGTCATTCCCGCGAAAGCGGGAATCCATTCGCTATTTCAACAAGATAGATGGATTTCCGCGTGCGCGGGCATGACGGTAACAGGGTGTCTGTTTGAGTTCAATTGATCGACTGTCGCGCCAAAATACTACCGTCATTCCGGCGCAAGCCGGAATCTGATTGCAGCATTGATTTTTTAAAAGATTCCGGCTTTCGCCGGAATGACGTGAAAGAGCATTCGAGCTATTCAAAACGGATCACGCGCTAACTCTCCAGCTCCTCCCGCATCATCTCAAGCTCCAGCCATTTCTCCTCGGCTTCTGCCTTTTCCCTTTGCACAGCAGCAAGCCGCGTCATGATTTTGTCAAATCCCTTAGGGTCTCTCCCAAACAGATTGGCATCAGATAGTTTCTGTTCCAATACCGATAACTCCTCCGTCAAGGCCATCATTTTTGCTGGCAATGATTCAAGCGCAAATTTCTCCTTGAAGGAAAGCTTGCGCTTGCTCTGGGGCTTTGATGCCTGAGTTACTAAAGTCCGCTCCCGCTCAACAACTTTCATATCGCGGGCATCAACACCAGCGCCCCGCTGGGCCACCATGTCGGAATAGCCGCCCGCATATTCGGTCCACTTGCCATCACCCTCATACATCAGGATCGATGTGGCAACCCGATCCAGAAAATCACGGTCATGGCTCACCAACAGAATTGTTCCGGGGTATTCACCAAGCATTTCCTGCAACAGGTCCAGGGTTTCGAGATCAAGGTCGTTGGTGGGCTCGTCCAGAATCAAAAAATTCGATGGCTTGGCCAGTTCGCGGGCCAGAATAAGCCGCGCCCGCTCGCCACCTGACAGAACTGAAACGGGCGTGCGCGCCTGTTCAGGCTTGAACAGAAAATCCTTCATGTAGCCAACAACATGTTTAGTTTCGCCATTGATGGTCACCGACTGGCCGCGCCTGTCCGTAATTACATCGGCAAGCAAGGCGTCAGGGTCAAGGCTCTGCCTGCTCTGGTCAAGCGCCACCATTTGTAAATTTGTGCCGAGGCGAATGGAACCACTGTCAGGCTGCAATGCGCCGGTGAGCAACTTGATCAACGTCGTCTTGCCCGCCCCGTTGGGCCCGACGATTCCAAGCCGATCACCCCGCAGTACCAGAAGATCGAGGTTCGAAACCATCGGGCGCTCGCCAAATGATTTTGAAATCTTCTTGGCTTCCGCAACCAGGCGCCCGGACGCATCGCCTGTAGAGGCAGTGAGCTTCACGCCGCCCAAACTGCCCATATGTTCGCGCCGCTCTAAACGCAATGTGGAAAGCAGCCCGACACGTCGAACATTGCGTTTGCGCCGCGCCGTAACGCCGTAGCGCATCCAGTGTTCTTCCGTGGCAATCCGCTGGGCCAGCTTGTGCCGCTCAATCTGCTCTTCTTCCAAAACCTGGTCGCGCCATTCCTCAAACTGTGAAAATCCGCGATCCATGCGTTTTGCAGACCCGCGATCAAGCCAAACAGTGCGGTTCGAAAGGTTTTCCAAAAACCGACGGTCATGGCTGATCAGAATGAATGCCGAGCGCAGCGCCTTGAGCTCATTTTCGAGCCACTCGATGGCGGGCAAATCCAGATGGTTGGTAGGTTCATCCAGCAGCAAGATATCAGGCGCCGGCGCCAAAGTGCGAGCCAGCGCAACGCGCCGCATTTCTCCGCCCGAAAGATTTGCCGGATTTTCTTCGCCGCTCAGGCCCAGTTCATTCAGGTAGTGTCGGCAGCGATAGGGATTATCCGTAGGCCCGAGGCCCGCCTCGACATAATCCAGCACAGTCGAAAATCCGCTGAAATCCGGCTCCTGCGGCAGATAGCGAACGGTGGTGCCGGGCTGCAGCCAAACCTCGCCATCATCGGGTTGAATGAGCCCCGCTGCAATCTTGAGAAGCGTGGATTTGCCCGAACCGTTGCGCCCCACCAGGCACATGCGTTCGTCATCGGCCAGCATCAATTCTGTGCCGTCAAGCACAGGTTTGCCGCCAAAAGTCAGCCGGATATTTTGCAGATTCAGGAGAAGTTTTGCCATATTGGCCCGTGGTTAGCTGATTGTGGTCTGGTTCTCCAGCCCCCTTTGTTGTAAGGCAAAGCCATGGAATATGTGAAACTTGCAACCACCGGACTTGATGTGTCGCGCCTGTGTCTGGGCTGCATGAGTTATGGCGAGCCCAATCGCGGCAGCCATGAATGGACATTGGGCGAGGATGCCGCGCGCCCCTTCATCAAGCGCGCCCTCGAACAGGGCATCAATTTTTTCGACACCGCAAACATATATTCCGATGGCAGCAGCGAAGAGATCGTCGGCAAAGCGCTGAAAGATTTTGCCAGGCGCGAGGAAGTGGTGATCGCCACCAAAGTGCATGGCCGTATGCGTGCGGGCCCCAACGGCGCTGGCCTGTCACGCCGCGCCATCATGTCTGAAATCGACAATAGCTTGCGACGCCTCGGAACTGACCACGTTGATCTCTACCAGATTCACCGGTGGGATCACGAAACACCCATCGGCGAAACCATGGAAGCGCTGCATGATGTGGTGAAGGCCGGAAAGGCCCGTTACATCGGAGCATCATCCATGTTCGCCTGGCAATTTTCCAAAGCCAATCATGTAGCCGAGGAAAACTGTTGGACCCGTTTCGTCAGCATGCAAAACATGGTGAACCTCATTTACCGCGAAGAAGAACGCGAAATGCTGCCGCTGTGCAAGGCGGAAGGGATCGCCGTTTTGCCATGGAGCCCGCTGGCCCGCGGCAAACTTGCCCGCAGTGGCGATACCGCCACCAACCGCTCGACAACTGACGCCTATTCGAAAACTCTCTTCGCCAAAACCGGGGATGCCGACCGGAAAGTGGTCGAAACCGTTGAAACCGTGGCCAGGAAGCGCGCCATTCCAATGGCGCAAGTGGCGCTTGCATGGGTATTGTCAAAACCCGGCATCACATCACCCATCATCGGTGCAACCAAACCCCAACATCTCGACGATGCCATCGCTGCCCTGGCGCTGAAGCTAACCGCCGAAGAAGTGAGCGCATTGGAAGCGCCATACATTCCGCACGCAGTTGTCGGGTTTTCTTAACACAACTAGCCCCCAACCGTTATTTCCGCGCACGCGGGACTGACGGTTGTATTCTAGTGTCAATCTAACTTGATCGCCATCTAGCCCATCTTCCGCAAGTATTCTTCACATAGCCCGATTGTTCCCTCGGTGTAGGGAAGGCCCATGGATTTGGCGAGGTCGGTTTCGGCGTGTGAGCCGATCCATGCCACCAGCAACAGGCGGCGGAACATGACGAAGGTTGGAATTTCGTCTTCGTCGGCTTTCGGCAAATTTCCGGCTTTGCGGTAACCAGTTTTCCAGGCCTCGATCAAGTCTGGAACCTGGGGTTCGTGTTCATAGAACGAAACGGGTGTTGCTGCGTCATACATGTACCAGCCGAAGCCGCAATCATCGAAGTCGATGACCTTTACCTGGTCACCATCGATCAGCAGATTGGCGAGGCGGAGATCGCAATGGATGAGGCCGAAGCGTTCGTTGGCCTGCCCGTACGCGTTCAATCTCGTGCCGATGAGATCCACCGTGCGCTGGAACAGTTTGGACTTTTCTGCATCCACACCCATGCCATCACGCCAGCGGCCCCAGTGGGGTTTGGTGTCACCCAGAGCGGTTTCAAAATTCCAGGTGAAGCGCTCGAAATAGGAGGGGCGCTGCCAGCCCCGCGCGTGGGCATGCATGCGGGCGGTGACTTCGCCGAGAATTTCAAATGGTTTGATGAGGTCATGGTCAATGCCGGGTTCGGAGCCTGTCTCCCAGTCTGACAGCACAATGTAGCGGCCAGAGACCTCCTGAATGATTTCACCGTTTAAGCCTTTGACTGGCTCAGGGGTCACAACAACACCGCTTTTGCGCAAATCCATGAGCCAAGCGAGTTCTGAAGCAATTGCCGCTTTGGTGTGATAGCCGGCGCGGTGAATGCGAAGTGCCCGGCGTTGACCGTCGGGCGCTTCAACCTTGTAGGTGGCATTCTCGGAAAGGTTGATCATCTGGACATCAAGGTGATCTGGCAGCGCGTAATTTCCCGTGGCACTTTTAGCCAGCGCCAACAATTCATCCAGGTCTGTCACGCTCTCTGTCCCCTAGTTGTCCCGCCCGGTGATTGATGCCAGAACAGCTTCGATCCTCGCAAGGCCTTGGCGAACATTATCTGTGGCGCCAGACATGTAAAGCCTGCCCGCCGCACCAATCATTTGAACATCCACAAGGGTGAGGCCAGGTGCTGCCTTTTCGGCCTCATTGGCGGCAATGGCTGCATAAAGGGCAGGGACCATTTCGCAGATCAACAAGGTTTCACCTGGCAGGATCATGGACGCCTGGCGGTTGCGATTGATGATCACGGCGTGCTGGTCTGCCACGTCCTCAATGACATCAGTATAGAGGATTTTTGGTTTGAGCTGATCGCCCGCACTGAGGCCCAGCCCGTTCAGCATCGCCTCGCCGGCTGCCAACAATTTTTCCTTGTCGCTGCCGTGAATTTCGAGAATGCCGAACTGCCGTTCGACGAACAGGATGCCGGGTTCCAGATCGGGGTCTGCCTTGAGGGCCAAGTCAATCACCCGCTCAATCATCAGGCCGGGTGCGACCTCGATGATAAGGGCGTGCTGCCCCGCGTAGGGGGGATACCCCCGCGCGCGGGTTGGTGTGCCGAGATAGGCGGCAAATTGCGGTTGCAGAGTCTCCAATGTCAGGTAGACCCGCAAGTCGCCCTTTGCGAACTTCCGTTCAGAAACCACGTTTCAGGCTTTACTTGGATGAGCCGGAGGTAAAGTGTTTGGAAACGTCGGCGTGGGGGCGAGGGATGACGTGAACTGAAACCAGCGTGCCAACCTGGCCTGCCACTTCAGCGCCTGCTTCGGTTGCGGCTTTGACCGCTCCTACGTCGCCGTTGATGATCACGGCTACCAGGCCGTCGCCAACTTCTTCGCGGCCAATAATTGTGACGTTGGCTGCCTTCACCATGGCATCAGCGGCGGCGAGGGCTGCCACGTAACCTCTGGTTTCGACCATTCCAATTGCATTGCTCGACATTTTAGTTTCTCCTTTGTTGAAAGTTACTTTCCGGAAGCTTCGTCGATTGAGCCGATAATCAGGGCATCAATCGGGGGAGCCTTGCCTGGAAACCATGAGGCGGCAACGGAGCCCGTTGCCACAATTACTTTTTCGCCATCGCCGCAACCCAGCGGATCGAAGGCCAGCATGCGGGCGCTGGTTTCATCAACCTGCACTTCAAGAATTGTGCCGGTTGGAACTTCGCCCAGTTTTTTGGTGGACCAGATGCGGCCTGTGACAGTTGCTTTCAGCATCAGCTTTTCCTTTCAATCTTGAGACCGAGCTTGCGGGCCTTATCGCGCGCCAGCGGGGTCAATACGGCGGTGGGGCCTAAAAGAAGTATTCCCTTGGGCGCCATGGTGGAAATTTTTTGTTCGGTGATGACACCTTCGAGAATTTCGCCTGTGGACTGGTGGCTCGCCTGCCCAAGCGTGAAGCGGAGTTTTCCAGCGCGAACGGATTCGATGACGCCGGGTGCTGCCAGGCGGTTGACGAAGGCTTGCAGCTCTGCATCGTTGCCAACCCTGACGCTTTCCGTGCCTGTGGAGCGTGATGCCAAGGCTTCCCGCAACACCTCGCGCACGAGGCCACGGAGTTCGGTTGAGGTTTCGGGTTTCATTGTCCAAGAGCCTGTTCTGCTGCACCGGCGGCGGCTTTTACTTCTGATTCAGAGCCGGAGAGGTAGAGCCTGCCCGTGGCGCCGATCATGCGGTAATCAACGATCTTTATGTTTGCGGCTTTTTCCGCCGCGTTGGAAGCAAGGATAGCGTAGGCGGCGGGCTCGGTTTCGAGAACGAACAGCGTTTCGCCGGCGAGGATCATGGAGCCGCCCTTGTTACGATTGATCAGGAACGCGTGGTTGGGATCAATGCGGGTGATGATTTTCGATGCCAGAATCTTTGGCGGCATGGCATCGCCGGAAGACTTTCCGAGCGCGTTCAAGACGGCTTCAGCGGACGCCTTGACGGCAGCAATGTCACGTGAATGGATTTCGAGATATCCGAACTGGCGCTCCACCACGAGTATGCCACCCTGAACATCGGCCTCCTTCAAAGCGATATCAGTGAGCGCTTCGATATCGAGGCCCGGGGCCACTTCAATGATTTGTGCGGCCATGTTGCGGCGGGGCAGCGAACCTTTGATCCATGAACCCAGATAGCACATGGTCTGCGGTTGCAGCTGGTCGAGGAATATGAATGAGCGAAGAGTTGCCATGGTTTATGCCGCGAGGACCGCGTTCAACTCCTCAAGAATTATTTTGCGGAGTTCGCGGCGGAGTTCATCAGCGTCGGAATTGCTGACGGCGAGTGCCACCGGCGATTTCGCGACTTTGGGCAGGTTCAATGGATCAAGGCCGGCAAAATTACCGAAGGCTTCTTCCCTGTTGTAGGCAATGCGGGAAAATTGAACGAGGTGGTGCGGTGTCAAATTTTCACTGAGCGAAGATCCGCCCACGAAACCTGTGCCAATTGTCATTGACGGACCCAAATGCGTTTCATAGCCAGAAGCGCCCAGCGAGCAACCGGCATTCACAGCCACGCGCAAAGCGGGGAGGGCGGCGGCAAAGGCCATGATGTTGGACTCGTTCCTGGAGTGAATTGCCGCCGAATGACCGCGACCGGAATTCCGCATCATGGAGCGGGCCGAGGAAATGGCCTGATCGATATTGCTGACGCGCGCGAACGCCAGCACGGGCGCAAGCTTTTCGCGCACCAGTTTTTCCTCAGGCTGGACGAGATCAACCGGCGTCACCAGTATTTTGGCGTTGCCAGCGCTGAAGCCTGCTGCCTTGGCAATAACTGCGGCATCCTTGCCGATCATGGAAATGTTGAAGCCTGTTCCCGTGAACAGAAGATCGCGAAGTTTGCCGGTTTCTTCGGAACTGCAGATATGGGCGCCTTCCGATTTCAGTGCCGAGAGGAGTGTGTCCGCGATGTTGGCGAAGGCCAGCACTACCGACTCATTGGTGCACAGAATGGAGTTATCGAAGGCCTTCGAGGCAACAATGCGTTTTGCTGCCAATTTCGTGTCAGCCGTGTCATCAACCAGCACCGGTGCATTGCCGGGGCCAACGCCGAAGGCTGGATTGCCAGAGCGGTAGGCGGCTTTGACAACTGATGGCCCCCCTGTTGCAATCACCAGATCAATGCGCTCATCGGCGATGAGTTTTTCGATGAGTGGAATATTGGGTTCATCCAGCACCTGGATGATGCCATCAGGAGCGCCGGCTGCTTTTGCAGCTTCCGCCAGCATGCGTGCAGCATCAGCGCAACAGGCTTTGGCGCCAGGGTGGGGCGAGAGGATGATGGCGTTTCTGGTCATCAAGGCGAGAATGGTTTTGAAATAAACCGTGGCGACCGGATTGGTGACCGGAATGAGAGCGAATATCACGCCCGCGGGGCGGGGCAATTCAACGATCTTCTTGGCGGCATCAATATGGGGGCCGACGAAATCTTCGGTGGCATAGGTTTCGGCCAGGCCCTTTGAGCAGGCCTCATTCTTCAGTTTCTTGTGTGTCACAACGCCCATGCCAGTTTCGCGCACGGCCCATTCGGCATAGTGCTGGGCTTTGGCGTGGGCCGCGGCTGCCACTGCATTTACAATGCGCTGTGTTGCCGTGCGGTCGAGCTTCTGAAATTTACTGGCGCCCCAGCGGGCGCGCTCCAGCATCATGCGAGCTTGTTCGAGGGCGGCGTCTGGAATTTTAAGAAGAACATCACTCATGTCAGTTCACCTTGCCGAGGTTATGCAGCAGTTCGCGGGCACGCGGCATAGAGGCGTCGAAGCGATCAAGAATTTCATGACACATGCCAGCACTCAGCAGAACGCCGGGCTTCCATTGCAGCACACGCTTGTCGAGAGATGAGAATATGGCCCAAACGCCATTTTCATAAAGGGCGCGGGAAACTGATACAGCACCTTCGGGATGATTGAATTCAAGACCGAGGATCACGCCTTTCTGGCGCACGCCGGTGAAGATGTCGCCATGGCGGTCCATCATGTCTTTCATGCCGTCGCGGAAAAATTCGGTGACGCTGTGAACATTGGCGATGGTTTCTGGCCGCAACAGCATTTCGATCACTTTATGCGCCACGATGCAGCCGAGTTCGGCGCCGCCTGAGGTGCTGATGTGGGCAGCGCCATCCTCATTCAGCCATTCCCCCGCTTTATCATTCACCAGGCAGGCGCTGATGGGATAGAGGCCGCCGGACAGGCCCTTCGCCGTCACCATGATGTCGGGTTGAATGCCGTAGGCCTGCCAGCCCCACATGGAGCCCGTGCGCATCAAGCCGGTTTGCACTTCATCGGCGATGTACATGGCGCCATGTTTTTCGCACAGCGCCTTGCAGGCATTGAGGTAGCCCTCTTTTGGCATGGGAAAGCCATAAGTTGCCGGAATGGTTTCCATGATGAGAGCGGCCACATCATTTCCCCTGAGTGCCGCTTCCATGGCAGTGATATCATTGAAAGGCACCTGTATAAATGTTTCAGGCTGGTCACTCAGGAATATCTTGGTGAAGCGGTCATCACCTGTAGCAACGGCCAAGCCCGAATGGCCATGATAGCCCTTGATGATGGAGACGATCTTGCGGCGCTTGGTGGCGTAGCGTGCACTTTTGATGGCGATATCGACGGCTTCCGCACCACCTGGGGCAAACACCGCATATTTCATGCCGGGCGAAATATTAATCAGGGATTCGGCCAAAGCGGAACGGGCGACAGATGGGAACCAGTGGTTACCCATATCGAAATAGTCGAGGGCGCCTTTGAGGGTTTCCACCAGTTCCGGGTGGCGATGGCCAAAATTATAGGTGCCGCCGTTGAGATGGAGGTCGATGAGCCTGCGGCCGCTCATGTCATAGAGGTTGTAACCCTCGCGCCGGTCGATGACGAGATCAATGCCGGCCTTTTGCCAGAACTTGGTCTTATCCGGATTCCAATAGCGGATGGCCTTGTCAAAGAGATCCTGTTTCGAGTCAAACCGGAAATGACCGTAATCAAACATTAACAACTCCTGCAGACCAGAATATGCCCGACTTAAAACATTTTATGATGGAAGCACAGCATTTTACTGTTGTCAAGTGGGCAATTATTGACTAATTAACACAAATTATGTATGAAGTCGGGCATAATGGAAAAACTTGATCCCAAGTTGAACAAAAGTGACCGCCAGGCGCGCATCGTGACGGAATTGCGTGGTGCACCCACGTTGCGGGTGAATGAACTGGGTTTGAGGCTCAATGTGTCAACTGAAACTGTTCGGCGGGATCTGGCGGAATTATCAGAGCGGGGCCTCATCAACCGGACATATGGCGGGGCCATGCGGCCCCTCAGTTTTGAGCCCGCACTGATCGAGCGCGAGGCCCTGATGGTGGTTGAGCGCGAGCTGATTGCCGGGGTTGCGGTCAAGCTGGTTGAGGACAATGACATTCTGATGATCGGTGGCGGCGCCACAACCCTGCATTTCGCCCGGAGGCTGGCTGCGGAACGCAATCATATCACGGTCATAACCCACGCGTTTTCGATTGCCATGGCGCTGGCTACAAATCCTTTGCATAAAGTATTGATGCTGCCTGGGCAGTATGACGGTCGCGAAGGGTTGATTCATGGGCCGGACACTATCGACGCGCTGCAGCGGTTTCATGCCAGCAAGGCGTTTCTCGGCGCCAGCGGACTTACCCCTGAAGGCCCCAATGATGCGGGCATTGGCCCCGGCCTCATTTATGGGGCGATGATGCGGCGTTCGGCGCAAACCATTGTTTTGGCGGATCGCAGCAAGTTTGATCGGCCTTCTCTTTCTGTCTATGGCCAGTGGTCATCTGCAACAACGTTGGTTTCAGATGCGCAGCCTAAGGGCGAACTTGCAGCAGCACTCGAGGCAAGTGATGCCAAATTTTTATTGGCCGACTAATCCTTGAATCCCAGGGCACCTTTCTTATTTGTAGTGCTGTTGGACATTTCAGGAGGACATTCATGTCACACGCCGAGGCAGGTACGTTTGAAGAGAAGAAGTGGAAATCATGCAGGGCCGGGAAGTCACGGTGGTCAGCTTATGAAGTGGGCGCCATGGTTCTTGGGTTTGTCATATTTTGGCCGCTTGGCTTGATCGCATTGTTCCTGAAGTGGAAGAATGGCGAAATGTGGCGTGGTGCGGCCGAGGGCAATGCGCCTTGGGCAAGCTGGAAGATGCCGTCATTTGGCGACTGGCAACCAAGCGCACACGGTTATTCACACACGGGCAATGCCGCCTTTGACGAATACAAGCGCACCCAGTTGGAGCGCCTCGAAGCTGAACGGCGCAAGCTGGATGAAGAGCAGAAAGCATTCCGCGAGCATCTCGCGAAATTGCGCAAGGCGAAGGATCAGGACGAGTTTGATCGCTTCATGGCGGAGCGCGGAGCAGGCGCGCAAACCTAATCAATGCAAAAGGCCAGATCGTTAAAGTCTGGCCTTTTCAGTTTTCCTGGCGTTCCAAATTGTATGACGCCATCATATGTGGTTCCACCGGGCGCAATGCAGGCTGGCGATCAGCGAACACGGGTGCCCGTGGCGCCATGCGAATGGGAGTGACCGCTCGAACGGGTTCGCGCTCCACGGCTTCCACTGAATTCAAATTGATGCCACTCTCGACAACCAGATCCTGTGCGCCGCCGATGAGCAGGAGGTGCTCAACTTCATCCCTGCGAATTAACACAAGCCGGCGCGTTTCATCGATTTCGTGATATTCACTGATTGCAAGCCGCTGGCCCTTTCGCCCGCGTACACGGCGATTGAGCATTTTAACAATTGCAATGCCCAGCAGCAAAACAGCTATCGCTGCGGCTGCTGCAACCAGGTAACTCCAGTAATTTGTAAAAAAATCCATTGATCTAACCCCTGCCCAAATCAATCCCCTGCCATTAATACCACAAATTTTCGCGCGAAGGGCAATGTTTTGTTTGCCAGCAATATTGTTGATGGCAAAAATTCCGCGTCGTCAAGAATCGCCTATACTGCGTTGATTCGGGATGGGAACTTAATGGCTGAACGTGGTCCTACTGAGAGGCTTGGGGCGGCCGCAAAGGCCTCGGCTTCAGGGCATGGCTATGCGGTGTTGTCTTTGGCTGTCTCGGTTCTGCTTGCTGGGGCGGTTATTGCCGCTGTCTGGGTATTGAAATCACAGCTTTCCCTGTTTCTTTTAGTCATCGGCGGGCCGCTGGCGTTTGCCGGATTGTTTGCGATCTTTGGATACATGGCGGGTTTCCTGCGAATTGAAAGACGAAACCAAACACGCACTTTCTTTGACGGGCTGACCGATGCGATTGGCGATGCCTGTGTGGTGACAGACAGCAAGTCTCGCGCTGTCTATGGCAATGCCGCCTACTTGAAGCTGGCGAAGGCGGCTGGAGTTGGGCGGCTGGTTGGTCTGGATTTGATGTATGCGGGGCAAACCACATTTGTTGAGCCAATTTATCAATTGGCCCAGGCGGCGATGGACGGCAAGAGTGACTACCGCGAAATTCGCGTGCCTGCGGGATCTTCGGCTCCAGGTGCTGGCCCCGATACGCCGAGATGGCTCAAAATCAGTGTGGCGCCAGTTGTCGATCTGTCCAAGCGTGGTTATGTGCTTTGGCGATTGCAAGACGTCAGCGTTGATCGCGCCAAGCAGGAACAGGCGTTTGGCCGGCTGCAATTCATCATCACCTACCTTGATCATGCGCCGGCCGGATTTTTTTCGACTTTGCCAAACAAGAAGGTGGATTATCTCAATGCGACGCTGGCTGAGTGGCTGGGCCTTGATGTTGCCGAAAGTCAGGGCGGTGAGCTGCAGTTGAGCGATGTTCTGGGGGAGGAGGGCGCCAAGTTGTTGAGCGCTGTCCAGCCCATTGCCAGCGGCGGGCGCACAGAGTTGTTCAGTCTCGATTTGAAGAGCAAAGCAGGCGTTGTCTTGCCGGTTGAGATTATTCACCGCGTGGACTTCGATGAACAGGCGAAAATGCTTCCGGCACGAACTTTGGTTGTGCCGCGGCGGGACAAGAAATCCAACCGGGATGATGGCGACGCCCTGGCTCGATTTGTTGGCGTTGCACCCATTGGTGTTGCTGAAATTGATGCAAAGGGTGTCATTCAATCAGCGAATGCAGTTTTCATATCCTACTCGCCCAAAGCCAAGCGGGGCGCCAACCTTGATGCCATGGTGGTTGAGGGTGATCGGATCGAGCTGGCGAAGGGCCTTGAGAAAATTCAGGCTCACAATGATTCAGTCGTTGTCGTTGATGCAACTGTTCATGATGACAAACCCCGGCTGGTGCAGTTTTCGTTTGCGCGATTGCGTGGGGGTTCGCCGAACTTCACGGTGTTTGCCATCGACAAGACAGAGAGCAAGGCGCTTGAAGTGCAACTGGCGCAGAGCCAGAAGATGCAGGCTGTAGGTCAGCTCGCGAGCGGCATTGCGCATGACTTCAACAATGTCTTGACTCCCATTATCGGCTTTGCGGATCTTTTGTTGGCAAAGATGCGGCCCACTGATCCGGCCTTTGCCGATATCATGAATATAAAGCAGAACGCCAATCGGGCGGCCAATCTTGTGCGGCAACTGTTGGCGTTTTCGCGCAAGCAAACCTTGCAGCCGAAAGTGCATTCACTGACTGATGCCATGTCGGAGCTTGGCAACCTGCTGGGACGGGTTCTCGGCGAAAAGGTTGAACTGAAGATCAGTCATGCCCGCGACCTTGGTTTGGTGATGGTTGACATTCATCAATTTGAACAGGTGATCATCAATCTCGCGGTGAATGCGCGCGATGCCATGCCAAAGGGCGGTGTGCTCTATGTCACCACCAAAAACATAAGTGAGGAAGAGTCCAAATCCATTGTGCGCGAGCCGATGCCGGTTGGTGAATACGTATTGTGTGAAGTGACTGACACGGGTTCGGGGATTCCGGCGGATATTGTGCAAAAAATCTGGGAGCCGTTCTTTTCCACCAAAGATGTTGGCAAGGGAACCGGTCTGGGGCTTTCAACTGTTTATGGCATTGTCAAACAAACCGGCGGGTTTATTTTCTGCGACAGTGTTGTTGGCAAGGGAACGACATTCAGCATTTATCTGCCGCGTCACTATCCAAAGGAAATCGAAATTTCGGCAGCGGTGGCCAAGGACGAGGCGAAAGAAAAGCGCTCAGACCTTACGGGCAAGGGGCGCATTCTGCTGGTTGAGGATGAGGACGCTGTTCGGGCGTTTGCCATTCGGGCCCTTTCGTCACGTGGTTATACGGTGATCGAGGCCGATTCCGGTGAACGGGCATTGGAAATAATGGCCGGCCAAACGACTGGATTTGATCTTATTCTTTCCGATGTCGTGATGCCGGAAATGGATGGCCCCACCATGCTCCGCGAGCTTCGTAGACGCGGGGTGAAGACCAAAGTCATCTTTGTATCAGGCTACGCCGAAGATGCTTTTGAGAAGAACCTTGAGGGCCAGACGGACTTCGCATTCCTACCCAAGCCTTTCTCACTGAAGCAATTGGTGGAAAAGGTCAAAGAAGTCATGGACAGCTAATCACTCGCCAAATTGTCCCTTCAACTAAAAAGTGTATTGTTTAATTATGCAATTTTTATTGGTATAAACTTAATAATTCAACTTCGTGTTCTCAATAATTGCCCAAAAATAGTTCTTGCATTCAGAACAAAATTAGAACATAACAAAAACATCGCTGGTACACAGTAAATATATTGCACCGGGCGAGGCATCTGAATAAAGGAGTATGGGTGATGGGGCAGACTAACCTTAAGGTTGTTGAGAACACTTCTGACATGGATAAGAACAAAGCGCTTGATGCAGCTTTAAGCCAGATAGAACGGGCTTTTGGCAAGGGTTCGATCATGAAGCTCGGGGCTAATACAGCGCTTGAGATCGAATCAATTTCCACGGGTTCGCTGGGGCTTGATATTGCTCTGGGTATCGGCGGACTGCCGCGTGGCCGTGTTATTGAGATTTATGGCCCTGAATCTTCTGGCAAGACAACATTGGCGCTGCAAACGATTGCCGAGTCGCAGAAGCGTGGCGGCATTTGTGCGTTCGTTGATGCTGAACACGCGATGGATCCGGGCTATGCCAAGAAACTGGGCGTCAATATCGAGGATCTCCTGATTTCGCAGCCGGATACGGGTGAGCAGGCTCTGGAGATTGCTGATACCTTGGTGCGTTCCGGCGCCATCGAAATTCTGGTTATCGATTCGGTTGCTGCCCTTACGCCCAAGGCCGAACTTGAGGGCGAAATGGGCGACTCACTGCCTGGTTTGCAGGCGCGTTTGATGAGCCAGGCCTTGCGCAAGCTTACGGCCTCGATTTCAAAATCCAATTGCATGGTTATTTTTATCAACCAGATCCGCATGAAAATTGGCGTGATGTTTGGCAGTCCGGAAACCACGACGGGTGGTAATGCGCTGAAGTTCTATGCTTCGGTTCGACTGGATATTCGCCGGATTGGCGCGATCAAGGACCGGGAAGAGGTTGTCGGCAACCAAACTCGTGTCAAGGTTGTTAAAAATAAGGTCGCGCCACCGTTCAAGATGGTTGAATTTGACATCATGTATGGCGAAGGCATTTCCAAGGTTGGTGAGTTGGTTGATCTTGGCGTAACGGCTGGCGTGGTTGAAAAATCTGGTTCGTGGTACTCCTATAACGGAGAGCGCATCGGGCAGGGCCGCGATAAGGCCAAGGAGTTCCTGCGGCAAAATCAGGATATGGCCAATGCAATTGAGGCGGCAATTCGCGCGAATGCGGGATTGATTGCAGCCAAGATTACGATTGGCGCGTCTGCTGCCGAAGATTCTGACGAGTAAATTTCCGGAAATTTGATTTCCTGCTGTCCTTTTTAAGTGTGGCAGGTATTGCTGGTGTTTCCCCACACCCGCAGGCGAAGCGTCCTCCGTTGCCCCCGGGGGACGCTGTTTTTTTGACATAGCTGCGCATTTACAGAGGCACTATTAGTAATTCTGGACAGCGGGCCACCTTGCCCCTTAAAGAGCATCTCATTCAATGAAATTGGAACTTTCTGAAAGAGACGTTGGAAATCATATGACTGGCCTTGCACAAATCCGCTCTACTTTTCTTGATTTCTTCAAAAAACAGGGCCACGAGGTTGTGGCCTCGTCATCGCTGGTGCCACGCAATGATCCAACCCTGATGTTTGCCAATTCAGGCATGGTGCAATTCAAGAACGTGTTTACGGGGGCGGAACGCCGTCCCTACAGCCGCGCCACCACAGCGCAGAAATGCGTCCGGGCTGGCGGCAAACACAATGATCTCGACAATGTGGGATATACGGCCCGGCACCACACGTTTTTTGAAATGCTGGGCAATTTTTCGTTTGGGGATTATTTCAAACCTGATGCCATTGAATGGGCCTGGTCGCTCGTTACGAAGGAATATGGATTGTCGGCTGACAAATTGACAGTCACGGTGTTTTCCGAGGACGATGAAGCATTCGGTTTGTGGAAAAAAATTGCGGGGTTGCCAGACAGCCGCATCATCCGCATTCCCACTTCTGACAATTTCTGGTCGATGGGTGACACGGGTCCGTGCGGCCCCTGTTCTGAAATATTTTATGATCATGGTGATAAGATTGCGGGCGGCCCGCCAGGCAGTCCTGAGGCGGATGGCGATCGCTTCATCGAAATCTGGAACCTGGTGTTCATGCAATTTGAGCAGGTCAGCAAGCAAGAGCGGATCAGTCTCCCCAAACCCTCGATTGACACAGGCATGGGGCTCGAGCGCATTGCGGCAGTGCTTCAGGGGACGCACGACAATTATGAGACGGACCTGTTCCAGGCTCTTATTTCATCCATTGTTGAAAGAACGGGCGTTGCGGCTGAAGGCAAGAACAAGGCCTCCAACCGTGTCATTGCTGATCACTTGAGGGCGTCTTCGTTCCTCATTGCCGATGGCGTTTTGCCATCCAATGAAGGCCGGGGTTATGTCTTGCGCCGCATCATGCGCCGTGCCATGCGGCATGGCGAGTTGCTGGGGCAACGCGAACCCCTGATGTGGAAGCTGGTGCCAACACTGGTTCGGGAGATGGGTGGCGCTTATCCCGAACTGATACAAAATCAGGACATGATCACTGAAACACTCCGCCTGGAAGAAACACGATTTCGCAAAACGCTTGAGCGCGGCCTTCGCATTCTCGATGACGAGTCGCAGAACCTCAACAAGGGTGATGTGTTCAAAGGCGAGACGGCTTTCAAACTCTATGACACTTATGGTTTCCCGCTTGATCTCACCCAGGATGCGCTGCGTTCACGCGGCATTGTGGTCGATACGGAAGCCTTCAACACGGCCATGAACGTGCAACGCTCTGAGGCGCGCCGGGCCTGGAAAGGATCGGGCGACACCAAGACCGACACAATCTGGTTCGAAATTCGTGACGCGGTGGGGGCCACGGAATTCCTTGGCTACGACACCGAAAGCGCTGAGGGTGTCATCAAGGCCATCGTCGTTGACTGCAAAAAAGTTGATCATTTGCAAACGGGTAAAAGGGCCGCAATCGTTGTCAACCAGACGACTTTCTATGCAGAATCGGGTGGCCAGACTGGCGATCATGGTGTGGTCAAGACTGCGGGCGGCGCCGTCTTTCGAGTCTCCGGAACTGAAAAGCGGGTTGGTGATCTCATCGTGCATGAAGGTGTGGCCGAAAGCGGAACGCTCGCTGTCGGTGAACCGGTCGAACTGAAAGTGGATCACAGCCGCCGTTCGGGCAACCGCCAGCATCATTCGGCTACCCATCTGTTGCATGAAGCGCTCCGCAGAACGCTTGGAACCCATGTGGCGCAAAAGGGTTCGCTGGTTGAGCCCAATCGCTTGCGCTTTGACTTTTCACACAACAAGGCCATGAATGCCGGCGAAATATCTGCCGTTGAAAAACTGGCCAATGAAATTGTTTTGCAAAATTCAGCCGTCAACACCAGACTGATGTCGGTTGACGCAGCTGTGGCCGAAGGTGCGATGGCATTGTTCGGTGAAAAATATGGAGATGAAGTGCGGGTCGTTTCCATGGGGCGGAATGAAGAAGGAGCTGAGCGGCCGATCTATTCGCTTGAACTTTGTGGCGGCACTCATGTTTCGCGCACCGGTGACATCGGCATGATCAAGATTGTTGCGGAAAGCGGTTCAGCCGCCGGGGTTCGCCGGATGGAAGCCCTTGCAGGTCCTGCGGCATATGATTATCTCGAATTGCAGAACTCGCGCGTAAGTGCAGCAGCGGCAGCGCTTAAAACATCTCCCGCAGACCTGATAAGCCGCATAGAAAGCCTGATCGATGAGCGCAAAAAACTTGAGCGCGAATTGGCCGAAGCCAAAAAGGCAATGGCATTGGGCGCCGGCGGATCGGGTGCTGCGTCGGATATGCAGGTCGTGAATGGCATCAATTTTGTGACGCGCATTCTCGCCGATATGGATGCCAGCGCCATGAAAGGCCTGGTTGACGAAAGCAAAGCCAAGCTCGGGTCGGGCGTGGTCGCACTTCTCAGCAAGGGTGTTGATGGCAAGGCCAGTCTCTATGTGGGCATCACCAATGATCTCACAGCCAGGATTAGCGCTGTTGACCTGGTTCGGGCGGGCTCTGCCGTGCTGGGCGGCAAAGGCGGCGGCGGACGCGCCGACCTGGCACAGGCGGGTGGACCCAATGCTGACAAGGCGGAGGAAGCCTTTGCCGCTATCCGCGACATGGTGAAATAATTCAGGGCCAGTCGTCCGTGTCGTGATCTGGATGTTGCAGGCTTTTTAGTTTGACCAGATCTTCTGCCGAACGGTAGTCGGAGGTCATCACTTCTGGAAGCTTGTGCAAATCCCTGAACCATTGAACACGACTTTCAACTCCCGCTTGCTCCTTCAGGGGGCCAATGCGGTTCGGTTCATCAAGTGCGCCGATTGAGACTTCTATGTTTGTGTCGCCATCTTCGCGCATGTAAAGCGGCGTTCCGCAATTGCTGCAGAACCCCCGTGCCACGATCGCCGACGATCTGAACTCGCCCGGCTTGCCGCGTGTCCAGGTGAGCTGACTGATGGGAACAGACACGAGCGCTGCGCCCCAGGAGCCATAGGCCTTCTGGCACATGCGACAATGGCAAATTCCGGCTTTTCCAAGGGCCCCGGAAATTCGAAACCGCACTGCGCCGCACTGACATCCGCCCGAATAATTACTGATATTTGTCAATATCTTATCCTCCGCAATTCGGCCTCAACTGTTTATTTACCATAAGGGCCGCAGTGTAGCCGTTCAACTGTCGGGGGAAACGCAGTAAATGTCGAGGAAGGCAACTTCTGGTATTGGGCAACGGCCTTGGACCACAATGTGGCTCGCCTATTTTTTCATTGCAGCGTTCAATCTTGGGGCCATTCTATTTGGCCTGTATCTCAATCAGCAAGTGATGGCCTTGCATCATCTCGGTGATCTCGCTGAGGCTGAGCATGATGCTCAACTGAATGCCTCGTTGTCCATTGCAAATCTCGCAATCGAAGCACAAACAGAATATGTTGGATTATTCGATGCGGCTTCGTTGGACAACGCTGGCGTCATGTTCGCATCGAGAGTTGATGAATTTGCGGAGCAGACAGAGCTGCTGCGGCGCAGATTTGCAGGCAACGCCGACAAGCTTTCAGCGCAGAAGGCCAATTCCATACTTCAGGGCATGGACGCCAAAATGGCCGAAGTGAGAAAATCCGCGGCGGATGTTTCGGGCGCAATAAAAAACGGAAATACGGCTTTCGCCCAATCTGGCATTTCAAAGATGCAAGGCATCTATTCTGCATTGCGGATAGACACGACTGAACTCAACCGCTTGATTGGGCGCATCAAATCGAACGCAGTGCGGGAGTTGGAATTGCAAGCCTCCAGGCTGCAAAGACTTGAATATTTTGTCAGTATTACAATTATTTTGGTAACTTGCTGTTTTGTTGGATTTGGGTTTCTGACGGGCAGATGGCTGAAACGCAAATTTGCCGAGTTCGCAAAGATCAATGCCGAACTGGCAGAATCGAATGAACAAGCGCTGGCATTTTCAAAGGAAATTCAGTTCATTAACAGTGATATGGACGCTCTTAACAAGCAACTCAACGAAAACATTGTGAAATTGCGTGAGGCCCAGGATGAGGCGCTTCGCAAGGGCAAGATGGCCCAACTTGGAAACCTCACGGCAACCGTCGCGCATGAATTGCGAAATCCGCTCAGCACCGTTCGAACGTCAGCATATCTTCTCGCCCGCAAGATAAAGGATAAGGGGCTTGGCATTGAACCACAACTGCAACGCATCGATAGCGGCGTCATCAGATGTGACAATATCATTACGCAGCTGCTGGATTTTTCGCGCTCCAAGCCAGTGAAGCCGGAGCCCATTGTTCTGGATGTCTGGCTTGAAAAGTTGATATCTGTGGAAGCGCAAAGACTGCCCGAGAGTGTGTCCATTGAGTGCTACTTCGGGCTTGGCAGCAGAATAGTGGAACTTGAGCCTGGCCGTTTTGAGCGGGCTATCATCAACTTGCTTTCAAATGCTTCCGAAGCGATGGTTGGCAAGGGAGATGATCCCAGAACCCGCGTTACCGCCAATCCGGTGATCACTATCAAAACTCTGCTGACGGCGCGTGGGGCAGAGATCATTGTGGCTGACAATGGCCCCGGCATTTCAAGTGAAAATATGCTCAAGGTCAGGGAGCCGCTGTTCACCACGAAGAACTTTGGCACAGGCTTGGGAATTTCGGCTGTCGAGCAAATTCTTGAACAGCATAGCGGCGGATTTGACATCAGTTCCACCGAAGGCCATGGGGCGACCTTTGCTCTGTGGCTACCGCTGAAGTCAAATGTTGAAGAAGAAGCAGCGTGACGAATTCCCTGCGGATACTCATTGTCGATGATGATGTCGCCAATGCCAATTCTTTGGGTGAACTGTTTGAGTTGGAGGGGCATCGACCACTGGTTGTCTACGACGGTGAAAGCGCTATTGCGGCCTATGAAGCGGAGGATTTCGATATCGCATTCATGGATGTCATGATGCCGGGAAAGAATGGCGTTGAAAGCTTCTTTGAAATCAGAAGTCTCAAGCCAACTGCCAAGATTTACATGATGACCGGCTATAGTGTTGAACAGCTTTTGCAACAGGCCATTGATGGTGGCGCCATGGGGGTGCTTTCAAAGCCCGTGAATCTCTACCGGGTCCTGGAGGCTGTTGCGAATATCGGAGAGACAGGCATCGTCGTTGTCTCTGATGATGATCCTGATTTTGGGGCGGGACTCAACCAGTTGAACAATCGCCAGGGATTTCGCTGCGAACTTGCTCAAACCGGGCAAGAAGCTGTGGCGCGCGCCAAGTCCGGCACTCTTGATGTACTCCTGCTTGATCTGAAACTGCCGCTCATTTACGGCATGGATGTCTACAGTACGTTGAGAAAACTCGGCGTGGATATCCCAACGATTATTGTTACGGGAAATGCCTTTGAAAACGACAGCAAGTCGTCGGCATTTGGTGACATTACCGTGACGGGAATTTTGAACAAGCCATTTGATCCGATTCGATTACTGGAGCAGCTGGGTAGATTGGTGGCTTAGGCATTTTTGATTCTGTTGGCACTTGAAAATGTGAGCGCAGGCTCAATGGAAACTGAATAGTTGATCTGACAAGGTAGTGGGGGAATATGGGACGCAAACTTTCGATACTGGTTCTGGATGACAATGCGGAAAATGCCGAGGCATTGGCGGAGCTCCTGTCCATGGATGATCACAAAGTCAGCGTGGCTTACAGCGGCCAGGATGCGATCGACGCCTATCGGATGCGCAGTTTTGATCTGGGATTTTTTGATGTGATGATGCCGGGCAAAAATGGTGTCGACAGTTTTCTCGAAATTCGCGCCGAAAGGCCGGACGCCAAAATTTATTTCATGACCGGCTATAGCGCTGATGAGCTTCTGAAAAAGGCCATGGCAGCGGGCGCCATGGGCGTTTTCGGCAAGCCGATTGACTTGCCGGGTGTTCTTGATGCCGTGGAGCGGGCTGCCTAGTTTTTTCAGCCCGCAGCTTTTTGAAGGTTTTGATCGATTGCGTCGATGAAGCCTTCGGTTGAAAGCCAGGTTTGCTCCGGGCCCACCAGCACCGCCAAATCTTTGGTCATGCCGCCTGCTTCAATGGTTGCAATTGTAACGGCCTCAAGGGTTGTTGCAAATTTTGCCAGGGCTGTATTGTCATCCAGCTTGGCGCGATGTTTCAGGCCGCCGGTCCAGGCAAAAATTGATGCGGCGGAATTGGTTGATGTCTGTTTGCCTTGCTGGTGCAGGCGGTAGTGACGCGTAACGGTTCCGTGGGCCGCTTCGGCTTCAACCGTCTTGCCATCGGGGGTCATTAACACGGATGTCATGAGGCCCAGCGAGCCATATCCCTGCGCTACGAGATCTGACTGGACATCGCCATCATAGTTCTTGCAGGCCCAGACGTATCCGCCGGTCCATTTCATGGCAGAGGCCACCATGTCGTCAATCAGGCGATGCTCATAGGTGATGCCTGCCTTGTCGAAATCGGTTTTGAATTCGGCGTCAAAAATGGCCTGGAATATATCCTTGAAGCGGCCATCATAGGCTTTGAGGATGGTGTTCTTGGTTGAGAGGTACACCGGGTATTTGCGCAACAAGCCGTAGTTCAGGCTGGCGCGGGCGAACTCCTTGATCGAGTCGTCGAGATTATACATGGCCATGGCGACGCCTTCGCCAGGTGATTTGAACACTTCCTTTTCGATCACGACGCCATCATCGCCCACGAATTTGATGGTGAGGGTGCCTTTGCCGGGGAAGGTAAAATCTGTGGCGCGATATTGATCGCCAAATGCGTGGCGGCCGATGATGATGGGCTTGGTCCAGCCCGGCACAAGGCGCGGCACGTTTTTGCAGATGATGGGCTCGCGAAAAATGACGCCGCCCAGAATGTTCCGAATGGTGCCGTTGGGCGATTTCCACATCTGCTTGAGGGTGAATTCTTTGACGCGCGCTTCATCAGGCGTGATGGTGGCGCATTTTATGCCAACGCCATGCTTCTTGATGGCGTTGGCTGAATCGATCGTCACCTGGTCATTGGTGGCGTCGCGGTTTTCAATTGAGAGGTCGTAGTAATGCAAATCAACGTCAAGATAGGGGTGGATGAGTTTCTTCTTGATCAAATCCCAAATGATGCGCGTCATTTCATCGCCATCGAGTTCGACAACAGGATTAGCGACTTTTATTTTAGCCATTTGGGAAACCTCATGATTTGCGCGGGAATTTGGGGTTGCTATAGCAGGCGTATTTGCATCTAGAAAGAGAGTTTTTGACAAACACGTCTGCCCCGTGGCACGAGGGGGCATGGCGGCTTCTTCCAATGCTTTTCATCATAGACCTTACGTATTTTACATGCTGGCCCTGGGTGCGGCTGGATTTGCTGTGCAGATCGTGTCGGTTTCTGTGGGGTGGCAGGTCTATGACCTGACGCGCGATCCGCTTGACCTCGGTTTTGTGGGATTGGCGCAGTTCCTGCCGGCGTTGCTGATGGTTCTCGTTACCGGGTTGGTGGCTGACAAATTCAATCGCCGCATGATCATTGCAATTTGCTTGGCCATTGAAGTGCTGTGCGCTGCTGGTTTTCTGTACATTGCGATTGAGGCAGGGCTGGGTGTCTTGCCGATATTCGGCATATTGGTGCTCTTGGGTTTTGCGCGGGCCTTCTTGAATCCGGCCGCCGATGCCTTGGCTCCCAACCTTTTGCCGCCAGAAGCCATTGCGCACGGCATATCGCTGAACAGCATGATCTGGCAGGTGACCAGCATTACGGGGCCGGTGGCGGGTGGATTGTTGTATGGTGTTTCTGGTTCAACGGCCTATGGCAGCGCCATTGTGCTCTTGTCACTTGCTGCGGTGTTTGTGTTTTTTATTGGCTCTGTTCCGCAGGAGAACCATGCGCAGGAAACCAATCTTGCAACGCTGCTAGCCGGGTTCAAGTTCATCCGGCATGAGAAAGTTGTGCTGGGCGCCATCTCGCTGGATTTGTTTGCCGTGTTGTTGGGAGGTGCAGTGGCGCTCATGCCGGTTTATGCGCGCGATATTCTGGACGTGGGGCCATGGGGGCTTGGCCTCCTTCGCTCATCGCCCGGCATAGGAGCGGTTGCTGTTGCGCTTTACCTGGCGAGTTTTCCGATCAAGGACAGGGCGGGGGCCATCCTGTTTGTCTGCGTCGGGTTGTTTGGGTTTTTCACGCTGGTGTTTGGCCTTTCGACCTATGTGCCCCTGTCGATTGCCGCCCTCATGCTGATGGGCGGGTTTGACATGGTGAGCGTTTATGTGCGCGAAACACTGATGCAGCTTTGGACGCCAGACAATGTCAGGGGCAGGGTGAACGCGGTGAACCGGGTTTTCATCGGGGCGTCAAACGAACTGGGCGAATTTCGCGCTGGTGTCATGGCAGCCATTATTGGCACCGTGGCAGCGGTTGCCGTTGGTGGCGCTGGAACCATGGCGGTTGCCGGGTTGTGGGCCCGGTGGTTCCCGCAATTGCGGGTGATAAAGAAGTTGAGCGGGCGTTCGTAAACGCCTCATCAGGTTGCCATCGAAGGAGTGGGTGAGCGTGGCCTTCCCGCCAGTTTGGTGAGCAGGAAAATTGCCGCAAGTGTTGCGACATAAACTAGCAACTGGAGTGCTGATGGCTGGTCGCTATAGCCCACCAATGTGTGCAGGACGAGACCGAGGATGCTCTTCTCCGAAATGATTGATGATGCATCCCAGACGGTGTTTCCGAGCACTTCGACGAGGCCGGCTTTTTCCAGAAATGCGGCTGACTGGGCGGCCATGCCGGCGGCCAGAAAGGCAATGAGCCAGCTTGTGAAAGAGAAGAGAAGGCGCGTGGGGATGCGCAACAGGCCGAAATAGGTGAGGCCGGAAATCAGGCCACCGAGCGCCAGCCCGGCCACACCACCTGCAACAAAATTTGCCGCTGATCCATCGCCGCTGATTGCGACGCCATAGAGAAACAACACCACTTCGGAACCTTCGCGCAGAACTGCGGCGCCAACCACAATGGCCAAGGCAAACAGCGGCTTCTTGCCTTCGAGAACTTCGCGTCCTGCCTGTTTCAATTCGCTGACCAGGGAGCGGCCATGTTGCGCCATCCAGATATTGTGCCAGGTGAGCATGACGACGGCGGTTGCCAGGATTGCGGCATTGGAGATTTCCTGGCCGAAGCCCTCGAAAGCCTGGGCGATGGTTCCGGTGAAAACCGCCACGATGCAGCTTCCCAGAATTCCAGCGAGTGCCCCGCCAAAGATCCACCGGCGGCTGCCGTGTATGCTTTGTGTTGCGGCGAGTACGATGCCGATGATGAGGCCCGCTTCAATGACCTCGCGAAATACAATGATGAGTGCGCCAATCACGGAATTGTTCCTTATTCTGCTATGACGTAGCCTTTGGCCACGTCTTCCTGATACTCATCGACAAAAAGATATTTGCCGGGCGCCAGCGCCTTTACACGCACGACAATCGACGAATTTCCGGCTGCGACCTTTTCGATTTTCAACTCTTTTGCCTCCAGCTCGACGGGCGCTGCGTTGGCATTGGTCATCTTGATCATGAAGGGCTTGTTGGCAGGCACTTTTATCTCTGCCGGGGTGAAGGACTTGTCTTTTAGTGTTGTTTCGTATGTGACAATGTCTTCAGCCCGCAAGGGCGAGGCTGTGGCGACTGCAAGGGTGAGGCCAAAGAGGACGGGGGCAATGCTGCGCGACAACATTAAGTTTGCTCCTATGGGGCGAGGTTATTAATCCGACTAATTTAGTCGGTTAATTTGCTGGCGACGGAATGTCAAGTCAGATTTTCTGAAAACCCAATAAAAACCACATATTAGAATGATTATAATTTGAAACTGGGAAAGGCGGCGGGGTTTGCAAATGCACTTTCGAAACGGAACCATTCCCGCTATCCCTCCGCTTGATGGCAGGCACTGACAAGACGCAGAAACAGGTTTTGGGGCCCGCACCCCTTGTGGTGCTGGCGCATCCGCAACTTGGCGAGAATATCGGCACGGCGGCGCGCGCCATGGCGAATTTTGGCCTGCATGAAATGCGGCTGGTGGCGCCCAGGGATGGCTGGCCCAATGAAAAAGCGCTGAACGCATCATCGGGCGCCCATTGGATTGTTGAGGGGGCCAAGGTTTACGATGATGTGGCGGCCTCCCTCGGGGACGTGAATTATGTCTACGCTACCACGGCGCGCCCGCGCGACATGATCAAGGGCGTGATCACGCCGGAGCAGGCGGGCCATGATATGCGGGCGCGCATCGGGCGGGGCGAAAAAATTGCGATGCTCTTCGGGCGTGAACGCTTTGGCTTGAGCAATGAGGAGATTTCTTTAGCGGATGTTATTGTCACCGCACCTGTGAACCCGGCTTTTGCTTCGATCAATATTGCGCAGGCCGTTTTGCTGATGGGTTATGAGTGGTACAAGAATCAGGCGGAAACGCTAGGCCAACAAACCCACGAACTTGCGGCCCTTGATGGACCCGGACTGCAAATGCCCGATACGCGGCCAGCCACCAAGGATGAACTCTACGGTTTTTTTGACCATCTTGAGCGCGAGCTGGATGAGGCCGGGTTTTTCAAGACAGACAAAAAGAAGCCAACGATGCTGCGCAATATTCGCAACCTGTTCATGCGGGCTGAATTGGCGGAGCAGGAGATAAAAACATTGCGTGGCTTGGTATCTTCGCTCACGCGCACGCATCTCAGACGGAAGGAACCAAAGGAGTGACCGTCCCACGCATCTTGATCTTTGATTCCGGCACGGGCGGATTGACCGTTGCATCCTGCGTTCGCACACAACTGCCAAACGCTGATTTGATTTATGCGGCCGACAACGCAGGTTTTCCCTATGGCGTATGGAAGGAAGATGCACTGGTTGCCCGGATATTGCATGTGATGGGCGCACTCATCGAAAGAACCAGACCCGATATTGTGGTCATCGCTTGCAATACAGCCTCAACGTTGGCCATGGTGGCTTTGCGGGAGAAGTTTCAAGTTCCATTTGTGGGAACCGTGCCTGCCATCAAGCCTGCGGCAGCGCAAACCAAGTCCAACGTGATTGGTGTTTTGGCAACCCCTGGAACAGTGAGCCGCGAATACACCCATGCACTCATTCACACTTATGCACTCCACTGCGAAGTCATTCTGCATGGTGCGAAGCGGCTAGCTGAAATTGCCGAGCGCAAACTCCTGGGGCAGGCGCCTGATCTTGAAGAGCTGCGCCAGGAGGTCACCCCAGTGTTTCGGACACGCGGCGGCAAGAGAACCGATGTTGTGGTTTTGGGGTGCACGCATTATCCGCTGCTGCTTGAGGAAATGAAACTGGTTGCACCCTGGGAGGTTGACTATCTCGATCCAGCACCTGCCATTGCGCGGCGGGTGGCCGATGTCTTGTCGACTATCAGGCTGGCAGGACCTGACGAAGCCGTTCCAAAGGCCAATACGCTGCTGCTTACCGCGCCCAATGACGGCGCAAGAAAATCGCTAACAGCTTATGCCAACAAGGGTTTTTCGGTCCATGAATTCATCGATCTGCCGGTTTGACATCCAGGGATTGCTCCGCTAGAAGCCCACCCTCGCTTGCCCGTGAGCTTTTCGGAGTTCTGTCGACTGGGAGACCAGAGGAGGAGGGTAGGTTCCAACTTAAATGGTTATGGAGAACCGTAAATGACAAAGCGTCAACCCGCTAAGCACAAAATTGATCGCCGCATGGGCGAAAATATCTGGGGTCGTCCAAAGAGCCCGGTCAACAAGCGTGAATATGGCCCCGGCCAGCACGGCCAGCGCCGCAAGGGCAAAATGTCGGACTTCGGCATTCAGCTCAAGGCCAAGCAGAAGCTGAAAGGCTATTACGCCAATATTTCCGAACGCCAGTTCTCGAAGGTTTATGAGGAAGCCTCGCGCATGAAGGGCGATACGTCAGAGAACCTGATTGGTTTGCTGGAGCGCCGTCTGGATGCAATCATCTACCGCGCCAAATTTGTTCCAACCATGTTTGCCGCCCGCCAGTTCGTCAGCCACGGCCATGTGAAGGTCAACGGTCGCCGCGTGACCATCGCTTCCATGCGCATCAAGCCGGGCGATGCACTTGAGTTGACCGCCAAGTCCAAGGAACTTGTCATCGTTCTGGAAGCCGTTCAATTGGCCGAGCGTGATGTGCCGGATTACGTGGAAGTTGATCACAAGGCGATGACGGCGAAACTGGTCCGCGTGCCTGCTTTGACCGACGTTCCTTACCCGGTTCAGATGGAGCCAAACTACGTGGTGGAATACTACTCACGTTAATCTGCCTCAGATTTCGAGTTCCAAACGGCGGGGATTTTCTCCGCCGTTTGCCTTTGGGCGCATTCTATGTTCAGATATTTGAGCTGGGGACCAAGGGGTAGGAAAATGGACAAGATCAAAGCATTTTTTGGAATTCTGGCATTTTTTGTTTTTTGCTCGTCGGCTGTTGCGCAAGATCGATGGATGACGATACCTGAACAGCCCGCCATGCCCGCGGCTGCTCAAAGTGGCTATGCACCTGTGAACGGCATTGAAATGTATTATGCGGCTTATGGCGTGGGCGAACCCATACTGCTGATCCACGGCGGACTTGGGCATGCCGACATATGGGCCAATCAGGTTATAGAGCTTTCGAAAACCAACCAGGTGATAGTTGCTGATAGCCGTGGCCACGGGCGCTCATCGCGCGATGCGCAGGCTTTTGGTTACAGCCTGATGGCCTCCGATTTTGTTGCGTTGCTGGACTATCTCAAGATTGGCAAGGTTTCAATCGTCGGCTGGAGCGATGGTGGCATTATCGGCCTTGAAATTGCGATGAAACATCCCGAGCGCCTGAACAAGCTTTATGCGCAAGCCGCCAACGTGACGGTGGATGGTGTTGATCCAGCTGTTGCCAACAATGTTACCTTCAATGCCTATATTGAGCGCATGGGCAAGGACTATGCGAAGATGTCCAAGACACCTGATCAATACGCAGCGTTCCTTGAGCAGATCAGCAAGATGTGGGCTTCGGAACCTGCGTGGACAAAGGAGCAGTTGGGCAAGATCACTGTGCCGACGGCGATCGTTCTTGGCGATCACGACGAGGCGATCACGCGTGTCCATACGGATTACATGGCCAGCGTTATCCCGGGCGCCAAGCTCATCATTCTTCCGGAAGCAAGCCACTTCGCCATGTTGCAGGATCCGGCTGGTTACACCAAGTCTGTCGTGGATTTCTTCAAGGGGATGTGAAAAATTCGGCGGAGTTTTCTCCGCCGTTTGCTTTAAAGCTGCCCCGCCAAATAGGTTGCGAAGTCATAATTTGGCCTTTCCAGGTGCGAGAGGTGGCCGGGTTTGGCCATTTCTGAGCAGAGGCCGCGATAGACGCGCTCGGTGCAGCCGCGGTCTTCGATGTTGACTTCATCCAGCAAAGTTTTGAGTTGTTTGAAATGGGCTTGCGAATCGGTGTCGTTGGCATAGTCAGGCGACATGCCGCCGCCGAATATGATGCGCACCTGGCCGGGGCCTTGTGGATGCAAAGACAGATACCAGAAGTAGCCGGGGGTGAGCGTAATGAGCAGGCTGGGATAGATGGCCAGCAGGAATGTGGTGCGCCGCCTGTCGCCCTGCATGCGGGTGTTTGATGGGTGCGCCAGCGCTATCTTGAGGCGGTCGTCTTTCAGGATGGTGTGATAGTTGAACGTCGGCAGGCCGGGCGGGCACACCATTTCATCGAGCTTTGACAGGCCGCCGATTGTTCCCGCATGGCAGACGGGCAGGTGGTAGCTCTCCATAAAATTCTCGGCGAGCACTTTCCAATTCGTATCCCAGACATGATGCTCCTGAAAACTTTCGACATAGCTTTCCATGCCGTAGTCAGCGATCAGATCTTCAACAGCCGCGAATTTTTCCTGCGGCAGAACAGCGTTCGGATTGAGCGAAATCATGATCCAGCCGAGCCACACTTCGCAGCGGATCTGCGGCAGGCTGTAACTGTCCCTGCAGAAACCATCGTTCAGCTTCATCGCAGCGGCAGCGCGCAGATTGCCGTTGAGATTGTAACTCCAGCCATGATAGGGGCAGACAATGCCTTTGGTGTTGCCAGAGCCTTTGAGCAAAATTGACATGCGGTGCAGGCAGACGTTGGATTGGGCGCGCAAGGTTCCATCGTGATCGCGGATGACCATGATCGGCTGGTGGCTCAGTTCGAGCGTTACGTAATCACCGGGATTTGCCAGTGAACTGGCGCGGCCGACGCAGAACCATTCCTTGCGGAAGATATTTTCTTCCTCAGCCGCCACAAATTCCTGCGAGGTGTAGACGGCCTTCGGCATGGCGCGCGCTTCGTTGAAAGGAACGGCTACATTGGCTTTAAGCTGTTCGATGGCATTCATTGCAGGCCAGTGTATGACGCAATTTTTGCGTCAGCAAGGGCAAAGCAGCCGGCGATGGAGGGATTAAGGGGGAGTTCGCGATAGGCGCCGATTGCACCCTGTTGGGCAAGCCGCCCGGCAAGTCCCGGTTCATCGCCTGCCACAACCCAGATGAATCCGAATGCCGTTTCGCGAACGGGTTTGGCGCCAGCGTTCACCAGCTTGGCGAATATGTCATCAGGTGTGGTGCCCGGTTCAAACACGGCAAGCATGGGGCCGGAGGCTTCAGCTGGCAGCGAGCCTTGCCGCATGAGCACGGCCATGACGATGATCCATAGCCCGATCACACTTAGAAAAAATGTTATCGCGAGGCGGTGGCCAGACCAGCGCATTGATTTACGCAGCCGCGAATCTGGGGGCACGACCTTCCGTGATCGGCAAATGGATGAGCGCTGCAAACACGCCAAGCCCAACGCCCATCCACCAAACCGGATCATAGGAGCCAAATTGATCATAGAGCCTGCCGCCCAGCCAGACGCCGAAGAAAGAACCGATCTGGTGGCTCAAGAAAACAAAACCATAGAGCGTCGCCATATAGCGGGTGCCGAACATAACGGTGACGAGGCCCATGGTGAGCGGAATGGTCGAGAGCCACAGAAGCCCCATTGTCGATGTGAACACCAGCGTGGATGTTGGCGTAATCGGCAGGGATATGAATGCCACAACGGTTATCGATCTCAGAATATAGATGAGGCTGAGGGGAATTTTTTTCTGGAACTTGCCGCCGATCATTCCCGAAATGTAAGAGCCAACCACATTGAACAATCCGATGGCAGCCATTGCAAAGCCCGCTGACTCCACGCTGATGCCGTGTTCGCTGAGATATGGAGGCAGATGCACTGTAATAAAGGCCAACTGGAATCCGCAGACAAAGAAGCCGGAGACAAGCATCACGTAAGACCTGTGGCCAAAGGCGCCCATGATCGCTTGTTGCATGGTGATGTCGGCTTCGCCTGCGTCTGCCTTGCTGCCGGATGTATTGTGAGCCATCAGGGGCAGGGCAAATACCAGGATCAGCAGCGTCGATGCGGCGAGAACGATGAGGGCATTTTGCCAGCCGTAGGCAGCAATCAAGGCGCCGCCGATGGGGGCAAATACGAATTGGCCGAGTGAGCCGGAAGCGGTGGCAATGCCGAATGCCCAGGAGCGCTTTTCGGGCGGCACGATGCGACCGAGAGCTGCCATGACAATTCCAAAGGATGACATGGCAACACCAATGCCAGTCAGGATTCCAGCACCCATGTGGAAAACGAGTGGAGCTTCAGCGATGGCCATGGTGAAAGTTCCAACCGCGTAAAAAATGGCGCCAACCATCAGCACGCGGGCCGAACCGTAGCGATCCGCCATGGCGCCTGCCATCGGTGTTGCAATGCCCCAGAGGAGGTTTTGCAGGGCGAGGCCAAAAGAGAAAATTTCGCGGGGCCACAGATGGGCTTCAGAAATTGGGGCGGTGAAAAGGCCGAAACTGGAGCGCACGCCAAAGTTCACCATGGCCACAAGGCAACCTGAGATGATGATTACAGCGGGAGTGAAATACCAGGGGAGCGGTTTGCTCAAATCTTCCATGTCAGGCAGAGTAGCGGGTAAGACTATTTGAACAAGTCACTTTTGTGCATGGGACGTTTGAAAAAATGGGGGCCAAACTGGGCAATCGCCACGCCAGCTATAATCAAGGCCCCTCCGGTGATCAATGTAAAGCTCAGACTTTCGCCAAGCAGGAATATTCCGCCAATTGCGGCTACCAGTGGTTGAACGTACAGGAACATTCCAGCCAGTGAACTTGACATGTGGCCGAGGGCGAAATTCCATGCGACGGTTCCGCCAAACGTGCAGAAAGTCACAACAAATGCCACGACGCCCCATTGTTGCAGGTTCAGGACTTGGACGGCTTGGGGGAATTCTGGCGTAAAAAGCAAAAACATGGGGAATGCGGAGATGCCCAGCGTGAGGCAGGCGACTTGGGTTGAGCCATATTCTGCAGACACGGGCCGAATGAGAACGGTGTAAATGCCCCAGCCCATGGAACCGAGCGTTACCAGAATGATGCCCAATATGCCCACATCTTCGGCTGGCGCTATAACATTGCCAAGCATGAGGGCCGCCGTTCCGATCAGGGCCAGACTCATTCCTGCAACGAGAGACGTTGTAATCCTGTCGCCTGCCAGGATTACGGCGAACAGGGCTACGAAGACCGGCTCGAGGCCGAACAACATGCCCGTCCAACTTGCGGGTATGTATTGCGCGCCGAAAATTGACAGCACCTGATAGCCGACGTTGCCGATGACTGCTGCTGCGATAATTCTCGTCCAGGCGGTCCATGGCATGGGTCTGACGCCCATATGGATAACGACCAGCAACCCGATTATGCCAGCCGGAAATACCCGGAGGATCATCACGGTCTGCGGCTGCACATCGAGCACCAGAAAGCGCGTGGCAACGGGAACGAGGCCCCAAACTGAAACGGCAAAAAGCAGGGCCGCAACTCCGGCAATCTTGCCACGCATTTTCAATGATGGTCCGAACTGCGCCACGGCGACACCTGCCATGATGATGGCTCCGGCGATGAGCGTGTTTCTGGTGACTGCTTCATCGAGCAAAAAATATCCGGAAATTACCGCGAGAATTGGCACGAGATAGAGGGAAGCGCCAATAGCCGTTGGGCGCAAAATTCCGGTGGCGTAATTCCACGTCATCAGCGCCATGAAGGTTGCGATGACAACCAGAAAGAACAGGGTGCGCAGCGCGCTGCCATCAAGGTTCAGCGCCACGTTCAAGGTTTCCGGCGAAGCAAGGATGAGGAGCGGTGGGGCAGCGATCGCAAGGGTGAGGGCGCTGATCTTGTAGGAGCCATAGATCTGAATGAGCGGCTTGCTGAACACCACATAGATCGACCATGCCAGGCCTGACAGAAATATGAGACTGCTGCCGATGAGAATTTCGCTGCGGGGCAGCACTGAGGAACCATCGTCTTGAAACAGGAAGATCGAACCGATGAATGAAATGATGAGGCCAAGGATTGCCGCCGCAGTGAGCTTTTCGCTGCCCGCAATTGCCGCCAACACGGCAATGAGCAGCGGCTGCGTTGCTATGATCAGGCCGCCAATTCCGGCTGGCGCATAGAAAAATCCGAATACTGATCCCAGATTATAGCCGAGCATTCCCACAAGTGAAACAAGCGCCAGTCGCGGCAAGTCTTGCCAGGCAATGCGGAATCCTCCAAAAAATGGCAGGAAAATCAGGAACAATACGGAGACCAGCACATTGCGAATGATGAGGGAGTCAGCGGCGCCCGCAACCAGTGCGAAGGAACGGATGTAAACTGGTGTCAGTCCCCAAATCGCGATGGTGAAGGCGAGGGCTGCTGTGGCAAGCATAGTGTTGCGAGGTGTAGCGTCGGTAAGTGCCATCTTGGCTATCACATGACAGGGGATATGGTCCCCGTCAATTGGTGGTGGCCCTAAACTTTCTCGCGGCTCAAAGCTTTCTTCACAGCAGCGCGCTCCGCCATGCGGTTGCGGTGGTCGAGCACTTTTGGAAAGCGGGCGGGATCCACGCCATCGCCTTCCAGCCACGCTGCGACGGTGTACAGGTAGGGATCGCAGATCGAGTAGTTTTCACCCATCACCCACGGGCCCTTGAAGTAGTCCCGCTCGATGATTTCAAAACAGTCGCCCATGTTTTGCGGAACTTTTTTCTTCATGGATTCAATTGCCGCTGCATCGTCGGACCAGCGGCTCCCACGCGGGCGGTGGGCGTGCGCCACATGGACGGTGGAACACAGGTAACTGTTGAAGGCCTGCATCTGCGCGAATTTGAAGGGATCGTTCAGCGATGCCAGATTGGCTTGTGGGTAGGTTTGCGCGATGTAAACCAGGATGGCCGGCGTTTCGGTCAGAATGCCCTGGTCAGTTACTAGGGCTGGAACACGGCCCTTGGGATTTATCTTGAGATATTCAGATTTGCGCTGCTCGCCCTCGGCAAAGTTCAAACGCTTGGCTTCAAAAGCGGCGCCTGCCTCTTCGAGCGCGATGTGTGAGGCGAGGGCGCAGGTGTTGGGGGCGTAGAAAAGCGTGAGCATGGCGGAAGAATGCTTGAAGAAACGCCGGACGTCAATTGACGTCGGCGCATTGCTCCAGTGTTTTCCATTCATTCCTCAGCATGAGGAAATGCTAGGCGATCGCTTTTTCCTCCAGCAACTGCTTCAATTCACCGGACTGGAACATTTCCACCATGATGTCGCTGCCGCCCACGAATTCGCCCTTGACATAGAGTTGCGGCACGGTGGGCCAGTTGGTGTATTCCTTGATGCCCTGGCGAACTTCGTCGCTATCCAACACGTTGATGCCCTTGAAGGGCACGCCCATGTGGGTGAGAATTTGCGTCGCCTTGTTGGAAAACCCGCACGCTGGCGCATCAGGCGTTCCCTTCATGAAGAGAACCACGTCATTGGCTTTAACTTCATTTTCGATCCAGGTTTTAATGTCAGTCATTTTTCAATTCTCCGGAATACTGGTTGTTAGAGCGAGTGCGTGTAGTTCTCCGCCCATGCGGCCTTTCAGGGAAGCATACACCATTTGGTGCTGCTGGACGCGGGATTTGCCTTTGAAGGCGGCGGACTGGATAGTGGCGGCGTAGTGGTCGCCGTCGCCTGCGAGATCGCGGATTTCGACAACGGCGTCGGGCATTGCTTCCTTGATGAAGCGTTCGATGTCTGCGGCGGCCATGGCCATGGGTCTTGCCTTTCTATTTGCCCCAGACATAGTGCGGGGAGAGACAAATTACCAGCGGCGAGTTGGAATGGCAAAGGCGCCAAGGCATGGACGGGCGAGGTCATCATAAAAATGGTGAAATGGTCGACATGGACGCCAGCGCCCTATCATTTGGAAATCAAACCTGAACCGGCAAAATGGAAAAACGGCATGCCGTGCGGTCCCGATAATCCAATGGGTGCCCGCGCCATGTATCTTTACAAAGGTGAGGTGGACACGATCAACCGCATCCATGGAGCCGCCAAGCGTTCAGACATCGGGCGCAAAGCCACGGAAGGATGCATTGGAATGCTCAACGTAGACGTCGTCCACCTCTACGCCAATGTGCAGGTGGGGACGCGGGTGGTGATGTTGGGTTAGGTCCGTCATCCTCAGTCTGCGAAGGAGACACACACAGTTCAAGACTCAATTTATGGAGGCAATGTTCGATCAATTGCATTTGCAACATAGTTTGCATCGATTACATGAACAAATCCGTTCCCGCCTCTCGTGATTATGCCGGATAAAAAGACTTGTGGGCCATCTGATGTTTCGTAGCCAGAGAACATTGCCCCGCCACTAAAGCCATCCAAATTGATGGCTTTCTTGGGGTCATAAGAATATCTATTGAAGTGTTTTTCTTGCAAAACTGCTTCGGCATCGTGAGCGCAAACATAAACAACAGTTCTGAAAAGAACGTTCAGTGGTTCATAGGAGATTTCAAGCAATTCCGAAGGGCAGCCGATAAAAAATGAACCAAGCCGATTGCCAGTCGGCAATTCGACGAGTGGATAAAACCAAAGACTGTCTAAATGCTCTTCCGCTACTTTGAAAATCAGAATGTCATGCAGTTCCTGTCTTTCTGGGTCGGTTGCAAATACGCAGCTTTCCACGGGGATGCTGCGGAGTTCCCCACTATCCGTGTGACTAATGAACAAAGGTGAAGAAGAATCGTTGAGTTTGTTTTCAGTGCCCACTGATAAAGTGAGTTGGTGTCTGGTGCATACAACGTAATTTTTTGCGTTTCGCCTTATCATCGTGGAGGAACCGACAACTCCTATGTAATCGGGATGATTTTTGTCTTGCAAAACTACAGGGCGGATAGAATTTGCCTGTGGGCAAAGTTCAGTAATATTAGTTTTATCGATTTCCAGCAAAACACATTACCTCATTTGAGGAACAGGCCTCAACCCGCCATATAATTAGGGAACCAGCCTTCATGCGCTGATTTTAGTTCTGCGATTTCGATTTCAGTTTCGCCGATCTTTAAAGCCGCCTCCGCCGTTACAATTCCAATGCGGATGACATCAACGCCTTTGACATGGGCCTGGGTGATGATCTTGGCGGCTTCTTTGGCGGGGCAGGTGAGGACGTAACGGGCCTGATCTTCGCCGAAGAGGGCTTCATGATTCATGGAGTCGAGATTTGCGCCGAGGCCCGATGCCATGGCCATTTCGACGACCGCTGCGAGCAAGCCGCCGTCGGAAATGTCATGCACTGCGGTGACTTGGGACTGGTTGATGAGATTTCGCACGAAGTTTCCGTGGCGTTTTTCTTTTTCCAGATCAACGGGCGGCGGTGCGCCTTCTTCGCGGCCCAGCACTTCCCTGAGATAGATGGACTGGCCGAGATGGGAGCCATGGCCACCTACCAGCAAGATCGCATCGCCAGCCGTTTTGAAAGCCAGCGTTGTCATTTTACTCAGGTCGGCGAGCAGGCCAACGCCGCCGATTGCCGGTGTTGGCAAAATCGCCTGGCCGTTGGTTTCATTGTAGAGCGAGACGTTGCCGGAAACGACCGGGTATTCCAGCGCGCGACAAGCCGCGTCGATGCCTTTGATGGCAAGCACGAGCTGGCCCATGATTTCGGGTTTTTCCGGGTTGCCGAAATTGAGGTTATCGGTGATGGCGATGGGTTCGGCTCCGACGCATATGAGGTTGCGCCAACTTTCAGCCACCGCCTGCTTGCCGCCTTCGAAGGGATCAGCTTCCACATAACGGGGCGTTACGTCAGTTGTCAGCGCAATGGCCTTGTTGGGCCCCACGCGTACCACGCCGGCATCACCGCCGGGTATTTGCGCGGTGTTGGAGCCGATCAAGTGATCATATTGTTCCCACACCCAGCGCCTTGAGCACATATCGGGCGAACCCATGATTTTCAGGATCGCGGCTTTCAGATCATTGGGGGGCGGCACATCGCGGAGGACGGGCAATTTTTTTGGCTCGACCCATGGCCTGTCATATTCCGGGGCCTCATCGCCCATCTGCTTAATGGGCAGATCAGCTTTCACTTCGCCTTCGTGTTTGATCACAAAGCGCAGCGTGTCAGTGGTCTGGCCCACGATTGCAAAATCCAGGCCCCATTTATGGAAAATGGCTTCGGCCTGCTTCTCCAGTTCCGGGCGGAGCACCATGAGCATGCGCTCTTGGGATTCAGACAGCATCATTTCGTAAGCTGTCATGTGGGTTTCGCGGCAGGGCACGGAATCGAGATTGAGTTCAATCCCAAGGTCGCCTTTGGCTCCCATTTCAACCGCTGATGATGTGAGGCCCGCGGCCCCCATGTCCTGAATTGCGATGACAGCGCCTGAGGCCATCAGCTCAAGGCAGGCTTCCAGCAGGCATTTTTCGGTGAAGGGATCGCCCACCTGAACTGTCGGGCGTTTCTCGTCGGCATCGTCATCGAATTCGGCGGATGCCATGGTGGCTCCGTGGATGCCGTCGCGGCCGGTTTTGGCGCCGAGATAGACCACGGGGAGGCCTACACCTTTGGCCTTGGAGTAAAAAATCTTGTTAGCGTCGGCGAGGCCCACGGCCATGGCGTTGACCAGAATGTTGCCATTGTAACGGCTGTGGAAATTTACTTCGCCACCGACTGTCGGCACGCCGAAGGAATTGCCATAGCCGCCAATGCCAGCGACGACGCCGGAAACGAGATGGCGGGTTTTGGGATGATCGGGTGAACCGAAACGCAATGCATTGAGGGCAGCGATGGGGCGGGCGCCCATGGTGAACACGTCGCGCAAGATGCCGCCCACGCCGGTGGCTGAGCCTTGATACGGTTCGATGAAGGAGGGGTGGTTGTGGCTTTCCATTTTGAACACCACGGCCTGGCCATCGCCGATATCAATGACGCCAGCATTTTCGCCCGGCCCCTGGATGACACGCGGGCCCTTGGTGGGGAGGGTTTTCAACCATTTCTTGGAAGACTTGTAAGAGCAGTGCTCGTTCCACATGGCCGAACAGATGCCAAGCTCGGTGATGGTGGGTTCGCGCCCCAGCAACTTGATGAAGCGTTCGTACTCATCGGGCTTGAGACCATGTTGCTTGACGAGTTCGGGGGTGATTTTGACAGAGTTTGAATGAGGCATGTTGCGGGGCGGTTTAGCGACAGTGGCGGGGATTCACAAGCCGCAGAAAACACCACACACCGTCATTCCGGCGAAAGCCGGAATCTTTGCCAGTATTCAACAGATTCCGGCTTCTGCCGGAATGACCAACCATTGTTGGGGAGTCGGGATGATTACGCCGCGCTCATCCGGCAGAAGCAGGATGATTTTATCGGGATGTCGGCGCGGGCGATTGCCAGATCCAGGCGTTGTTTGATCATTGTGGCTTCGACGTTTTTGCCCAGCCGCACGAGGCACTCGTGGTAGCCGTGCAGGCTCCAGATGTTGTCGGGGTGTTGGCAGGCGCGGGCCAGTGTATTGTCAAGGCCCAGATCGGCGCGGTAGACGGCTTCGGCTTCTTCGACATGGCCTTGCTCCAGCAGCAATGCGCCGAGTGCGTGGCGGGTGGGTTGCATCCAGCCCCAGGGTTCGTCGTAGCGCATGTTGTCGTAGATATCGACGGAGTTTCGGAGGTGCATGAACGCCTGCTTGAAATTGCCTTTGCGGTATTCGATTTCTCCGCGCAGCATTTCGGCGGGAACTTTGAGGATGTCGAGGCTGGTGTTGTTGAAAAGTGTGCGCGATTCTGGAACCCGGGCGACTGCGACTTCGAACAGTCTTGCCTGCTCTTCGGCGGCGGGCAGGTTTGCAGTGGCGGCGTGGGCTACGGCCTTGGCGTAATGCAGCATCGCAGTCGTTACGCAATAGAGTTTTTGATCGGAGGGCAGGGGTTCTGCGATAATCTCCCGCCATTTTCCAAAGCGGATGAGCACGTGGAACTTTGTGGGCACGAAGGCTTCGAGCCAATCGGCCATGGTGGGAGACTCAAGCCGCAGTAGTTCTTCGGGGATGGTTGCGATCATTTGATTGGCGGCGGCGATTGCCGGTGCATACTGGCCTGAGAACATTGCGCCATAGATTATGAAATGAATGTTGTGGCAGCGATAGAGCGTGTAGAAATTGATTGCGCCCTCGCTCGCCAGATATTTCTGGTCGGCGATCGCTGCTTCGGTATTGCGCTCGATCACATCCTTGTAGTGCCCACACAGCACGTCAATGTGGGTTGGCATGTGAATGAGATGGCCTGCATCAGGCACGAGATTTTTCAAGGCGTCACCGGCGCGGAGGGCGCGTTCGGGGTGCGGCGACATTTCCATGAGGTGTAAATACATGTGGAGCACGCCGGGATGGCGCATGCCTGCCTCCGTTCGCATGGCGCGCTCCAATACTGCGATGGCTTCAGCAGTGTCGGCGCCGGCGGCGGGCTTTCCGGTTTTGATATCCCATAGTTGCCACGGTGTGCGGTTCATGATGGCTTCAGCAAAGAGGGCGGTGATGTCGAGATCATCTTTGTAGCTTGCGTAAACTTCACGCATTGCAGCGGCATAGTCATCGTTCCAGATTGGCGTTACGACGCCCGGATCGTTGACCGGATAGCGCTTGGCGAGCGGGCGGATGAGGGCCTGTTCAGTGGGGGTGGCGTTCGCCAACAGGGCAGTTGCGCGTTCGGTCGCTGCACACGCGAGGCCCAATGAACTTTGCAGATCAGTTGCATCGAAGGCTGCCCATTGCTTGTTGTAGTTAGGGCCCGCCGCATAGGCGATGCCCCACTGGGCCATGGCGCAATTGGGATCGGATGCGGCAGCCTTCTGAAAGCAGCGCACAGCTTCTTCGTGGTTGTAGCCATAACACCAGAGAAGCCCGCGATCGAACCAGGTTTGTGCTTCTTTGGACGCGGTTGTTATGGCACGGGTGTGCTGACCCAGATCATAATAGCCTGACATAGCGTCTGTCTCCGGTGTGGTGGGGTGCTGGATGGAAGGCTAACATAAGGCATCTTAAAAGCAACAGGCTCCGGATGAGGGGACCTGTCGCTTGCCTTGGAGAGTTTGAAGGTGCTTGTTATGGTCAGCTAAGCTGCGCTGGCCTCTGACCAATCGTCTCGCTCAACTTTGCGGAGTTTGGTAAGGCCAAGGTGGTTTTTGATATCCGGATTCATCATCTGGTATATACGTCCGCGCAGGGCCCGGTTTGCCTGTTCCAAGGCAAGAATTTGCTCCGGCGTTGGCGGTTTCGGCTTGAACATTGACTTGAACATTTTTTGGTCCCACTTCTAGTTGTTCATTCTGTGCCGTACCCCCAGTGCGTGCAGTTCCTGTAGAGCAAGAAATTCGATGTTAAACCATCATTAAAAGATGCCAATACCAACAGGCGGTTACCATGTTCGTCACCAATTTAGGCAAATGTTGTTTGAGTTTATCAGAAGTGTTATGCCAAATTTTAGATGAATTTCCAGCCGCATAGCTACCGCACGGATGTAACCGTCCCGTGGTTTCCTGATGATCGACCAATTTTCTTCTTTGATGGTGTTTGTGTTCTCTGTTCGGGCTTTGCCAGGTTCATTGTTCCCGCGGTCGACGAACGAGATCGGTTTCTTGAATGAAGGTTCTCATCATTGGTGGTTACGGTATCTTTGGAGGGAGGCTTGCCGAGTTGCTGCTGGATGAGGGGCGGCTGACACTATTTATTGCGGGGCGAAACCTGAGGTCTGCTGAAGAGTTTTGCGCTGCGCATGTGGGGGTAGCCAAGCTTGTGGCAGTTCGTATGGACCGCATGGATGGTGCCGACGTTTTGAACAGGTTGAAACCGGATTTGGTGGTTGATGCGTCAGGACCGTTTCAAGCCTATGGCGAAGACCCCTACCGATTGGTGTGCGAGGCACTTGCTGCGGGGGCCAATTACGTTGATCTTGCTGATGGCGCAGATTTTGTTGCCCAAATTTCAACACTGAATGAATTAGCCCAGAAATCTGGGTGTTTTGCACTATCTGGCATGAGCAGCTTTCCGGTGCTGACTGCCGCAGTTGTTCGAAAGCTGGCATTGGAACTTGATAGTTTTGACGAGATTGTTGCGGGTATAGCGCCTTCCCCATATGCTGTTGCGGGCCTTAACTGATCCGTGCAGTTGCAAGCTATGCTGGGCGGCCCGTCAAGATATTGCGCGGTGGAAAGTGGGGTCTTGGCACCGGGTTTTTCGACAGCAAGTATCTGATGGTGCATGTGCCGGGCGAGAGGCCGCTGCCGCGCATTCGATTTGCCCTGACCGACGTGCCTGACCTTCAGGTGCTCAGTTGGGATTGGCCAGATGTGAAATCGATTTGGGTGGGGGCGGGTCCGACGCCAGCGGTTTTGCACCGCCTGCTGTGGTTGGCTGCCGGGCTGGTCAAGCTCGGCTTGTTTCGATCATTGGCGCCGCTGGCGCCTGCGATGAACTGGATGGTGAATACGGTTCGTTGGGGTGAACATCGGGGCGGCATGATTGTTGAAATCACAGGTCTCCGCGCTTCCAAGAAAGTTACGCGCAGTTGGAACTTGCTGGCGGAAGGCGATGGCGGACCTTGCATTCCGTCGATGGCGGCGGAAGCCATCATCCGGCATTGCCTCGAAGGGCGGTTGCCGAAGCCAGGAGCCCGCTCCGGCCACCGTGATCTGGAGTTGGAGGACTACGCACCATCCCTGGCGCGGCACGGCATCAAAACCGGCATTCGCGAATATTAGGCCGCGTTGTTCAGGTGCGGCGCTCGCGAAGGGGGGCGGGTTTGAGCGGGCTCGGCTACGAAGTTGTAATGATTCGCTGCCTCGCCGCGCAACACTTTCTGGGCGCGAAATTGCAGTTCCAAACTCGTCTGTTCGAGGGAGTTGTTGTTTTTGTAGGAATTGCTCCGGCTGAATAATGAATTGAACATGATTGCCTCACTCAATATCTTTAGCGGCGTTAGCGTTACCATTTAACGACAAACATCGTCGTTAATCTATGATTAACGCCGCGTGAGGTGAATGAGGCCTTAGGTAATGGCGGCAGAGTTTACGAAAATTTGCGTTGATTAAGCTGCCAGCAGGCTTTCAAACAGCGGCCTGCAATCGGTCTTTCCGTGCAAGGATTCGATCATGTTTTCGGGGTGGGGCATCATGCCGATGACGTTGCCTTGCTGGTTGATGATTCCGGCAATGTCGTTCATGGCGCCGTTGGGGTTGGTGCCTTCGGCGTAGCGGAACACGACACGGTTTTCGGCTTCGATGGCTTTGAGGGTTTCTGCGTCGCAGATGTAGTTGCCTTCCCCATGGGCCACGGGGCAGGATACGACAGCACCTTTGGCCATTTTGTTGGTGAAGAAGGTCTGATTGTTTTCGACGCTGAGTTTCACTTCGCGGCAGACGAAATGGAGATGGGAATTACGCACCAGGGCGCCCGGCAGCAAGCCTGCCTCAGTGATGATCTGAAAGCCGTTGCAGATGCCAAGAACTCTGAGTCCCTTCAATGCCTTGGCGCGGATATCTGTCATGATGGGTGAGCGGGCCGCAATGGCTCCGCAACGGAGATAATCGCCGTAGGAGAACCCGCCGGGGACGACGATGAGATCAACTTTTGGAAGTTCAGTCTCCGTGTTCCAGACGGCCACAGGTTTGTGGCCCGTGGTGGCTTCAAGCGCCAGCATCATGTCGCGCTCGCGATTGATGCCGGGGAATACGACGACGGCTGATTTCATGCGAGCTCTATATCGTAATTCTCAATCACCGTATTCGCGATGAGTTTTTCGCACATGGCTTTGACTTCGGACATGGCTTTTGCCTTGTCCGTTTCCGCCACATCGATTTCGAAGTATTTGCCTTGGCGAACGCTTTCGATGCCGGCGAATCCGAGATGGCCCAATGCGCCTTCGATGGCTTTGCCTTGGGGGTCGAGGACGCCTTTCTTGAGCGTGACCTTTACGTGTGCCTTCATTATTTGTCGCTTTTCACGAGTTTGGGTTTGGTGCGCTCGGGTTTTTCGTTTTCGGTGATGATGCCTAAACGCCTGGCCACTTCCTGATAGGCTTCGACGAGGCCTCCCATGTCGCGGCGGAAGCGATCCTTGTCCATCTTGTCGTTGGTCTTGATGTCCCAGAGCCTGCACGAGTCGGGGCTGATTTCGTCGGCGAGCACAATGCGCATCATGTCATTTTCATAGAGCCTGCCAAACTCGATTTTGAAATCAACAAGCTTGATGCCGATTCCCAGGAACAGTCCGGTGAGGAAATCATTGATGCGGATCGACATGTGCATGATGTCGTCAATCTCCTGGGGCGCTGCCCAGCCAAAGGCGGTGATGTGCTCCTCTGAAACCATTGGATCGCCCAGCGTGTCGTTTTTGTAGCAAAACTCAATGATGGAGCGGGGCAGGGTTTGGCCTTCTTCGAGGCCCAGGCGGGTGGCGAGAGAGCCCGCGGCCACGTTCCTCACAATGACTTCGAGGGGAATGATTTCAACTTCGCGCACCAGCTGTTCGCGGAGGTTCAGCGAGCGGATGAAATGGGTTGGCAGGCCAAGCTCATTGAGCCTTGTAAAAATATATTCAGATATCCGCTGGTTGAGAACACCCTTGCCAGCGATTACCGCTTTTTTCCGGGCGTTGAAAGCGGTGGCGTCATCCTTGAAGTGAACAATGACGGTGCCGGGCTCGGGACCCTCATATAGAATCTTGGCCTTGCCTTCGTAAATTCGGGTTCTTCTGGTGGTCATATGAATCATCCTCATCAAACCCTTAATCACTCCCTTAGCACAAAGTCAGCAGGGGGTTACGCATAGTTCACATGTTTCGACAATATGGCTAGGATTGCCATGAAATGCCATGGGCTTGTAGTCGAACTTATTGCAGCGCACAATGGGTTTGAGTGGTTGATTTGCGGCAGGTGACTGGCTATTTCAACTGGGTATGCGGAAAAGGAGTTCGTCATGAATATGGATAAGCGCGAAAAAGGCTTCGAATCGAAATTTGCCCATGACGAAGAGGTGTTGTTCAGGGCCACTGCGCGGCGCGCCAAGCTGGTAGGCCTTTGGGCGGCCGAGAAAATGGGCCTTTCGGGCGAGGAGGCGGCTGCCTATGCCAAGACAGTTGTCGCTGCCGATTTGGAAGAGGCTGGCGACCAGGATTTGTTCCGCAAGATCCGGGCGGATTTTGATGCCAAGAAGGTGGCGCAGTCAGACCACCAGATTCAACGCCAGATGGAAGAGCTGATGGCGACCGCGATCGAGCAGATCAAGGCTGGATAAGTGACTGAACAAAGTTTTGACTTGCGGACGCGGCTGGCGAATTCAGCCGAGCCGTTTTTGTTTTCGTGGATGTCCATGGCAGGAGCTCAGCTTGCCGGGCAGCTGGCGCGGCTTCCCATTGAGGGCGTTTGCCTTGACATGCAGCATGGCATGATCGGCTTTGGCGATGCCGTGGGCATGATTGCGGCAATCAATGCGGCAAACCGGCCAGCCATTGTTCGAATTTTATGGAATGAACCAGGGCTCGTTGGGCAATCGCTGGATGCGGGCGCATCGGCGGTGATAGCACCGATGATCAACAGCAAGTCTGAGGCTGAAGCGCTGGTGAGATATGCCAAATATCCGCCCGTGGGTGGGCGGAGCTGGGGCGGTTATACCGCGTTTCAAGCCTTTGGGTTGGAGGCTTCGCAATATTTGAAGCACGCCAATTCGAAGACCATGATATTTGCAATGATAGAAACCCAGGCCGCACTGGATGCTGTGGAAGATATTGCCGCGGTGCCGGGGCTTGACGGATTATTCGTGGGGCCGAGCGATCTTTCAATTGCTCTCTCAAAAGGTGCAGGCATCGACAAGACAAGCAAAGCGACGCTTGAAGCCATGAAGCGCATTGCTGCCGCTGCGAAAAAATGCGGCCTGATCGCTGGCGCTTTTGCGGGCTCCGCCGACATCATCAAGACTTACAGCGCCATGGGGTATAGTTTTATGGCTGCCGCCGTTGATGCCGACTTGTTGCAGTGGGGATCAGCCAGTTTGATGAAGGCGCTGAAGGACAACTGATGTGGACAAGCGTGCACCACTCATACCGGGCTACGAGAAGATCATCGACAAATTGATCGATATTGCGCTGGCGGCCGGGCCGGTTGCCAGCCAGACGGACAAGTACTTCACCAATACCAGCCGCATCGTGGCGGCGCATGGCGACATGGATGTGACGTTTGCGGTGTTCATGCGAACGCGCGTTGTGGCGGCGCTTGAGCCCACGATCCGGATGATCCAGCGATTGGTGCCTGCGGCGCGGGTGAAGCGGTTTTTTGAGGAAGGTGATGTTGTCCCCTCAGAAAGCAAGATGCTTGAAATCACCGGATCGATGGCCAAGCTTTCGGAAGTTGAAACGCTGCTGTTGCAGAAAATTGGTTTTCCATGTGTGTCGGCCAACAATGCCTATGAAATGTGCCGGGCCATTCCCAATGCTGCGTTCATGGATATGCATGCGCGCCATGGCAGCGGGGCGGAAATGAATATTCTGGCAGCCTATGGCGCTGCTGTTGGCAGCGCTGCAGCAAAACGGGCTGATCCAAGCGTCAAGGGATTTGTCGGTTCATCGCAGGATTTGACGGCGCCCCTGTTTGGCGCCGATGGCGGCATGGGCACAATGCCCCATGCACTTGTGGGTTACACGGGCGGCGATGTGCTGGCTGCAATGAAGTTGTTTGCCGCGACCATTCCGGAAGCAAAAACGCTTGTCGCCCTGGTTGACTATACGGGCGAGGAAATCACGGACTCGCTGCGCTGCGCCAGGTGGTTTTATGAAGAGGCAAAACTTCAGAACGCCGGCAAGGAATTTGGGGTTCGACTTGATACGCATGGCGGGCGTTTTGCCGAGGGCCTCGACTATGAAAAATCCGTTGAGACGGTTGGCCACTGGCTGGGCGTCTCTGGCGAATATAATATTGTCGAACAGGTACTGGGCGGCCGGGCCTTTCAGTTGGACCCCAACAACATTCTCGTCGACAAGGTGCGGCGTATTCTTTTTGGCAAGGGGGTTTCGGTTGCGGCCGTCATTCACACGCGGCGGGCATTGGATAATGCGGGCTATAAACAAGCGAAAATTGTGGCTTCATCAGGCTTTGACCCGCAAAAATGCCAGGTTATGGGAGCGGCCAAAGCGCCGCTTAACATGGTTGGCACGGGAAGCTTCCTGCCTGCAACTTTAACGGAAACTTATGCAACCGCTGATATTATCGCCTACAATGGGGTGCGGAGAGTGAAGGTGGGGCGCGAATTTTTATTCGATTGACCCGGCGACATTGAGCTGCAGCCTTGTTCAATGCAGAAATGGGGCATTAATGGTGGCTAGGTTCAATTCAAATTGTTTCGCCAAACTGGCTGCGTTTGCCGCAGCGATTCTCCTGTCGGTGGTGGCTCCTGCGAACGCCACGACGCCGCCCAAAATTCAGCCGACCTTGTATGTGGTGATCGACGTTTCATCCCAATCCATGCAGGTTGAAGTGAACGGCAGATATTATTCAAAATGGAAAATTTCCACAGCAGCCGAAGGATATCATACGCCGCGCGGCACTTACCGGGTTCAGCGCGTGGCCAAGGAATATTATTCCCGCAAGTATGACATGGCGCCGATGCCTTACTCCGTGTTTTTCAATGGCGGTTATGCCGTGCATGGCACCGACCACATCAAGTCATTGGGCAGGCCTGCATCGCACGGCTGCGTCAGGTTGCATCCCAGAAATGCTGCCAAACTTTTTGACCTGGTTCAGAAATATGGTGCGAAATCCACGAAAATCTCTATCGTCGACTAACCAGACGTTGGCCAACCAGTTCATCTCACCTCGGCTAGCGCCGGGGTGATTTTTTTTGCGTGAAGTCACATGCGGTTGTGTGTTCCAAATGGAGGAATCCCATGAGAAAACTTCTTAAAGGACTTGTTTGGGTTTTGGCAGCGCTTGTTGTGGTTGTCGTGGGTGGCGCTTATTTGTTGCCCGGAGAGGTTACACTGCAGAGACAGGCCGTAATCAACGCGCCGCCAGAGAAAGTTTTCGCACTTGTGGCAAGCTTCAAGCGGTTCAACGAATGGTCGCCGTGGGCTGAACTTGATCCCAACACGGCCTATAAATATGAAGGACCTGAATTCGGTGTTGGGCACAAAATGAGCTGGGCATCGAATGATCCAAATGTCGGGGCGGGCACGCAAGTTGTGACAGAATATACGCCCAGCAGCCGGGTGGCGATTGACCTGGATTTTGGCGCCATGGGAAAATCAGCTTCATCATGGGACATCAAGCCTGAGGGCACCGGCACTTCCGCCAGCTGGAACTTCAACATGAAGCTTGATGGCCTGATGGATCGCTGGCTTGGATTGCTGATTGGCTATTATGTGGGCGCGGACTATGACAAGGGTCTGGCGAAGTTGAAAGCTTTGGCCGAGAAAGAAACCGCTGCTGGCTGATATGATTTTTAGGGGGTTGCCATGAGAACGGCGTTGATTACGGGGGGCGCCCAGGGGCTGGGCGCTGCCATTGCACGGAAATTTCTCGGCGATGGATTTGCTGGCGTGCTGCTGGTTGATCGCAATGAGAAAAAACTTGCTGCGGTTCAAAAGGAACTTGGCAAGCAAGCTGAAATCTATTGCGGAGATTTGCGCGATGGCGGCACTCCGGCTGCTGCGGTTTCCAAAGCCATGAAAAGTTTTGGCAGGCTTGATGTTCTGGTGAATGCGGCTGGCAACACAGAGCGCTGCGGCATCGAAGATACAACGCCTGAGGCGTATGAGCGGTTGTTTGATGTGAATGTGAAAGCGCCGTTGTTCATGATGCAGGCAGCAGCTAAGCCTATGGTGGCTGCGAAATCAGGCGTCATCATCAATGTGTCCAGCATGCTGGCCCATGGAGGCCCGCCAAATCTTGCGACTTACTCCGCTTCCAAATCAGCGTTGATGACGCTTTCGCGCAATGCCGCCAATACCTTCAAGCGCGACGGCGTTCGCGTGTTCTGCATCAACCTCGGCTGGACGCTGACGGATGGCGAGCATGAATTGCAGACCGGTTTTCACAAGATGCCACAGGACTGGGCCGAGAAGATTGGCGCGCGGATGCCGTTTGGGCGATTGATCAAGGCGGAAGATGTGGCAGGCCTGTGCGCCTTCCTGGTGTCACCGCCAGCGCAAATGATGACCGGCGCCGTGATCGACTACGAGCAGATGCCGCTTGGCACATTCGACGAGCATCCGGCACTTAAGCCGTAA
>JANNXN010000029.1:0-6598 GCA_031409595.1 Rhodobiaceae bacterium
CCTTCGGGATGCGGGAAAACCACGCTTTTGCGGGTGATCGCCGATTTGGAGCGGGCGAGCTCCGGGGCCATTTCGGTCAATGGCATGGCGCCTGAACAGGCGCGCAAAGCGCGGGCCTATGGCTATGTGTTTCAGGCGCCGGCGCTTTATCCCTGGCGGACGGTTGAGCAAAATGTGGGGCTGCCGCTGGAAATCATGGGAACCGCTGACGCGGCCTCGCGGGTGAGTCGCAATCTTGAATTGGTCAATCTTGCGGGTTTCGAAAAGAAGTTTCCCTGGCAATTGTCGGGCGGCATGCAGCAGCGGGTTTCCATTGCGCGGGCGTTGGCTGTTGAACCCAAGCTGCTGCTGATGGATGAGCCGTTCGGGGCGCTCGATGAAATCGTGCGCGACAAGCTGAACCAGCAATTGCTGGAGCTGTGGGCGGCGACACAGAAGACCGTGGTATTTGTGACGCATTCCATTCCGGAGGCGGTGTTTCTGTCGACGCGGATTGTGGTGATGAGCCCGAGGCCGGGGCGGATCATTGACGTGATTGAAACCAATCTGCCACGGGACCGCACGCTGGACATTCGCGAGACAGCAGCGTTTTTGAAAATCGCGCACCGGGTGAGGGAAGGGTTGAAGGCGGGGCATAGTTATGAGGATTAGTCGCCCGCTGCCAACGGATGCTTCGAGGCTCGCGGACTTTGTCCGCTCGCACCTCAGCATGAGGGTGTCCAATATATCCCCTCACCCTGAGGTGCGAGCGATGGCGAGCCTCGAAGGGGGTGGTGCAGAATGAAAACGTCTGCAATGCCGGTGACTGTGGTGTGCGTGGCCATTCTGGTCGTCTGGTATATTGCGGCGATATTCATGAACACTGTGGTGGCGGAGGCGAGGATTGCGGCGGCAGGCGGCGGGCTTGCCAGTACGCTCAGCATTTCATGGAGCTTGGACCGCCCGGTTATTCCCGCACCGCACCAGGTTGTGGTTGAAGTTTGGAAAACTGTATTCACGGTGGCGCCATGGACGGTGAAGTCGCTGGTGTTTCACATCTGGGTGACGCTGTCTTCAACGCTGCTGGGATTTGTGTTGGGGGCTTTGCTGGGCGTTGGGCTTGCAGTGGCAATCGTGCATTCCAATCTTCTCAACAAAAGCCTGATGCCATGGATTATTGCTTCACAGACCATTCCCATTCTGGCGATTGCGCCCATGGTGATTGTGGTGCTGGGGTCGGTGGGCCTCACGGGGATTTTCCCCAAGTCCATTATTTCCATGTATCTGTGTTTTTTTCCGGTTACCATCGGCATGGTGAAGGGGCTCACATCGCCTGAGCCCATGCAGCTTGATCTCATGCGAACTTACAATGCGAGCCAGGCCCAGGTTCTCTGGAAGTTGAGATTTCCGGCGGCGATGCCGTTTCTGTTCACGTCGCTCAAGATCGCGGTCGCCATTGCGCTCACCGGCGCCATTGTGGGTGAACTGCCGACGGGCGCGCAGGCTGGCATTGGCTCTCGCATGCTGGCTGGTTCCTACTACGGGCAGACCATCCAGATATGGGCAGCACTGGTTGCGGCATCTGCGGTTGCTGCCAGTCTTGTCTATGGCGTTGGCGGCATTGAGCGGGCGGTGAATGCCCGCATGGGGGCTCGCGCATGAGGCCGCAAAATTTTCTGGCGCCGGCGCTATTTGGCGTGGCCGTTCTGATTTTGTGGCAAGGGGTTGTGCGTTATTTCGAAGTGCCGTTTGTCATCTTTCCCGCACCTTCCGACATTTGGGCCAAGCTCATCATGTCGCTTCCCACTCTTTATGAAGATTTTGTCCAGACCTTTATTCGCGCCGTTATTCCGGGGTGGATCATGGGATCGCTGGCCGGATTTCTGGTGGCGCTGCTGTGCGACCGCTTTGATTTTCTCAAGCGCGGGCTGTTGCCGCTGGGCAATCTGGCGGCGGCGCTCCCCATTGTCGGCGTGGCTCCCATCCTGGTGATGTGGTTTGGTTTTGACTGGCAATCGAAGGCTGCGATGGTTGTGGTGATGACGTTTTTTCCGATGCTGGTGAATGTTGTTACGGGTTTGCAGGCTGCGGGGCATCTCGAGCGTGATTTGATGCGGAGCTACGGGGCAAACTGGTTTCAAACGCTGATCAAGCTTCGCCTGCCTGCTGCCATGCCCTTCGTTTTCAATGCGCTCAAGATCAACTCGACATTGGCGATGATTGGCGCGATTGTGGCAGAGTTTTTTGGCACACCGATTGTGGGCATGGGCTTTCGCATTTCAACGGAAGTGGGCCGCATGGGGCTGGATATGGTTTGGGCTGAAATCACCGTGGCAGCACTGGTGGGTTCGGCTTTTTACGGGTTGCTTGTCGCGCTTGAGCGGTGGGTGACTTTTTGGCATCCGTCTTACAGAAGGTGAGCGGGTTTTTTGAAAAGGGAGACGTGTTGAAATGAAGAAATATCTGTTAGCCGCCGCAGCGGCAGGCGCATTGCTGGTGAGCTCTGGCAGCGCTATGGCGGAAGCCGTGAAACTGCAACTCAAATGGGTGACGCAGGCGCAATTTGCCGGTTACTTCGTGGCGCAGGCCAAGGGCTTTTACAAGGATGCGGGCCTTGAGGTCACCATCATGCCGGGCGGACCCGACATCAATCCGCAGCAGGTTCTGGCTGGCGGCGGCGCTGACGTGGTGATCGACTGGATGCCGTCGGCGCTGGCGACGCGCGAAAAGGGATCGCCGGTTGTGAACATCGCGCAGCCCTTCAAGCGCTCTGGCCTCATGCTGACCTGCCGCAAGGATACGGGCATCACCAAGCCTGAGGACTTCAAGGGCAAGACGCTGGGCGTGTGGTTTTATGGCAATGAATATCCGTTCCTCTCATGGATGAGCCAGCTTGGCATTGCAACCACCGGCGGGGCTGATGGCGTCAATGTGTTGAAGCAGGGTTTCAACGTGGACCCCTTGCTGCAGAAACAGGCCGATTGCATTTCGACCATGACCTATAATGAATACTGGCAGGTGATTGAGGCGGGCGTCAAAGCTGACGACCTGGTGGTGTTCAAATATGAGGACCAGGGCGTGGCGACTTTGGAGGACGGCCTCTATGTTCTGGAAGACAAGCTGAAAGACCCGGCATTTGTGGCCACCATGGCGAAGTTTGTGAAGGCCTCGATGAAGGGCTGGGACGAGGCGCGCGCCAATCCGGCGGAGGCTGTTAAGATCGTTCTCGAAAATGATGCCTCGGGCTCGCAGACGGAAGGCCACCAGACGACGATGATCCAGGAGATCAACATGCTGACCGAAGGCTCCGATGGCTCGCTCGATGTGGCGGCGGCGGAGCGGACGGTGGAGACCTTGATGAAAGGCGGCTCTGATCCGGTGATCACCAAGAAGCCGGAAGGCGCGTGGACCAGCGTTGTGACGGACGCCGCGAAGGCGATGTAAAACACGACTGAGATGCCCCTCGCCCTTCGAGGCATGGCTAGCGCCATGCACCTCAGGGTGAGGGGAATTTGCGGATCTCGTTACCATCCAATTCGTCATTCCGGCGCAAGCCGGAATCTGGTTGATCTTTGTACGGAGTAATGTGTTTGGAGAGATTCCGGCTTGCGCCGGAATGACGGGATTAGGGGAGTGCAGTCTGGGTGGTCGGGTTCCCTGGGTTATGTTTAGCCCGAGGGCAGGCTTACCCGACCGTGGAGAGAGTTGAGCTCAATACCCCGGCAGCACAACCAGAGTTGGCTCCTTTGGCAGCGTCTTGCGTGAGACAATGAGCGTTGGGGAATCCTTCACGTCTATTTTCAATGTCGCCCTGGCGTTCGAGATGAAGTTGGAAAGGGTGGCGGGGCCGAAGTAGTGCATGGGGATTACTATTGAGGCTTTGAGATCCTTGACGACTTGCATCATGTTGACCTGGGCCATGGTATAGCCGCCGTCGACGGGGACCATCACGATATCAAGCCTGCCGATCTGGCCTATGTGTTGGGGGGTGAGTTCGTGGTGGAGGTGGCCTACGTGGCCGATGCAGAGGCCGGCGATTTCGAAAATGAAAATAGAATTGCCGTCGGGGATGCGGCCCATCTGGCCGCCCCTGATGTCGGTGGTGACATTGCGGATATAGACATCCTTTAGCGAGAGATTGTGTCGGGCTGGGCCACCTTCGGGGTTCCAACCCCGCAGCACGTGCTTGATGGCGGGATCGGGAAAGCTTGTATTGTGGGAGCTGTGGGCGCGGTTCATGGTGACGACATCGGGTGTTGTGCCACCGGCGTAGCCTGCGAAATCCGTGGCGATGCGGATGCCGCCAGCACTTTCGATCAGGAAGGTGGAATGGCCGACGAAGGTGAGCTGCACCTCAGTTTCGCTGAGAACAGCTGGAGAAAATTTCACGAATTGCACGGTGGCCGGGCCCTCAGCCACCGCCAGGCAGTCGCTAGAAAGGGTTTGGGCAGTTGTCGGGACAGCAAACAGGATCACGCTGATCAACAGGGCGGTTATGAATTTGAATGACATGGGGGCACTCCCTTCACATTCCATTTGCCGCTGCTATTATGGCAAAATTTGTGGGACTTACACATGGCTGATGTAGCTCACCTGACTGGCGAAATTATGCTCGACGATATTGTTGCGGCGAGGCAGGGGTGGGGAGCTGTTGTCAGGGCTTCCGATGTGTTGACGATTATTGATCTTGAGGGTCAGCAGGCGGTGGATTTTTTGTGTTTTAACGCGGACAACCCCCGGGATCGCTACTGCGCCACCAACACGGTGAAAGTTCAGGGCAATGTTTATGTGGGGCTCGGCACCGTGCTTTATGCCGACAGCGGGGCTGCACTGATGACAGTGATTGAAGATACGGTTGGCAGGCATGATACGGTTTATGGGTGTTGCAGCAATGCCAACAACTTTTTGCGCTATGGGGTTGCGGCGACGGAATCCTGCTATTCGAATTTTGAAAAGATTGTTGCGGTGTTTGGGCTCGACGCTTCGGCGATTGTGCCCAACATCAACTGGTTCATGAGCGTGCCGGTGATGGGAGATGGCGGCGCCGGCGTTGCTGCAGCGGCTTTAAAACCCGGCAGCCATGTGGCGTTGCGGGCGGAGCGCGATGTTCTGGCGGTGCTGTCCAATTGTCCGCAGATGCATAACCCCTGCAATGGCTATAATCCCACACCCATCCGGGTGGTGGTCAGCCGATCACGCAGTTGAAGCTGATGCTGATGCGGTCCTCTTTGGCGCGGTTCATGGGAACCTCGTGGCGGAGCCAGCTTTCCCACAGCATCAGGGTTCCGGCCTTGGGGGAGCGGCTTTCATAAACGCCGGTCTTGCGGGGAGGGGCCGCCATCATAAGGCCATGGCGCGGGTCTTCAAAGACAATGGGGCTCGCACCTTCTGGCGCTGTCACATAATAGGCGCCGCTCAATACGGCATTGGTGTGGATGTGGGAGGTGTGAGAACCGCCCTGCGGCAGGACGTTGACCCACAGGGAATCGCACAGGGGCTTGCCGCCCCGCAATTCCCACTGCAGGGATTTGGCGAATTGGCCCGCGTGGGTGTGGATGATTTTTTCCAGCCTGGCGAAGGGTTTTGAACGGCGGGCCAGATCATTGATCGAGGCGTAGGACGTGTAGCCGGCATAGCCATGTTTCTCGCACCAGCGCCTGCCTTTGGCGTCGTGCTGGCTGAGGGCCATGCTCGCATCCTCCAGCTCCAGATTAAGCGCCGCCGCGCCCGGAATTTCGGCGCGGTAAATGTGGGTTGGGAAAAGGCGTTCGATATGATTTTTCATGGGGTCCCATAATCCGGCTGGAAGGTGCTGACAAGGCCTGGGGATTTTGGCAATGTCCGCCCGCGATTTTTGGGAAATGAGGACCAGGATGAAGTTTGTGGGCGCGGCGTTGGTTTGTATGGCGGTTGTCATGATGTGGCCTGCGGCGGCACAGGCCGCCAAATGCGGTAATACAAGTGCGGGTTTTGAAAAATGGAAGACGGCATTTGCCGCGGAGGCCAGGGCCAAGGGCGTTAGCCCCAAGGCCCTCATGGCCTTGGCGGACACACGCTATTCAACCGGAACCATCAAGGCAGACCGCGGCCAGAAAAATTTCAAGCTGTCGCTTGGCGCCTTCATGCAGAAGCGGGGTGCTGCCGGGATCATCGCGCAAGGCAAGTCCCTGAAGAAAGCCAATGGGCCGCTTTTTGCGTCGCTCGAAAAGCGCTACGGCGTTCCGCCCGGCCCGCTGCTGGCGATTTGGGGCATGGAGACGGGCTTTGGGAGCTATCTCGGCAACCAGCAAACCTTGTCGGCAGTGGCCACCCTTGCCTATGACTGCCGCAGAGCCGCGTTTTTCACCGAGCAACTCTATGCGGCGTTGAAGCTGGTTGACCGGGGTGTTCTCACCGCATCCTCCAAAGGCGCCATGCACGGCGAAGTGGGCCAGACACAATTCCTGCCAAAAAACATTTTACTCTATGGCACCGATGGCGACGGCAAGGGCGGCGTCAATCTCAACACCAAAGCCGACGCCTTGGCTTCAACGGCCAAATTTCTGGTGGCCCATGGTTTTGTGGCAGGCGAGGGCTATCAGCCCGGACAGGCAAGTTTCGCCGCCATCCAGGGCTGGAA
>JANNXN010000030.1:0-5922 GCA_031409595.1 Rhodobiaceae bacterium
AGCAACAGCTCGTTGAAGCGAGGATTTTTCCAATGGGTGTCGTTCCAGGCTGCATCGGCAGCAAGAGATACCGACATGAACATGTCGGCCACCGGACGACCGCCCCAATAGCACATGGACCAGGGCTTCTTGAGCCAGACATTGTCCCAATAGCTGTCGTTGGGTTCGCGAACCACGTTGATTTCAATGCCGCAGGCCCTGGCGCTTTCCTGCATGAGGAGCGCAGCATCCACCGCACCCGAGAATGCCGCGTCCGACGTCGAGAAGTCCACCTTGAGACTGTCCATGCCGGCCTTCTTCAAATAGCTCTTGGCCTTGTCCGGATCATAGGTGTGAGCCGGCTGCGGGTCGATGGCAAACTTCATGGCTTTGGAGATCGGGTTGTCATTGCCCGGCGTGCCGTAGCCAAACAGGATCTTGTCCACGAGTTCCTGCCGGTTGATGGCATGCTTGATGGCGAGGCGAACATTGACATCGCTAAATGGCGCTGCATCGCAATGCATCGGCGCTGTATAATGGGCGAAACCTGAGACGTTATAGAGTTCGGTTTCAGGAGCGCTCTTCAACATGTCGATGGTCTTGAGGTCAGCGCGGTCGATGAAGTGCACTTCGTCCGAGAGATAGGCATTGGTGCGGGCAGCGGTATCAACGATGGACAGCAACTCGACGCCATCAAACCAGGTGTCCTTGAAGTAGTTTGGATTGCGTTCGCCAACCAGTTTCACGCCTGGCTCAAATGACACGATCTTGTAGGGACCGGCGCCAATGCCTTTTTCCCAATCGATCTTGCCATCCTTTGAGGGATACATCGACAGATGGTAATCCGACAGAAGGAAGGGGAAATCGGCGTTGCCGCCAGTGAGTTCAAAAATCACCGTGTCAGGGCCATCGGCCTTGACGCCGGTGACAGACGACAGAACTGATTTGGCTGGTGACTTTGAATCGGCGCCAATATGGTAGTTGATGGTGTTCACCACATCTTCGGAGGTGAGCGAGCGGCCATCGTGGAAGGTGATGCCTTTGCGGATTTTGAAGATCCACTTCTGGGCGCCTTCGGCGGGCTCGAAGCTTTCCGCCACGTGGGGCTGGGCGGTATTTTTGCTGTCAACCTGCACCAGTGGTGCGCCCATGAAGGATTTGCCGAAGCCGAATGTAAAGCCATTAGTCCAGGTGGCAGGATCGAGTGAGTCGGTGGTCTGGCCATGGCCTACGGCCACCTTGAAAATGCCGCCCTTTTTGGGTTCAGCGCGGGCGGCGGTTGCAAACATGGTGTTGGCAGCAGCGGCGGTGATGCCCACCGATAGCGCGTAGCTCATAAAATCACGGCGTGACAGCTTGCCCTGGCCCACGGCCTTGGCAGCTTGCTTCAATCTCATTTCGAATTCGGTCATTAGTTTCTCCCTGGTCACCAGATGGTTTTTGATATTGGAGAAGCCCTTGCTTGGGCTTCTTGCTTCCTAGGTTCTCACGCTGGGAAGCGTCCGTCAATGGCTGCGGGGGAGCCAGACTGGTGAATTAGACTGTCCAGTCATATTATCCCTTCACACTCTCCTGTATCGTAATTATGGTCATGTTTTTGACAGGTGCGGGAAGGCATTAAATCATGGTTCAAGTCACAGGCACTCCAATCCGGCACGAGGGGATTCTCGGCAATATCGTTCTGCGCATTGGCAAGCGCCTGTTTCCAAAAACCTTGAAAGGTTCGCTGGAACTGACACTTCCGTCGGGGCAAAAAATAGTGCTGGGCAATTCTCTTGAAGGTTTTACCGCCGACCTGACGCTTCGAAATTTCAAAGTCATCTGGGCCAGCATAAGACGGGCGCAGCTGGGGTTTTTTGAAAGCTATCTCGCAGGTGATGTTGAGAGCCGGGATCCAACGAATTTGTTCAAATTCTACCTGGATAATCGTGCTGCGCTGGATAACGCTTCCAGCGGCATATTTTTCGCCAGCCTGTTTGACAAACTATGGCACAAGAAACGCGACAACGATCGTGAAGGCGCCAAGGAAAATATTTCGGCCCATTATGATTTGGGCAATGATTTTTACAAGCTGTGGCTCGATGAAACGATGACCTATTCATCGGCGGTGTTTGACAGTTCAGGCAACAGTCTGGAAGCTGCGCAACGGCAGAAATATGCGCGGGTTATGGATGCGATCGAACTTGAGGCTGGCAAACAGGTTCTTGAAATCGGTTCGGGCTGGGGCGGATTTGCTGAAGAAGCTGCGAAGAAAAAAGCCAATGTCCGTGGCATCACACTTTCGCGGGAACAGCTGGATTACGCCGAAAGCCGGATTGCCAAGGCGGGGCTTACCACTAACTGCAGTTTTCACTTTGAAGATTACCGGGATACCGCAGGCCGCTTTGACGCCATTGCCTCGATTGAAATGATTGAGGCGGTGGGCGAGGCGCACTGGCCAACCTATTTCCGCACGCTCTACAACCGGTTGAAACCAGGCGGCATTGCTGCCATTCAAGGCATCACAATTGCGGAAGCCAATTACGAATCTTATCGCTCCGGCGTTGATTTCATCCAGCGCTATGTTTTTCCGGGTGGCATGCTGCTCACCAAGACCATTCTGAAAGAGCAGGCGGCCAAGGCTGGGTTGATCCTGGAGCGGGTTGAAACCTTCGGCCAGAGCTATGCAACAACTCTGCGTCTTTGGCATGAAAGATTTGAAGCCGTATGGCCGGAAGTTGCCAAGTTGGGCTTTGACGAAAAGTTCCGCCGGGTGTGGAAACTGTATCTTTCCTATTGCGAGGCGGGATTTTCCCAATCAATTGTCGATGTGGGAATTTATAAGCTGCGGAAGCCTGCTTGATCACTGCAACTTGCGTGGGATTTCCTCGCTGAACTCCTTGGTGAAGATTTTCTTCTTGCCCTCGAAAGCATCGATTTTGCCCCAAGCTATCCAGTGGGTTTTGGTGGCGGTCAGCCTGCCATAGGTTTCGGTCCGGGTGTGCCATTTCCCTCGTTTGCTTTCCCCGGTCCAATGGGTTTCCATTTTGGCTGACAGGGGATCGTCCGGCAGGATTGTGTAGTATTCTCGGCCGACGCCGTGGGTGATCAGTTTGTGGGGTTGAATTTCGACAGTGCCGAAATCATCGATGATTTCCAGACGCTGCTCGCCGGTCTTGGGATCAATAGTGGTTTCACGTTTGTGGAAGGGCTTTTTGATTTCCTTGAGAATGGCTGGTTCAGCGGATTCAGCGGGTTGCCACACGACGGGTGCTTCATTTTCAATGGCTTTTCGCACCGGCAAATGCAGCGCCGATTTTCCGGCATAGAGGGTGAGTGTCACAGGTTCGGGTGCAGGCCACATCATCGGGAAATAGCTTGTAGAAATGGCCACACGGATTTTGTGATCCTTGGGTATACGCCAGGCAATGTCGTCAAGCTTGATCTTGATGCTGTAACGTTTTCCGGGGATGAGTGCTGATGGCGTTTCGCGGCTGTCACGCATGCAGAGATTTTGCAGGTGATAGGTGATGCGGGACACTTCGCCAGTTGGCCAGATATCATTCAGGCGGACGGCCACGGAGGCCACTGGTCTATCGACGGAGAAATCAAATTCAACTTTGGGCTGGCCGACGATATCCATGTCGGTCTTGAGGGGAGGTGAATCAAAAGTGATGGATTGGGCGTCGTCCTTGGCCTGGTCGCCTGCAAATTCGGGGCCGAGCCAGATGATGCAATATTCGCCGCCATCGCCGCCGGTGGTTTGTTTGGAGGAAATGGTGAGGACTTTTTCATCACCGGCTGCACCGGCAATACCCTTCTCGGTCAAGAACCATTTCTTGACATCCGTGTTGCCAACGCCCCAGGCCTGGTCAGAGATCCAACGACCCGGCAGTTTGGCTTTGGTGTTTCCGGGCTTGTCGGCGTCCATGACAAAAACGCGGTAATCGGGATCATTCACCACGCCAGTTGCTTCATCCTTCAGCCATTGGTTCCACCAGCGCAGCATTTCCTGCAGGAAACCAATGCGGGGTTCAGGCACGGCGAAGTGGGGATATTTATGGGCCCAAGGCCCGATGATGGCTTTTCGCTTGGTGCGCAAACCTTTCATCAATCTTGGCACGGCGTTGGAATAGGCGTCGTTCCAGCCGCCAACAACAAGTGTTGCCGCCTCGATATTTGAGAAGTTTTCGCAAATGGAGCCGTGCTTCCAGTAGCTGTCGCGGTGCGGGTGTTGCAGCCAGGGGATGAGCAGGAAGGGTTCTGCCCCTAGGCGTTCCAGCCACATCTTGCGCCATTTGGTTCCGACGATTTTGGGATCCGGCGGGCGCGAGGAATAGGCCAGCATGGTTGCGGCCCAGCCCAGGTTTTCATTGATCAGGCAGCCGCCCTTGTAGTGGATGTCATCTTCATAGCGATCATCGGTTGAGCAAATGGTGACAATGGCTTTGAGCGCCGGGGGCTTTCTGGCGGCCACCTGCAGGGCATTGAAACCACCCCAGGAAATTCCAAACATGCCGACTTTTCCTGTGCACCATTTCTGGCGGGCAATCCAGGCAATGACTTCGAGCGCATCATCCTGCTCCTGCTTGGCGTATTCATCGAGCATGATGCCGTCGCTATCACCGGAGCCCCGCATGTCAACACGGATTGATGCGTAGCCATGGCCAGCCAAATAGGGGTGGGTCAATGCATCGCGCACAATGGTGCCGTCGCGCTTGCGGTAGGGGAGGTATTCCAGAAGTGCCGGCACCGGCTTTTTGTCAGCATCAACGGGCAACCACATGCGGGCTGCGAGCTTGATGCCATCGGACATGGGAATCCAGAAGTTCTCGACCTCTTTGGTTTTGTGTGGAAATTTTTTGACGGTCTTGATGGTCATTCAGGTCCCCGTTGGTGGCAATTGGCCGTAATGGCCCAAATGATGGGCTGCGTCCACAATAGCAGAAAAACTCGCAGCGGCTGGTTCGCTCATGTGGCGGGCGCGCAGAAAGGCTTGAACCAGCAATGGCTCGTGGCCCGGCACGCCGGCCTGCCGAAGCTTGGTTGCGTAGTTCTCGCAATCATCATGCAAGGGATCAAGTTCGGCTGCCACCATGAAGGTTGGGGGGAAGGGATGCTCTGGGGCGAGGCGATAACTCACCCCCACAACAGCAATGCCTGCCCTATCACAAATTTCAGCGCAGACGTCGTCATGGCTATCAATGCTTCCCAACACATAGCCGCCGCCGTGAATATAGAGCATCACCGGATAGGTTTTCCCGGCCTCAGGCTTGTAAAGGCGGCAGGCAACATCGCCCACCCTGAAGTCTGAAACATCAATGTCCGCCGGCCGCGGCCTTCTGAAATGGGCACAATATTTGTCATAGAATTCCCGCTGCTGGGCCATGGTAAAATTTACCGCGTCGGCCGGATAAAACCGTTCGCCTGCGATCATAAAGGCCCGAATTCCGGGGTCTTTCAGGCTTGCGTATTTGAGTTCGAGGGGGTCCGTCATGGGACCGGCAGACTAGCGGGGCTGGCCACTGATGCAAGCCCTGAAAATGAACGGCAGATAAATACAGCACTCAGAAACAGTTCAGGTGCCCTCCCCTAAAAAATTAACCATCAAGTGAATTCGAGAGGGAAATCAAATGTTCAACATCTTCACAAAAATCGCCGCCGCCACGGTTTTCGCCGGTTTGCTGGCCACCGCAGCCCACGCCCAGGTCAAGAAGCCTTTTGAAGGTGTTGTTCTGGTTGCCGCCGTATCGCCAGATGAAATTCAACCCCAGGCGCTTCGCGAAAAAGCGTCGCCCCGCTTCAAGCGCGGCAAGATCGTCACCTATGAAACCGCGGCTTCCGCCGGTTCCATCATCGTCAATACCAAGCAGAATGTGCTTTATTTTGTAGTTGGCAATGGCAAGGCGGTGAAATACCGGGTGGCCACTGCGAAGAAGGGCTTTGAATGGTCCGGCACCAACA
>JANNXN010000031.1:0-42737 GCA_031409595.1 Rhodobiaceae bacterium
CTGCCGGAATCAGGGGCAGATATCCTGGCCTGATTGACGAACAAGTAGGGTTGAGCCGTTTCAATTGCGAGCAGATATGCCCTAAGGCCCTCAATGCTCCCCGTCGCCTCACTTTCCAGACGCAACACCGAAAGACTGCCATGCTGTTCAATGTCGAGCGGTTCCGAGCGTTCAATGACAATACTATTTTCTTCAGCGAGTCTTCCAATGAGCTGCTGCAAATTGGCTTGACCGAGTCCGGACGTGCTGCCGGGAACAAATACCTGATCAATTGCATCATGATCAGTCAAGCCGGGCCGTTGCTGGCCACCTGTCGATTGCAATCTGGATTCAATGAACCGCAACTCAGCTTGTGCTTCACTGAGGGTGGAATTTATTTCAGCGTACCATAGGAACGGCAGCACTGCGATAATCGCCATGACCAAAACTGAACCGATCAGAATAACCAGCCCCCAAAACCCTTCGGATGACAATTTCAAACTGTGCGCAGCTGCTCTCATGGCCCAGGCCTTGGCGCCTGAATGGCAGCCGATATGGAAAATATATCAATATTCAGGTCGTCATCCCGTTGCGTTGCCGCAGCAAAACCCACATCCGCGAACACATCGGATTTCTCGAGCTTCTCAACAATATTTGTGACATCCATTCCGCGGCCCGTAATCAATATTTTTTCGCCGCTGTAGTCGATGCCGTTCAACCATGTTCCATCCGGGATTTGCCTGCTCAATTCATTGATCACTGCGATGGCTGGCAAATTGTTTCTTTTCTTCTCATAAAGCTTGTTGGCATCAGACAGCTTTGGATTTGCGCTTCCGCCAAGTTCGCCGAGCACCGCCTGATTGAGCTCTGCCGTCCGGCGCTGGATGTCGGCCAGTTCGATGCCAGTCGCAATTGCGAAATACAAGCCGAGCAGGGCGGCAGCCACTGTTGCAGCCATTGCAACTGACATGACCCCCGCCACCGCCCGGCGCGACGACTTGGCACGATCAGGGCTCCGGAAATCAATGTCGATGCCATTGGGTTCGCCTGCCGTTTCAGCGATGTCGAGATGGGATACCTCAATTCCGCCGGACTGAATTGGGCCCAGCAATCCATCCACTGATTTACGACTTACAATCCCAACCTCAATATCGATATGGCCCTTCCCGGATGTATCCAGAGTGCGGTACCCCCAGAGAACTTCATCCAGCGGCCAAGGCGCCAGGCTTTCCACCTTGTTGCGGACAACTGCCGGAATAACGTCCATCGCGCTGTCAGGAAGCTGGATCTGCTTTATGACAGCGCGATGGCTCCCAATGCGCAATCGAAAACTCCTTCGTGCTTTGCCATCAAGTACCGCATTTAGTTTATGAAGTGGGCCATTGAACCGGACCACGGAGTTTTGTTCGTTGCCGGCTTTGCCGTGATGGATCTCCAATCCATCCTCGCCCACAAAAATCATGGGTTGATTTTCGGTCATGCTGGTCGGTGCGCCTGCCAGGTCGTCGACAAGTGCCGCAACGCAATCCCGCACCCAATGCGCGAATTCGCCTCCAAGGTTTATGAGCTGTCGGGTTGCCGAGTTGCTATATTGGTTCATGCCTTTGCCTTGATACAGCAGTCAACTTACCATGACCATGCCAGAGTCCGGAATGGCACTCTTCCAGCTTCATTCACTGCGATAACAGCTTGCAGACGGCTGCCAGCAATAAGGCCGGGCCCTGCTGTGGTTTTGACGCTTACGACAAAAATGCGGGCTGCCTTCAACGCCAGAAATTGATCGTTGCGTGCCAGCACGTCCTGAACTTCGGGGGCTTTCCACTGCCGGCGCTGCTTGGCAGCAGCAAGGACTTCCAGGTCTTCTGGATTAAGAGCCGGGATCGATTGGAGGATGGTTTCAGGCGCCGCCATTGGGTTGATCTTTCCGTCGATACTATAAAGGCTGAGGTAGGGCAGAAGTCGATCAACGACCGAGCGATCAATCCCAGGCACTCCATAAAGCTGTCTGGCATTCACAAACACGGCCGGTGGAGACTTCCGCTCTCGTGAGTTATCCGTTCCATCCTCGGTCTTTGAAACAGTCCGCAGTCGCGCAATCGCCTCGGTCGTTGCCGCAATACTTTCCTTGGACAATCCCAGACGAAACCCGAGGCTATTTATCAACTCAAAGTTGGCGCGGTTGATATCGACCAATCCCGCCGTATCCATAACCGCCACCTCAACAATTCGGCCATCACCAATGTTCACCGTCGAAGGTGAACCGTCAAGGAGCACCCTGTCCTCAGCATTTGTGGACAGGACAAAGGCGACACCCACATCAACGCCGGCATGAAGCGTCATTTCTGTCCGCAGGCGGTCAGCTTCCAGTCTGGCGAGTGAAAGATTTTTCTGCGCATAGGCGCTGAGGGCCACCACAACAACACTCATCATTGCGACGATCCAGAGCACCACGAGAAGTATCATGCCCCGAGACGAATCAAGTTCAATTCGCGCTGGACTCATTGTGAACTGCCTCCCGTTGCAAGAAGGCCATTGGTATTGATCGTGCAGCCCGGTTGCGTCAACACCACACAATCAGCTTCCGCATTAATTTTTAATGGCTGGACAAATCCCGGAACGCGCAACCGCCCGGTTCGCAAATCGATCAATTCAATCCTTACTTCACCGGGAAGAAAACTTTGGTTTTGCCAACTGTCAGACCAGTTCCGCAAATCAGCCATCGGCGAGCGATAGGAGAACGCAATTGAAAAATCGCCGCGAAGAATGGTAACTTCGTCTTTCCATGCAAGCGCCGGAATGTCATTCTGTCCCATCACATAAGGTGATCGCATACGCACCAGCTCGTTGAATACTCCTGAACTTCGGGTCTCCAAACGCACCCAATAGAGCCCGGCAGCATTGTTGCCCGGTCGTTCTTCCATGATGTAAGTCGCAGAGTCAGCGTTGCCGGAAAACAAAAAGCGGCTGGGTTTTTCAGGGTTGTCAACAACGCGCTGAATGCGCGCAATGTCGCCTGCAACAATTGCAAGGCCTGCCGATATGTTGCTCTGCCGTTCGACCAGGACAGTGGTTGAATCAAAACCCATGTTGATTGTTTTCAGAGCCAGACTCAAGCCAACCATAATGAGCGATGAAATCACCAGCCCGATGATGATTTCCAATAGGGTAAAGCCGTTTTCTGGATGATTGTGTAAATCCATGACTATTTCGCAACCTTCAATGTATCGAGCGCAAAACTGCCGCGCGGCAACCAATTGACAGTGACTGACAGGCGATAGAGGTTGCCAACAGGTATGTTTGAACCGGAAATCGATATGTCCGCAGGCGCAACAGTCAATTGCCAATGATAGATTCCAGAATCACCCCGGCGGGTTCCCAGCGATATCCCGGCCGCTTCATGTTCATCTGCAATGATGGATTGGGCAATGATGCGTGCGCCAAGATGGGCCTCCATATAATTGGCGGCAATTTGCGAACTGCCGAGTCCTTTGAACAGCGCCACAAGGGCCATGGCAGCTATGGCCATGGCGCACATCACTTCCACCAATGAAAACCCTGCTGTTGGACTGCGGTCAGACACGTTGCAGCGAAACATTGCCGGTTAGCCAGTTCACCCGAACCTCGTACACTTGGCCACGATATGAAAAAGAAAGCGCGCCTCCGCTCGATGTTCCCGTGGGATAGAAACGAATGCCCACGGTGCCATCTTCATAATGCTCAGAAGCGGCAACGATTGCGGTAAGTTCAACGCCTTTTGGCAAGGCCAAAAATCGGTCGCGTCCGGGATAGGCCACGCGCTGGTTTTTCAGGTCAACATAGAATACTTTCTCTTCCATTTGGCGAATGGCATCGATGCGGCTCTCGCTCATGGCGGCGGAAGTCTTGACCATGAATGCCCTGAAATTTGCGGTGTCGAGGCTATTGGTGCTTCTGAAAGAAAATGCGGTGATTGCCAAGGCCATAATGGCTAAAACAGCCAACAGCTCGACAAGCGTAAACCCGCCGTCACTGGCGTAGCGTGGTGTTTCAATTTGAGATGTCGGCATCCTCATCAGTGCCACCTTCCTTGTCATCTCGGCCATATGTGAAGATGTTGAACGGCGCGTTTTTGCCCGGCGCCTCATAACGGTAGGGCCGGCCCCAAGGGTCCAATGGAATTGTATTCTTGCTGATATAGGGTCCGTTCCATCCCACTACTTGATCTGACTTCTTGACCAGCACCTCAAGCCCCTCGGGTGTCGTTGGATAACGACCTACATCAATGTGAAAGAGTTCCAGGGAGGTGACAAAGCCCTCAATTTGAACCTTTGCAGTCTTGCTGCGGGAAGAACCCAGATAACCGATGACCCGCGGTCCGATGATGCTGGCCAGCAACACCAGAATGACCAATACCACCAGCAATTCAACCAGCGTAAAGCCAGCCTCACCTGTTTGGCGCTTGTTTGGCATTCCTGATATCGGTCGCTTGATCGTGAAAAAATGTCCTGACATTACAACGCCAAATCGTTGATACTAATTATAGCGCCCATCAGAGATGTAATGATAAATGCAACGACACTACTCAGTGCAAGGATAATGGCGGGCTCCAGCAGAGTCAAGGTTCGGTCAATTGTTCCCTCGAGCTCCTCCTGCAGAATATCGGTGGTTTTGAGCACACTCGGCGTCAGGTTTCCGGTTTCATTTCCAACCCGCAACATCCGGGCCAGCAACTTCGGGAAAATATTCGAATTGTCGAGCGGGGCCAGAAAATCATCACCCCGACGAAGGGCAGTTTCCATTTCGGCCAAAACCTTCGCAATTTGCCGATTTGCAACCGAAGGCCGCATAAGCTTTACGCTTTCAGGCAAACTGACACCCGCCGCCAAAAGCGTGCCCAGCACACTGCTGAATTGAACCACCGCTGTTTTCCTGAGGAGTGAACCAATCAGCGGCAACCGAAGCGCTAGGGCCATGGCGATGGAGCGAAAGCGGGCTGTTCCAGCCAGCAGGATGAACAGAATTAGAATCAACGGCGCAACAATCAGTGTCATCAGGCCGTTGGCAATTACCCAGTCGGATACCCCGATCACGAGCGCTGCTGATTCCGGGATTGGAGCGCCAGAACCCAAAATCATGTCCTTGATGCTTGGCACCACTGAAACCATAATGAACGTCACCGCCGCGAATGCCAAAATGACCAGCAAAATTGGATAGGTGAGTGCCGACATTAGACGGCTCTTTACTTTCTGCTCACGGTCGCGACTTGCGGCAATCCGCTCAAGCACGTCGGCCAGGCTTCCCGAAACTTCCCCCACTTCAATCATGCTCAGGTAATACTGCGAGAAGATGCCGGTCTGGCCCAGTGCTTCCCGAAAGCTTTTGCCTTTTCGAATTTCCGTTCTCAGTTTGCCGATCACACTGGAGAAAGCTGCGGAAGAGGCCTCCTTGGAAAGGATATCGAGTGCGGTATTGAGGTTGATCCCGGACTTCAACAGCCACACCAGTTCGCGCGTGAACAACGAAATTTCCTTGAAGCTCACCGCCCCGCCGCCGAAACTGAAAATACGCCCGGCGACAACAGTTGGCTCCACAATAGTTACATCAATGGGATGCAAACCCTGTTCACCCAGGCGGCCGATCACAATAGAGCGGCTTGCCCCTTCGATTTCGCCCTTGACGCGCTCACCATCGCCACGGATCGCCGAATATTGGAATTTCTGCATTTAGTCTTCCGCCACCACACGGCCAAGTTCTTCCAGCGTGGTGACGCCTTCGCAACACTTTGCAAAACCGTCCGCCAGCATTGTAGCCATGCCTTTGGACTTGGCAGCTTTCTGTATGGTCTCGGCGCTTACGTCTGGCTTGATCAATCGACGCAAGGTGTCATCAATGACCAGCAACTCAAAAATCGAGATGCGCCCCAAATAACCGGTTCCGCCGCAATGGTCACATCCCACTGCCTTCCAGAGGCGCAAGGATTTCTTGTTCTTGCCGATCATTTCAGGCGACAACTCAGCCACCAATTCAGGTGAAGCGGGGAACGGCGCGCGGCAATTGACACATAGTTTTCTAACCAGGCGCTGCCCCACCACGCATCGAAGTGTGGACGCAATCAGGAAGGCCTGAACGCCAAGATCAAGAAGCCTTGTAATCGCGCCAGCCGCGGAGTTTGTATGCAGTGTTGTCAGAACAAGATGGCCCGTGAGTGCGGCATTTATGCCAATCTTTGCAGTCTCACTGTCACGCATTTCGCCAACCATGATGATATCCGGGTCAAGCCGAAGCAGTGAACGCAACATGGTGGCAAAGGTTAAGCCGATGTCCGGGCGAACCTGAATTTGGCTGACACCTTCCACCTGGTATTCAACCGGATCTTCGATCGTCAAAATCTTTCGCGCCGGATCATTCAGAAAATCGAGAACCGCCGCAAGCGTCGTGGTCTTGCCGCTGCCAGTAGGTCCGGTCACCACGATCAGTCCGTGGGCATACATGGCCTGCTCTTTGAGGAGTGCGATGTCCTGCGGCACCAGGCCAAGTTTGTTGATGTCGGGCACTTGATCCGAGGCCGCAAGGAAACGGATGGCTATGCTTTCACCGTGGATTGTGGGTATGGTCGCAACACGAATATCATATTCCCGGTCCCCGACCCGCACGCGCGCGCGGCCGTCCTGGGGCAGGCGCCGTTCTGCGATGTTGAGATTGGTGAGGATCTTGATTCTGGATACGGCTGCGCGGCCGAAATCGGACGGCAGCGTACCGGCTTCCTGAAGCATGCCGTCAACCCGTCGCCGAACCATGACCCGCCCGCGCGCCGGCTCAATGTGAAGATCAGTTGCTCTGGCAGCCGATGCTTCGCGAAACAGCTTGTTCACCAGATCAATGACAGGTGCATCAAGCGCCAGATCCCTGAGCTGTTCCTCATCGTCTTCCGAACGTTGAATGGAGAAACTGGCGGAGGTCGAAATTGCCTGGCCTTCCGGGCCATCCAGAAGCCGCTCAATGCGTGAAACGATTTGACTTTCTGTGGCGATGCGAAGGTCAAGCTGACGTTCGCTTGCTATCCGGATGGCTTCCAAAACCGAAACATCCGCCGGATCGCTCACCGCAATGGTGACCGAACTTGAATCGGCTCGCAAGGGCAACACGCGGTGCTCACGCATGAAGCGCGGCGAGATACAGTCTGGCAAAACCCGGGTTTCTGGCCAGTCCGACTCTCCCAACTGTCTGATGCGAAAATGGCGCGAGAGTTCGGCGACCAAAACCTGCGGTTCAACGTACCCCAACCGGTTCAAGGAGCGTATGGGGCTTTCTCCTTTTTGCGCCGCCGTCCGTTCCAGCCGGGCAGACTGCTCAGCTGTAATTAGCCCGCGCCCGCGCAAACTTTCCAAGAATGTATTCACCAATTCAGACTATCACGCACCGGATTTTTTTCAAGCCATCACCATTGCCCGGCAATTCACCCTTTCCGCCGGGTGGGGAACTGCAGGAACCCTACTTTTGGAATGTTATCTGGCAGTTCTTCTGAATGGAAGCCTGTTCAATCGCTTCCATTTCCCCCTTCAGGCGAGCCAACTCGGCAGCTTTCGGTCCGTTGCCATCGAGAAAAAACAAAGTGGGCCAGAATAGAACTACACCAACAGCCGTCTTAACGGCGTCACCACTGCGCGCCTTGTCCTGTTGGCCCGAAGCAATGGCTGCCCGCGTTGAAACCGTTTGAGCCTCCTGGGACAATTGTTGGCAAGAATAATTCTGATAGGTGACAGGCGATATGTAGGTTGGCGAAATGTTTTCTGACTTGCTAGCGCAGCCAGCAACAGACGCTGCCAGAAGCAGCACCAAGATTTTATATTTCTTCATGGGGTCCCGCCAATCCTAACTATCACGCTAGGTCGATATGTCGGAAACCACAAGTTCATTCGGGAGCTTGGGCAAAGTTCCCAACAACTTGCAGGTTTGCTACTCGTGCAGATGGCCAATCCAAAGTTGGCTAATCAACACCAACCCAGGACCCCGCCTCGGATGATCGAGCGAAGGCGTGAATGACTTTTTCAATTTTGAGCCCTTGCGCAAAGTCCACATGGCTTGCGGGGCGGCCTTGGATTGCGTTGAGGAGTTCGGCCAACTCGATTATTTTCAGTTCGTTGAAACCCAGTCCATGCCCAGGGGCAGGGCATAGCTTGGCATAGGCGGGATGAACCGGCGATGACAGGATGCGCCGAAAGCCCCGTTGGGCTTGCTCGCCCTCCGCGACATACAGGTTCAACTCGTTCATGCGTTCATTGTCGAGCCACAGCGTGCCTTTTGAGCCGTGTACTTCAATTTTCAAACCATTCTTGCGGCCATGGGCAACCCGGCTTGAGCTGAGCACGCCACGGGCACCGCTCCGAAACCGCACGATGGCATGAGCAATATCATCGTTTTCGACGCGGGCAACTTTTCCAGTTTCTCCGGGGATAGGCCGTGATTCATGCACCACATCAGCCATGGCACAGAGCCGATCAATCTGGCCAATCAACTCATGGGCGAGCGAAACCAGATGACAGGTAAGGTCGCCCAATGTGCCCAGCCCCGCATCCTTCCGGGTCAGCCGCCATGACCACGGCAAGGCGGGGTCAGCCATGTAATCCTCATCAACGCTGCCGCGAAAATCAAAGACATCGCCGATGATGCCTTCATTGATGAGTTGCTTGGCATACTGCAATGCCGGGTTTCTGAGATAGCCATAGCCCAGCGCGGTCACGCGGTCCGTGGCCTTCGCAGACGCCGCTGTCATGGCGCCTGCATCGGCCAATGTAAGCGCCATGGGCTTTTCACACCACACATGTTTGCCCGCCTCAAGGGCTGCAACCGCCATTTCACGATGCATGCCGTTGGGCGAAGTGATCGAAATCAACTGAATTGCCGGATCAGCCAGGAGTTCGCGCCAATTTGTTGTGGCACGGGCAAATCCATATTCAGCGGCTCTCTGGTGAGTGTGGGTTTCGTCGATGTCACACAACGCAACCTTGTCAATGTGCGGGACATCGCCAAACGCTGCCTTCACAGAACCATACGCCATGGCATGGCATTTCCCCATGAAGCCCGTACCTATAAGAGCAACGCCGATACGGTCCATATCAAACTCCCTGATTATTTTCGCCAGGCCTTGCACGCAATTCGTCGCGCAAACCTCTCATGCCGATCACCGTCAATCCCTGCTGTCCCAGCCAGTTCCTGAATTCCAAGGATCGAAACAGTTCATATTCCGCCACCCGAATGTGGCTTGACCTGACGTCGATGGTGTCAATCTCGCCTGGCTTGGTGAAATGCAGCGCCATGAAGTTGTAGCCCGGTTTGATATCACCAATGAGTTGGCAATAGGATGTTCCAGCAGGCTCCCACGGCGTCTCAATAATTCTATCAAAAATCCGAAATCCTTCGGAGCGGGCAAACTCCGCATGCCGGCGATAATCGTCGTCGGCCACACCTTGCAAGTTATGAATGCCGCCATACGTCGTGAGGCTCGCAGTGAGAAGGATCGGCAGCTCAAACTCAAGGCCAAGGCGCACATAGATTTCACAGAATTCAGGCGCCAGAACCGCGCCTGCATGATCGTCAAAATGCGTCACATCGATGCCAGCGGCAATTGCCATTTCAATCTGGGCGCGAAGCTCCGCTTCCACAGCCTCTGGCTCTGCCGTGGCCCGCAAGGCAGCGACATCGGACAGAAAATATCCGTATGCATCAGTCATCCCCGCCGACGGCGGGGGTTTGGTCAGCGGGCGCCACTTGTAATGCGTCATTTCACTGGTGAGCGTGAGATGTACCCCAAGATCAAGTTGCCGGTTGCCGTTAGCCATTGCCGCAACTTCAAGAAACCAGGGGCAGGGCACCATCACTGATCCCGCACTGCAAACACCAAGGGCAGTGAGTTCGGCAAAAGCTGCGTTGGCGCCATGACTCATGCCAAGGTCATCGGCATGTATGACAACGAACTTTTGCGTTGTGGCGGCCATTGCAGATTCCACCCCGTTACTTGATGGATTCGAGCAACCGCTCGATATCACGTTCGACCGCCTTCATGTCTTCGCCACCCGACATGATCGAAAGCACTTCATCGCGGGTAATTTCGGATTTCCGGAAAGTACCCTGGCTGCTGCCGCGATTGAGCAGCGTGAACGTGTCGCCAACCGGATAAGCATGCCGGATGTTGTGCGTGATGAATATGACCGCCAGCCCGCGCAGCCTCGCTTCAATAACAAATTTCAGCACCATCGCCGCTTGGTGGACACCCAGTGCTGACGTCGGTTCGTCGAGTATGAGAACTTTGGCGCCGAAGTAAATCGCCCTCGCAATTGCGACTGACTGGCGTTCGCCGCCTGAAAGCGTTCCAACAGCTTGTGTGGGATCGCGAACCTGAATGCCGACATCGGCCATCGCCTGGCGGGCAATTGTGTTGGCGCGTTCCTTGTCGAACCGCCTGAACGGGAAAATGCCTTTGACAGGCTCTCGGCCCAGAAAGAAATTTCGCGAAATGCTCATGAGCGGGATAAGGCCGAGGTCCTGAAACACCGTAGCCACGCCATATTCCGATGCATCGCGTGGGCTGCGGAAATGAACTTCTTTGCCTGCCACCAGAATTTTCCCCTCTGTCGGCTGATAAACGCCCGACAGAATTTTGATCAATGTCGATTTACCAGCGCCATTGTCCCCGAGCAGGCAATGCACCTCACCTGGATTGACCTTGATGTCGATGTGATTGAGAGCAATGACCGAGCCGAAGCGCTTGCTGACCTGTTGAAGTTCGATGGCTGGAACAATGGTCATCCTGCAGACCTTTCGCCCAGCGCTTTTGATCGCGTGTAGTTGTTGACGAGAACAGCGATCAGAATAACGATGCCAAGAAAGACCTTAAACCAATCCGTGTCGATGCCTGTGTAAAAAATTCCCATCTGCACCAGGCCGAAGATTAGTGCCCCGAAGGCAGCGCCATAGATCGTTCCGTAGCCGCCGGTGAGCAGCACACCACCTACGACGACGGCGATGATTGCCTCGAATTCCTTGAGCATGCCGCGCACAGTATCGGCTGAGCCCGCTTCCATGACTTGAATGGTTGCCAGCAAAGTTGCAGCACAGGCACTGGCAACAAACAGGGTGATCTTCACCCGCGAGACGGGAACGCCAACATTTCTTGCAACAACTGCGTCTCCACCGGAAGCGTAGATCCAGTTGCCAAAGCGCGTTTCGGTCAACACCCAACCGGCGATTGCTGTGATGACCAGCCACCAGATAATTGACATGGGCACTCCCGGCACAAACGGCGAGCCATCGCTCTTGATGCCGATCCATCCCAGATCGCCCATCCACTGAAAAAATCCGGTGAATACGTGACCATTGAAAATGGCGGCCACCCACAGATCCGGCACATCCTCGAGAATGTAAGGAATTTGCGTCCGGCCGGTGACGGCGCGCGTTATGCCAATTGACAGGCCGCGCAGGATAAACAGCGACGCGAGAGTAACGATGAATGATGGAAGTTTGGTTTTTACCACGATGAGGCCGTTGAGATATCCAACCAGCAAGGCCACCGCGAAGGCAGATGAAATTCCAGCCCACAGCGGAAATCCCAAATGCTTGACTGTAAGACCGATCACAATGCCGGCAAAACCGATCATAGACCCGATCGATAGATCAAATTCACCCGCAATGATCAGCAGGGCAACGGCTGCGGCAATTATCCCAAGCTCAGCGGCCAGCGTCAGGAATGTCAAAGACCCCTGAAGGGAATAGAGCGCATTGGCGCCGGGCAGCATGGCAAAAATCAAGAGCGTTGCGATCAGTCCGCAGACAACGCCGGATTCTGGCCGCCGCAGCAATTGCACAAACCAGCCCGTGCTTGCCAATCGCTCATCAGCACCGCCAGATGTTTTGGGGGTAACACCTCTGACCGGCAATGCCTCACGTTCCTCCGTCATCGCGCAAAACTCCCATATGAAATTCGGTAGAAGAGGAGGGCGCCTTTATCCACCCTCCCCATATCATCAGCAAATTGCGCCTAGCGGATGCCCTGCTTGGACAGTGCCAAAACGCCTTTGGCTTTCTCCGGAGTGTCAATGAACAATGGCCCCGTATAGATATTATTCTGGATCCAAAAACCATGCGTGGCGTTCTCAACCAGAGCAAGCACGGGAAGATAACCCATCAGATATTGCTGGCCATCAATGCCAAAACCCATTTCGCCTGCCGCCACGGACTCGAGAATCTCCGGTCCGAGATCGTAGGTATAGAGTTTCATTTTGCCAAACAGTTCCTGGTCCTTGAAGTGCTTGATCAGCGGATTGGCCGATGCCGTGCCGGTTGCAAATACGGCTTGAACGTCGGTATGGGCTGAGAGATAGGCCTGCACACGACGTGTGACGTCGGCCGGATCCTGGGCCACTGCCACAACTTCCGAACTGCCGCCCGATTTTGCCAAGCCATCATTAATGCCCTGGCACCGTTCATCGAGGCTGATATTGCCAACCTCATGGTTGACGCAGACAACTTTGAGCGTGCCTTCCTTGGCAAGGCGTTCACCAGCGCGAATACCTGCCTGGTATTCCGAGGTAGTGCCAACATAGAGCGGAACACCGATGCTCTCACCCTGCTTTTCGCCAGAGTCGATATTGATAACCGGGATGCCAGCCGCAAGTGCGCCCTGGATTGAAGTCTTCAGGGCATCAATGTCGGGAATGGAAACAACAATGCCGTCGGGCTTGGTGGCAACGGCCGCTTCAATGAGGCGGGCCTGTTCGACGCTGTCGAAAACCTGAGGGGCAATATATTGCACCGAGGCGCCCGTCAAAGCAGCGGCATCATCGACACCCCGTTTCACCACCGACCAATAGGCATCGGATGCAGCGCCGTGAACCACAACCGATATTTTAACATCTTTGGCGTCCTTTAGTCCGTCAGCATCTGCTCCCATAACCATGCAGCCCAGCGCGGCCAGAACTGCAATGGTCGTCTTCATAAGATTTCGCATGATATCTCCTCCTGTTGTTGCTCTGCCCGCCGTCTGCCGGCAAGCAGACCAGTCGCTCTTGGTTCATTTGTTTACGCTTCAGCACTGGTTCTTTCGAGGTGCTCGGCATCACTCGCACCCATCAATTCAAAACTGTAAAGCCCGCCTCTCCTGCCAACCGCGACAGGTTCTTGAAACCCATCTTCGCATAGGTGAGAGGGTGAGCTTTTTTAGGATCTTGCTCGGCCTCCACCACCAGCCAACCCGAATAGTCAGCCCCAGCAAGCACTTGCAATATCGGCAGATAATCAATTGAGCCATCGCCGGGCACAGTAAAAATGCCTGCCAGCACGGCATCCATAAAGCTCATGTCTTCGGTCCGGGCCTTGTCCAGTATGGGTTTACGCGGATCCTTGCAGTGGACATGCACAACCCGTTTCACATGCGTCTTGATAAGCTGCAGCGGGTCGCCACCAGAAAATGATGAGTGGCCAGTATCATAGAGCAGCCCAACGGACTCCCCGGTGTGACGCATCAACAGGCCGACCTCGGCATCGGTTTCGACAATGGTTCCCATATGATGATGGAAAGCCATGCGCACGCCAAAATCAGCCATGCGTTCGGCAAGCTGCGTAAGTTTTCGCCCATACGTGGGCCATTCGTCGGCTTGCAATACAGGCCGTTGCGAAATGGGATTCCAAACCGCATCAAGACGCCCCCGCGACGTGTCAGCGTAAACGACCTTGTCAGCGCCCATGTCTTTCAGCAACTGAAGATGGGGAGTGATGGCATCCATTTCCTCCGCAACATCTTTCTCATCACAACGGCCGTCATACCAACCTGAAATAACCGCCAGCCCGTGGCGCTGCATGATGGGTTTCAATTCGGCCGTGGTGCGCGGAAATTTGCCGCCAAGCTCAGTGCCCGAATAGCCAGCCTGTTTGGTCTCACTCAGGCAAACCTCAAGCGGTGTGTCACCGCCAAGAGCTGGCACGTCATCATTGCTCCACGCGATAGGATTGATGCCGATCTTGACTTTCATGCGGTAACTCCATGTGAAACATGCCATTTGACGAGACCGCCCAGCAAGGCCATATCGCGGCGTGCGTGCTCAGCCGTATTGCGAACGGAAGTTCCTTCTGCAATCACTGACCAGAAGCCTTTCAGCTCCTCGATAAACGCTTCTTCAAATCCGGTTCGGATGTCTTCAACATGCAATGCATGACCCTCGCTTCTTTTGATCGTAAGCCGCGTAGGTTGATGATTGAGCCAAGGTGCTGGAAACTCAAGTTCGAGCGAGGCATCATCGAAATAAAACGTTATGCGTTCACGGTACTCCGCCAGCCCCGGCACCGCGAGATGAACCATGTTCCACATGGCCTGCCCACCCAGCAAACTCACCGCTCCCTGGCCACCGCCACCATTGGCAAAGAGATGAGCGCCAACAATGTCGCCATTTGGAACTTCAAGTGCATCCAGCAAGCCATGAACAACATTCACATCGTGAACCAGTGACGAGCAATAGGCGTTGATGAAGCCCTTGTAGCTTGTTGAATTTCCGGTCGATGTGACAACGCGGGCCACTTGCTGCCTTTGCTTTGCCTCCACTGACGCCACTAAATCAGGCGCCACATCCTCACCCCGCCGCCAGGTGTGGTGCCTGATGAAGGGCCAGGCATCCGGGTCACTCACTTCAACACCAATGTAACGCAGTTTTCTTGCTGTGCCCGGCATGCGAGCAAGGGCCGCCTGATAGCTTGGGTCAAAACGCTTCATGTAACCCACCTGCAACACTTTTCCAGAACGATCCCGCGCGGCAATCAGCGCGTCTATATCTTCAGGCACATAACACAATGGCTTCTCGCAGAAGACATGCAGGCCGCGATCGAGAGCAGCCATGATATGCTCGAAGTGCAGGGCATCGGGCGACGCGATAACCACTGCATCCAGCGATAGGCCCAGGAGCTTTTCCAACGTGTCGTGTGTTGGCAAGCCAAAGTGCTCAGCTACAAAATTTCGCACTGTTGCCGACGGGTCATACACACCCAATATCTTGAAATGATTTGGCAAGCCCTTCAGATTAGGAATGTGCTCGATCTGGGCAACCCCGCCAGCGCCAATAACACCCACCCTGATTAACTGCATTGCAGTCAGCTTCCCTTTTTGTGGGCCCAAGCCTATAACCGAATTGGTTCTATTGTTAGAACCAGTTTATGATATTTTTTAGGAACCACTGTGACATCAGCATTTCGCCTCGAAAGCATTATTCTGGATCGTGATGGCGCGACAAATCTCCATCGCCAACTCTATGGCCAATTGCGCAAGCTGATTGAAAACCGCGCATTGCCCAGCGGCACAGCACTTCCCTCAACCCGTCTGCTAACCCGGGATTTGTCCATCGGTCGCAACACGGTGATCGCCGCCTATGACCAGCTGGCGCTTGAAGGCTATCTGAAGCTGCGCAAAGGCGCGCCACCTCTCGTGATGGATCTGCCCGCAACCATTTCCGCGCCCAAAAATGCCCGGACACAAACTGGCAGCGCCATATCATCGCGTGGCAAAGTCATGGTGTCCCACCCCTATCATCACGGAAAACCCCACGTGCTTGCATTCCATCCAGGACTTCCAGACCCCGATAATTTTCCTTTCAATACCTGGGCCAAGTTACTCGGAAGGCGGGCCAAACTAGCACGCCACGATCTGTTTGGAACCTACTACATCAAGGGCTACCCGGAATTGTGCGAAGCCCTTGCCCGCTATCTGGCAGCATCGCGTGGCATGAATTGCAAACCCGAGCAGATCATCGTGACCAACGGAGCCCAATCGGCCTTTGATCTGCTGGCGCGCATTCTGATCGATCCAGGCGACACCGTATGGATGGAAGAACCCGGCTACTATGGCGCAGGCTCAGCGTTTCTTTCAGCAGGCGCCAGACTTGCGGCCCTCAACGTCAGCGACAGCGGCTGGGACCTCAAGCCGCCAACAGTGGTGCCGCGCCTGATATTTGTAACACCTTCCTGCCATCATCCCTTTGGCGTCACCATGCCGATGGAGCAGCGCCTCAAGCTCATCAGCATGGCGGAGAAGTGGAACGCATGGATCATCGAGGATGATTATGACAGCGAGTACCGGTTTCAAGGCGGCGCCATTCCCGCATTGCAAGGCATCAGCGATTCAAATCGCGTGGTCTATGTCGGAACCTTTACCAAGATCCTGTTCCCGGCAATGCGCCTTGGCTTCATCGTCGTGCCCGAAATCCTGCGCGAAAACATCATCGGGGCGCTGAGCGCAACCGGCCAGTTTGCGCCACTGGTAACCCAGGCAGCGCTCGCCGATTTCATGAATGAAGGATATCTTGCAAAACATCTGCGCCGGATGCGGAGGCTATATGCCGCCAGGCGGCAGTTCTTCATGACGACCTGCGAAGAATTCCTCAGCCCCTGGATGCAACTCAGGCACACCGATGCCGGCATTCAGCTTGTCGGAGAGTTTCTGATAAATCATGATGACATGGCTATAGCGCAAGCCGCAGCAGAGCAGGGCGTCAACGTCTCCCCGCTCTCCATTCAATATCGGCACGCCAACCCCCAACACGGCCTGGTAATGGGCTTCGCAGCCGCCGACGAAAAAGCCACCCAAAAAGCCATCCAAAAATTGCAGCACGTATTCCAAAACACAAAACCACAAAAGCGCGGCTAAACAGTCACAACAGCCCAGTGGCCCTCAAATTCCAAACCGCACCGATCGAGAGAGAGCAATGAAATGGCGGAGGTGACGGGACCGGGATCGAACCTTCGCTGGCGGCCAGAGGCCCGTCATGCACCAACATTTAATACGGACCAATCAGATCGGGCTACCGAGCAGGAGTGTCATTTGATAGGCTCTGTTCGTCTGGAAGCGATGATCACTATCGCCCGCTAGGGAGGAACGACGCGTCCCCGCCTGCAGCGGGCAATTGCAATGACAGTGCCGTTCGTTGTAACCATTCCGACCGCTTGATTTTAGAGGAGACGCGAGCCATGGACCGATTCACTGGCGGTTGCCTGTGCGGCAATGTCCGAATTGTGGCGTCGGGACTCCCATACCGGGTAGGCCTTTGTCACTGTCTCGACTGCCGCAAGCATCATGGGGCCCTTTTTCACGCTTCCGCGATCTTCCCTCAGGATGCGGTGACGATCAATGGCGAAACACGCGACTACGCCGGGCGGTTTTTCTGTCCCCGCTGCGGCTCGTCCATTTTCGCACGCACCGCGGACGAAATCGAAGTGAACCTGGGATCCCTGGATGCCTCTGACCAACTGATGCCAACCTATGAGCTCTGGACCACCCGTCGCGAGTCCTGGCTGCCGCCGTTTCCGCTCACGAGACGATACGACTGCGATCGTGACGCCACGAGTCGTTTTGAGGAGTAGGTCGCACGAACGGTGTGAAGGCGCTGCTACGAGGTGACGGGAATATAGGGACGCTGCCCATTATTTTCGGTTGAGTTTGAATGAACGGCTGGGTCAGCTCAGGATGGTGTCCACTGAACCGGCAGCAGACCAGTGGTACACACTATCTCCGCTATTCATAGAAGTCGCTTCCAATCACGAAATTTCTGCCCAGCGTTGTCAACAGGCCCCATTTGGACTAAGCATAGTATCCACAAGACCGTCATCCGGTCGATGTTGGAATACTAGTTTTGCTTGCATTGTTGGCAGGAGGTCCGAAAAATGGCCGTTGCCTTGCGCATGTTGCTCACTGGACTTATCGCAGCTTTTTTCCTACCCGGTTTTTGGAGCCTTGCATCGGCGTGGATATTTCGCGCTGATCTGCGTGAAGTGTCCAATTTCACTCCGGTTGGTGTCATTGAATTCAGCCTTCCTGAAGGTCGATCCACCGGCACTGCCTTTCTGATAGGCGAGTGCGCTGTCATGACAAATTTCCATGTGGTCTTTGGGCCCTGGGAGTTGACCGCACTTCGCCCGCCGTCCAGTGCAAACAAGGGCACGTTCACCCTTACTCAAGCAACTTCGACGAATGGAGAGCATCCCTCGACGGGGGCGATCCCGGTTATTTGGGGGGACTATACGGGACCTGATCGGCAATTCCGCAAGCCTGCGAACGACTGGGTGGTGCTGGCGCTGGAAGACTGCTTAGGGGACCGGCATGGCTATCTGCTGCCCTATGATGCGGCATTAAACGAAGACATCCCAAACAGGGGTGGCTTTACAGCCGTTGGTTATTCTGCAGGCCGACAAAAGGTTGACCCGAACTGTTCGATCCGCCTGGCTGGCGACAGCGGCAGTGGCGCCACCATGCTGAATGACTGCGCGACTTTGCCAGGGGATTCGGGTGCTCCCATTGTCAGACGTGGGACGGGCAGGGTTGTCGCGATGGTGTCTCGTTTTCATGCTGGCTTCGGTTCCATCAATTGCAGCTCATTCAACGGAGTCGTTCGCGAAAACTGGAATGCGCGATGCACCAATGCTGCGGTCCCCCTTTCGGCACCCCTCACCGACCAAATTGAAGCAGTAAGATACGCCATCCAGGTCCAAAGCCTGCTATTACGTCTCGGTTATGATGCTGGTCCATACGGTCTCATAGACCAACCCTTGCTGGCTAAAGCGATCGAACAAGTTGAAGTGGAAGCAGGCATGGTTCCGAGCGGTGAAGTGAGCTGCAATCTAATTATGATTCTCAGGTTGCGGCTCTAGGCAATCCACGGAGAACACTTACAGAGTGCCGTAGAAAATAAACATATTGTTAATGTGGAATGGCGGAGGGGGTGGGATTCGAACCCACGGTACGCTTTCACGCACAACGGTTTTCAAGACCGTCGCAATCGACCACTCTGCCACCCCTCCGAAGGGTCTATTTGGTCATTGGCCCCCGCGATGTAGCATTATGGGCGAGGGTTTCAAGTCCTATTCGGCGTAGCTGCTGTCGGTTTCGTCAAGAATGGATTTCATTTCTGAAAAGTGGGTCAGAAACTGTTCGCGGTCGCTCTCCCATTCCTGTGCGGTTTTCTCCGCAACCGGAGGTGTCATCAGATGCAAGGGTTGCCCCGTTTGATAGGCCAAAACTAAATTCCGGCACGAACGCTCAAGATAATAAGTGAGATCATAGGCTTCAGCCACCGTTGCGGCACACACCAATACGCCATGATTTCCCATCATCATGATGCCCTTGTTGCCCATGAGGCGTGCCAGGCGCTCGCCCTCATCATCAGAATTCGCCATGCCGCCGTAATCCATATCAAAGGCCACGCGATTGAAAAACCGGGCGGTATTTTGATCGATTGGCTTTATGTCCGGATCTGCCAGCGAAGCAATGGCTGTCGCATAAGGCGTATGCAGATGCATTATGCAGCGGGCTTGCGGCAAAAGGGCATGAAGTCTGCCATGCAGCGACCACGCAGTGAGATCCGGGGCGTTCGGCCGCTGCATCGTCTCTTTGTCATCCGTGTCCAGGAGCAACAATTCCGAGGCTTTGATTTTTGAAAAATGCCTCCAACGCGGATTCATCAAGAATTTTTTGCCATCATTGGAAACTGCGAGACTGAAATGATTGGCCACGGCCTCATGCCAGTCATTGCGCGCCGCCAGCCTAAATGCTGCCGCAAGGTCAACACGCATTTGCCATTCGTTTGAGTCATGACTGCGGCGATTACTTAGTTTAGTGACATTGCCCATTAGGTGATTCCCTTGCTAGAATGGCAAAAAGCTAAATAGCAGACAGCGTTTGCGACGTACAGATATTCTAACGGAGGCCAACCGTGGTACATATGAAGAAGATAGGTTTAACAGTAATTCTCGCATTTTTAATGTCGACTGGCGCTATGGCCGGTGCCGGAGCCGACGGCATCTGGATGCTGGAAAGCGGCAAAGTCACGGTTCGAATTGCGCCATGTGGGGACAACCTGTGTGGGGCAATTGTGGCATTGGCTAAGCCATTGAACAAAAAGGGGCAGCCCAAAGTGGATAAGGATAATCCCAATCCCGCACTGCGCAACCGCCCGCTCATCGGCCTCACGATTCTTTCGAACATGAAGCCTTCGGGCGCCAACAAATGGGAAGGAAAGATTTACAACGCCGATGATGGCAGAACCTACTCTTCATACATGAAACTGTCTGGCGACAGCATGAAGGTGAAGGGTTGCGTTGGCCCATTCTGCAAAACCATGATGTTCAAGAGGGTGAGTCAGCTATCGTTAGACTAGTGTCACGAATTTGTTTCAATTAGTCGGCAGTGGAGCTATTGTCTGGGTATGTATAGATTCCTTGTGTGTCTGTTTGTCAGTTTGGGAATTCTAGGTTCATCGCTTGCCGCAGCGCAAACCCTTGATGAGCTTCCGTTTACGAAAAAGCTCAAGCTCGCCCAGGTTGGCGACGAAGACGCTCAAATGGCCGTTGCCCAGGCTTATGAGCAGGGGGCCGATGCCCGCCTTGATTTGGCAGAAGCCGCCCAATGGTACCGCAAGGCTGCAATTAACGGAAATGTCGAAGCCCAATATCGCCTGGCCCGCATTGTGAGCAAGGGAGCAAAGGGGTTGACCAAAGACCTGCCAACAGCCGCAAAGCTATATGAAGCAGCAGCAAAGAGCGGCCACGTTGAGGCTCAGAATGCCACGGGCCTGATCTACCAAAACGGCCTTGGTGTTCCAGCCGATGATGCCAAGGCAGCGGGGTGGTACCGCAAAGCCGCCGATGCAAAATTCGCGGCCGCCGAAAATAACCTCGGTCTCATGTACCTGAACGGCAAAGGTGTTCCCCGTGATCCGAAGGAGGCCTTCAAGCTGTTTGAGAGTGCGGCCCAAAAAGGCGATGGCTGGGGCATCAACAATTTGGGCGGCATGTACGAGATGGGCTGGGGCGTTGAAAAAGACGCAGCCAAAGCCGCAACTTATTATCGGCAGGCAGTTGCCAAGGGCATCGCCTCGGCACAAAATAACCTGCTCAGGATTGACCCCACAACATCCTCCGTGGCAACACCTGCCTCATCAAACTAGGCCACCTTTTTTGTTAACGAAATACTTATTCCGTTAACCACGTAACTCAACCCAAAATTTACGCCGTTCGCGCGAAAACTCCGCCTGTGTCTTTGCTGTAACGCAATTCGGCCTGTGGCCAGCTCGGAGTTTGTATGCGTAAAACAAGTGCACTATGCGGTATTCTGCTTGGCATAAGCCTTACACTGGGCGGATGCTCAAATACTCCAAACAAGATGGATCCATTCGCCGGAACCGGCAGCCCCCGCTACGAAGGTGCCGGTGAAATTCCAACCGGAGGAGGGCGCTACCACATCGGCGAGCCCTACCAGGTTGCCGGTCGCTGGTTCACGCCCAAAGAGCAACCAGGTTACGACAAAACCGGGCCTGCCTCGTGGTATGGCGAGGCGTTCCACCGCCGCAAGACGTCCAATGGCGAATGGTTCGACATGAATGATCTGACCGCAGCCCATCCAACCCTGCCGCTGCCGAGCTATGCAAAAGTCACCAACATTGAAAATGGTGCAACAGTTGTTGTCCGCATCAACGACCGTGGCCCCTTCGTTGGCCCGCGCATCATTGATCTTTCAAAGCAGACAGCCGTTGCACTGGGATTCCTGAAACAGGGAAAAACCAATGTGCGCGTTCAATACATCGGGCCAGCGCCCCTTGATGACAATGGCAGCCACCTCCTCGCCATGAATCAGGAGCTACAGCGCGGCACATCACTCAAGCAAATGATTGCAGCCGCAGATACGAACGGTTCTCCAACATATAGAATTGCTAAAACTGAGACCCGGCAAACCGAGTTTTCCACTGCGGCAGCGGTAACGCCCGCCAGCTTGACGAACTATTATGTCCTGGCTGGCTTGTTCGCGGATCAAAACAATGCGGAATCATTGGCCCAGCAACTTCTAGCCGTGGGTGAGGTGCAGATTGTGCAGCGGCGAGGCAATGACGGCGCACTCTACCAGGTCCGCGTCGGCCCCCTGGGTGATGAAGCTGCAGCACAGACAACACTTGATCAGGTCTATGAATTTGGCCTGCCAGATGCCCACATAGTCCAAGCCCGACAGCAGCAAGCCGCTTTACAATAAACCTTCGCGTTGATTTTACGTTCAAAGCCCACTAACTTGCGCGGCCAGAGGTAGCGCGTGAAAAAGCTGGGATTCGTCTTGAAATTAGTAGCGTGTCTGGTGCTTGCTTTGGCGAGCGGGCAGGCCTTGGCGCAGGAGGTTTTTGAGACCAAGGCGGCTCAGGCGATTCTTGTTGATGCGAAGTCCGGCAATGTTTTTTTTGAAAAAAATGCCGATGAACTGATACCTCCCGCCAGCATGAGCAAACTCATGACCATGACAATGGTGTTCGAGGCGCTCAAGGCGGAAAAGCTGAAATTGGATCAGGAATTTGTGATCAGCGAAGATGCCTGGAGGAGGGGAGGGTCATCTTCCGGCGGCTCCACCATGTATGCCGAACTCAATTCACGCGTTAAACTATCAGATCTCATGCGCGGCGCCATGATTCAGTCTGCCAATGATGCCTGCATCGCAATAGCAGAAGGCATCGCCGGATCGGAAGCAGCATTTTCATCGCGCATGACACAGCGCGCCCGCGAACTTGGATTGCAAAAAGCGGTATTTCGCAATGCAACTGGCTTGCCAGATCCCGAACATCTGATGAGTGTCCGTGACCTCACCATTTTGGCGCGCAATATCATTCTGAATTATCCGGAATATTACAAAATCTACAGCGAGCGCGAGTTTACCTGGAACAATATCCTCCAGAAAAACCGCAATCCTCTGCTCACAGAATATCCAGGCGCCGATGGCATGAAGACCGGCTACACCAAGGAGGCAGGCTACGGGCTGGTAGGTTCGGCCGTCCGTGATGGCAGAAGGTTGATAATTGTGGTCGCGGGCCTCACCACCATCAATGACCGCAAACAGGAAGCCCAAAAACTTTTGGATTGGGGCTTCCGTCAATTCACAACAATCGGCGTCTATGCGGCAGGCGATACCGTTAGCAAGGCGCGCGTTTGGGGTGGTGCTGAAAATTGGGTTGAACTCATAACCAAGCAGGATGTGAATTTGGCGCTGTCGCCGAAAGAGCAAGATGAAATACAGGTAAAACTGAATTACACGGGCCCATTGATGGCTCCCGTTGAAGCCGGCCAACAAGTAGGCACCGTACGTTTTCTGGTTGATGGCAAAGCTATTGCCGAAGTGCCAGTCGAAACCGCATCAGCTGTCGAAGCCGTTGACTCAATGTGGAGCAGGGCGCTCGACAGTCTCATGATCATGGCGCTTGGCGGTTGATATGCCCTCCTGTTTTGTAACTCTCGAAGGCGGTGAAGGCACCGGAAAATCCACGCAAGCCAAACTGCTGGCGGCATGTCTTGAAGCCAAGGGGCTGCAAGTTGTGCAAACGAGAGAACCGGGCGGCACGCCCGAAGCAGAGGCCCTTCGCGCACTCCTCGTCAACGGCGAAACCGGACGTTGGACTGCTGATGCAGAAGCCCTGCTGAACTACGCCGCGCGCGATTCTCATTTGCAGAAAGTCATCCGCCCGGCGTTGGCAGCTGACAACCTCGTGCTCTGTGATCGCTTCATGGATTCAACGCGCGCTTACCAGGGCTACGCCGGCCAATGCGACATGGTGCTGCTGGATGCACTTGAAACCTCAATCGTTGGCGCCACGCGCCCAGACCTCACGCTCATTTTTGACCTCGACCCGGTCATTGGATTGGCCCGCGCCAAATCGCGTGGCGATGGTTCGGAGGATCGTTACGAGCGTAAAGGCCTGGCATTTCACCAGATGTTGCGCGGTGGATATCAGAGCATTGCGAAAGCTGACCCTAAACGCTGCCGCCTGATTGATGCGACTGGCAGCATAGAAGTTGTAGCAGCGCGGGTTACCAATGCCGTGGAGCGCTTTCTCAATGGCTGAAGAATCCGACGACCCCCGTGAAGTCACCTGGCACCCGCGCCATGTCACCAACTTGCTCGGCCATGATGCCGCGGAAAACCGCATGCTGAGTGCCTTTGCATCTGGGAAAATCCATCACGCCTGGTTGATCACCGGCCCTCAGGGAATAGGCAAAGCCAGCCTCGCCTATCGGTTTGCAACCTCTGTTTTGGGTTCAACCGACACCCATTCGCGCGCCGCCCACTGGATATCATCACGCGCCCACCCCGATCTTTTCGTGTTGGAACGCAAATGGGACAGCAAAGCCAAAAAACTGAAATCTGAAATGGCAGTGGATGATGCTCGCCAGCTATCAGAGTTTTTCGGACTGACAGCAGGCGGCGGCGGATGGCGCATTGCAATCATTGACACAGCCGATGACCTGAATATTGCGTCAGCCAACGCTCTTCTGAAACTCATCGAAGAACCACCGCCAAAATCCATCATTCTTCTGGTCTGCAATCAGCCCGGACGATTGTTGCGAACCATCAGGTCCCGCTGCATGAGCATCGAACTGCAGCCGCTCACCCGTGAAAGTACGCTGGCAGTCTTGAAATCTTTGCCCCTCGACGAACCACCTTCGGCCGAGGCGCTCGACATGGCAGTGACACTTGCCAATGGCAGCCCGGGCAGGGCGCTCGAACTTCTGGGTTCATCCGGCGCCAAATCCTTTGCCGCATTCCAGTCGATGCCCAGAATCGCGCCCGCAGCCCTGATAGATTTCGGCAACAGATTCAGCTCAAAATCCACCAGCGCTGATGAATTTGAAGTTTTCTGCAATCTATTGGAGGCCTGGATTGGCGCCCAGGCTCGCCAGCAGGCCATGGAAGGCGGCGGCCAGGCCATGGCTGAAGCCTATACGGCAATTGGCCATTCCATTCGACAAACAAATGCCCTAAATCTCGATCGACGTCAGACAGTTATACACGCCCTGTCGTTGCTCAATGAGGCGCTGAAAACCGCCTAATCCCAATATTTAAAGTTACGGAACTCATGCCAAAGCAGAACTACCTGATTTCTACCGCCATCCCCTATGCCAATGGGGCGCCGCATATCGGCCACGCCTATGAGCGGATCGCGACTGACGTGATCGCACGTTTCAAGCGGCTGGATGGCGCCAATGTCTTGTTCATCACCGGAATGGATGAGCATGGCCAGAAGATGCAGCAGACGGCAGCGAAGGAAGGTCTGACACCTCTGGCATTGGCTGACCGCACTGCCAAACAGTTTGAAGAAATGGGCGAGCTGCTGAACGCGCGTGCTGATGATATCGTGCGCACCACGTCTGTGCGTCACCATGCATCAGTGCAAGAAATCTGGAGGCGCATGGAAGCCAATGGGGATATCTATCTCTCGAAATATTCAGGCTGGTATTCCGTTCGCGACGAAGCCTACTACGATGCGGACGAGACCGAAGAGCGCGAAGGAGAACGGTATTCCACCAAGACGGGAACGCTCGTGGAGTGGGTTGAAGAAGAAAGCTATTTCTTCAAACTCTCCGCCTACGCCAAACCGCTGCTGCAATTATACGAAACCAATCCCGATTTCATTGTGCCGGAAAAATATAAGAACGAGATCGTCGCATTCGTCAAACGCGGCCTGAATGACCTTTCCATCAGCCGCACCACATTTGACTGGGGCGTTCCTGTCCCGGGAAACCCCAAGCATGTGATGTATGTTTGGGTTGATGCACTGACCAACTACATTACCGCCACAGGATTTCCCGACACGACTGGCGCCTTGGCTGAATTCTGGCCAGCTTCCGCCCATGTGATTGGCAAGGACATTACGCGCTTCCATGCAATCTATTGGCCAGCCTTCCTGGTGTCGGCCAAATTGCCACTGCCCAAGCAAATCGTGGTTCATGGTTTTTTGTTCAGCCGCGGCGAAAAAATGTCGAAGTCGCTTGGCAACGTGGTGGCGCCCGCCGATCTCGTCGCCAATTATGGCGTGGACCCGGTGCGCTATTTCTTCATGCGCGAAGTGCCATTTGGCCAGGATGGCAACTACAGCCACGAGGCCATTGTGGCGCGCATGAATGCCGATCTTTCCAATGACCTCGGAAATCTCGCCCAGCGTTCGCTCTCCATGATCGCAAAAAACTGCGATGGAAAAGTCCCGGCATGCGGAGCGCTGTCTGCCGCCGATAAGGAAATACTAAGTGCCGCCGATGGGTTGCTGAATGAAGTTCGCGTTCTGCATGATGCTTTTGCCATCAGTCGCGCGCTTGATACCATTTGGAAAGTGGTGGCCGATGCCAATCGTTACTTCGCCGGGCAGGAGCCCTGGGCGCTCAAGAAAACCGATCCTGCCCGCATGGAAACCGTGCTTTACGTGACAGCGGAAGTCCTCCGCGTCATTGGCATTCTGGTACAGCCCTATGTGCCGCAATCGGCTGCCAAACTTCTTGCTGCATTGAGCGTTGAAGCCCGCACATTTGCTGATTTGCCAAGCCGCCTGAAATCTGGCGTTGCACTGCCAGCGCCTACGCCCATTTTTCCGCGCTACGTGGAGGAGGGGGAAACCCCGGCGAAAACTTGAACCTTCTGGTTGTCGATAGCCATTGTCATCTGGATTACGAGGGGCTGCGTGAGCGCCTTCCGGAAGTGCTGGAAAATGCCGAAGCTGCAGGCGTGGGCCTCATGCTGTCTATCAGCACACGCGTCCGCAAGTTCGAAAAACTGCTGCACATCGCTGAGGAAAATTCCAATGTTTACTGCACCATAGGCACACATCCTCATAACGCACATGAAGAACTGGATGTGACATCAGCAGGCCTCGTCAAGATCGCCCAGCACCCAAAGGTGGTAGGCATCGGTGAAGCCGGACTCGATTACCACTATGACCTCAGTCCGCGCCAGGCCCAGGAGCAGGGCTTCCGCACCCATATTGCAGCTGCCCGCGAAAGCGGATTACCTCTCGTAATCCACGCGCGCGAAGCAGATTCGGACATGGCAAATATTCTTGAAGAAGAAATGGGCAGAGGGGCCTTCAAACCCCTGCTCCATTGCTTCACGTCATCAATGGATCTGGCAACTCGCGGCCTTGCCATTGGCGCTTATGTTTCGTTCTCCGGCATCCTCACCTACAAGACCGCCGAGAACCTGCGCGAAGTGGCGGCATCTGTTCCGATGGATCGCTTGCTCGTGGAAACCGACTCGCCGTTTCTGGCTCCGGTGCCATATCGTGGAAAATCCAACGAACCTGCCTATGTGATCAAAACAATGGATCAACTGGCGCGCGTAAAAAATGTCGATCTGGAAGCAATGGCGAAAACCACAAACGATAATTTTTTCAGATTGTTTTCCAAGATTACGCGCCCCGTGAAATTTGCATGACAACAACCTTGACCATATTGGGATGCGGTTCATCCGGCGGCGTGCCGCGTGTGGGCGGCGACTGGGGCAGCTGCGATCCGAAGAACCCGAAAAATCATCGCAGACGCTGTTCAATCATGCTGGAGCGGGCTGGCCCACACGGCACAACGCGTCTGCTGATCGACACATCACCCGACATGCGCGACCAGATGCTGATTGAAGGTGTGGGTGAGATTGATGGCGTCTGGTTCACCCACGAGCATGCCGATCACACCCATGGGATAGACGAACTGCGCGGATTCTTTCTGCGTCAACGCAAGCGCATCCCAATCTGGGCGGATCAGCCCACGCTGGCGATGCTGCAAACCCGCTTCGCCTATTGCTTCAAGACATTGCCTGGCAGCGACTATCCGCCAACTCTGCTGCCACATTTGATCGAGCCGGGACAGGCCATGGAGATTGACGGAGCAGGCGGAAAGATTTCAGGCAAATCGTTCCTGGTCCACCATGGCGCCATCGATGCGCTCGGATTCCGCTTTGGCAACACAGCCTATACGCCCGACCTCAGCGGAATTCCTGACGCTGCGATACCTGATTTGCAAGACCTCGATCTTTGGGTTGTCGACGCCTTGAAACGCACGCCGCATGGCAGTCATTTCCATCTCGCGGAAACACTGACCTGGATTGAGAGGTTGAGGCCCAAGAGGGCAGTCCTCACCAACATGCACATCGACATGGACTATGACACGCTGCTCCAGGAGCTTCCCAGCACCACAGAACCCGCATATGACGGGATGCGCCTGCTCCTGGCCTCACAAAATATTCCATAATATATATTATGCGAATTACGGATTAGAACTGAATGACGACCGATCCCAGCAAACTCGACCCCCGCCACATGGAAACCCTGCTGGCGATCATGCAGGCGCTGCGCACGCCTGTTACAGGCTGTCCCTGGGACCTTGAGCAAAGTTTTGAGACTATAGTGCCCTACACCATCGAAGAGGCCTACGAGGTCGCCGATGCAATCTCGCGCGGCAATCGCAAAGACCTCTGTGAAGAGCTTGGCGACTTGCTCCTCCAGGTCGTCTACCACGCACAAATGGCAGCCGAGGAAAACGCCTTCACATTTGATGACGTTGTCGAAGCCATAAACACAAAAATGATACGCAGGCATCCGCATGTGTTTGGCGACGAAGCCGCAAAATCCGCCAAACTGGCAAAAGGCTTCTGGGAGGACATGAAGGCCAAGGAACGGCCTGACAAGCCAAGCAAGGGCTTGCTGGACTCGGTTCCCCTGGCTCTGCCCGGCCTGACCCGCGCGCTCAAACTCCAAGCCAAAGCCGCCAGAGTCGGATTTGATTGGCCCTCGGTGGAAAATGTTTATGACAAGATAACGGAAGAAATTTCAGAATTCCGCCAAGCCCCGCCTCAGAAGAAGGCGTCCGAACTAGGCGACATGCTTTTTGCTCTTGCCAACGTGGCCCGGCACTTGGGCATCGATCCCGAAGACGCGCTCCGCTCAACCAACACAAAATTCGAGCGCCGCTTCCGCCACATAGAACAAGAACTTGAAAAACGCGGCAAACAGCCCAAAGATTCCAACTTGGAAGAAATGGACGCCCTCTGGAATGCCGCCAAGGAATACGAAAAGCAGGTCCGTTAAGCTTTGGCCTTCATGCCCTTGCCGAATTTGGCTTGCGCCTGCCCTGCAGTGTCTGCGTCCAGCCGTACCGTCAATTTCGTACGGCCATCATCATAGGCCTTCCGCTCCAGCACTTCGCCGCGTTGATGCAACCATGCCATTCCCTTGCCGTCCGTGGGATCAAGGATGATGTCGAACAATTCACTTTTCTGCGCCAATCGCTTTTCAATTGCCGCAAGAAGCCGATCAATGCCCTGCCCATCCACTGACGATATCAACACGCAATTGTCACGTCTGTCGGCTTGCGCTTCGCGTGTCGCAAGCTCTGATGGGTTAAGAAGATCGGCCTTGTTCCAGACTTCGATGATCTGGCCGCGACGCTCTTCATTGATGCCAAGTTCCTCCAATACAATGTTGACATCATTGGCCTGCGCTTCCGTCTCGGCGTGATTCACATCACGCACATGAAGGATGATGTCAGCAGCAAGCACCTCCTCCAGCGTTGCCCGGAATGACGCAATCAGCGTGGTCGGCAGCTCGGAGATGAAACCCACGGTATCAGACAGTATGATCTTGCGGCCGCTCGGCAAAACGATATTCCGCATGGTCGGATCAAGCGTCGCAAACAACAAATCTTTGGCCAGAACATTGGCATCGGTAAGCTTGTTGAACAGCGTGGACTTACCGGCATTGGTGTAACCAACAAGTGCAACAATAGGATAGGGAATGCGCTCCCTGCCCTTGCGATGCAGATCGCGCGTTTTGACAACGGTTTCAAGCTCGCTCTCAATTTTGGCAATCCGCTCCTGAATGAGCCGCCGGTCCATTTCAAGCTGGCTTTCACCCGGTCCGCCCAAAAAACCGAAGCCGCCGCGCTGGCGTTCCAAGTGGGTCCATGAACGCACCAATCGGCTCTTCTGGTAATGCAGATGCGCCAATTCAACCTGCAGCGAACCTTCCTTGGTGGTGGCGCGGCGGCCAAATATCTCCAGAATGAGCCCTGTCCGGTCGAGAACCTTGGCCTTCCACTCGGTCTCCAAATTTCGCTGCTGAATGGGCGAAAGCTGGGCGTTCACAACCACAAGCTCTGCATCTGCGGCAGCCACGCGGCCAGCTATTTCAGCAACCTTCCCCGACCCAATCAGGGTTGCAGGTTTGGGCGCCGCCAAAGGCGCTACCAATGTGTCGATGATATCCAGATCGATGGCTTCAGCCAGGCCTATCGCTTCATCAAGCTTGCTCTGCGCGTCCCGATCGTTTCCGCTATTTGCAGTTCGAAACTTTCGCTCAACATGAACAACCACGGCCCGAGTTAACTCAGGGCCTTCCAGTTGAAAATCTACGCCAGCACCAGACTTCGCGTGTTTGTTAAATTTCACCCGCTGCTGCTCTCTTCGTCAAACAGCGTAATGGGTCCGCCTGGCATGATCGTGGAAATAGCATGCTTGTAGACAAGTTGAGACATGCCGTCGCGGCGCAGCAGCAGACAGAAATTATCAAACCAGGTGACAATCCCCTGCAGCTTGACCCCATTGACCAAAAATACAGTCACCGGAACTTTCTGCCGACGGACATGATTGAGGAAAGTATCTTGCAGGTTCTGCGGTTTTTCTTGTGCCATATTCTTTTCTCTATTTTTGGAGGCCAATAACGCTTGATTACCTTGCGCCAGCATATCACATAGTATGTAACAAACAAAACCACCTAAACCAAGTCATCATCCGCCTTGGCTGCCAACCCTAAAAGCTTGATTTTTCTATGCAATGCCGAGCGTTCCATCCCGATAAAAACTGATGTGCGCGATATGTTGCCGCCAAACCGCGATAGCTGCGCTGTCACATAGTCCCGCTCGAAAACCTCCCTCGCCTCACGTAACGGCAAGGTCAACAAATGTTCGCCAGAAAACAAACCACTGGTTCCGTTCGAGGTTCCAACATCCGAGGGCAACATCGCAGCGGTAATTTCGCTCTGCGGATCGCCGCCAGCCAATATCATGATCCGCTCAACATTGTTTTTGAGTTCACGCACATTTCCAGTCCAATCCCGCGTCTGCAACACGGCAACAGCGTCACTCGCAATGCGCCTCAGGGGTTGACCGGCAATGGCAGAATAAGTTCTGGCGAAATAGTCGATCAGCTCTGGAATATCTTCGCGGCGTTCAGCCAAACTCGGAACCCGCACCAACACCACGCCAAGCCGGTGATACAGATCTTCGCGAAATTTGTTTTCGGCAATCAACGCCGCCAAATTGCGGCTTGTTGATGAAACAATGCGAACATCAACCCGGACTTTTTTTGATCCATTCACCCGCTGAAACGTCTGCTCCAGCAAGACCCGCAGAACTTTGCCCTGGGTTACAAGCGGCATATCCGCCACCTCGTCAATAAACAACGTGCCGCCGTGTGCTTCCTCCAGCGCGCCCACGCGTTGTTCGGTCCCGGCACCAGCCTCAACACCGAAGAGCTCCGCTTCCATGCTTTCCGGTTCCATCGTCGCCGCACTCAGCGTAACAAACGGTCCATTCGCACGGCTTGACAAGGCATGCAGCAGCCGCGCAGTCATTTCCTTGCCTGTTCCCATATCTCCCGTAATGAGAACACGGCTGTTGGCCGGTGCGATCTTTTTCAAAAGCTGCCGCAACTGGCGCATCGCAACCGATGAACCCTGCAACTCAATATCAACGCCCGCCCGCCCCTTGAGAGATTCATTTTCCCGCTTCAGGCGGGTGGTCTCAAGCGCACGCCCAACGACGAGAAGCAAACGATCCGCGTTGAATGGCTTCTCAATGTATTCGTAAGCGCCGCGCTTGATGGCGGCAACCGCCGTTTCGATATTTCCATGGCCTGAAATAATAACAACCGGAACATCCTGATGATGCTCCTTGATCACCTGCAGCAGGTCAAGACCGTCAAGCTTTGAGCCCTGCAGCCAGATATCAAGAATGATGAGAGAGGGCCTCCGCTGGTTAACCTCCGTGAGGGCCGCATCGCTGTTATGCGCCAGCCGGGTTTCGAACCCTTCATCCTGCAGAATCCCCGAAATCAGTTCCCGGATATCGGCTTCATCATCAACTATCAGAATATCAGCGGCCATCAGCTTTACTCATTCAAACAGAAACCAATTTAGGCGAAGGTATAACAGCAAACTCAAGTGTCACCTGGGCGCCAACACCGCCAGGGGCATCCTGCAGTCTAAGTCGTCCACCATGCTCTTCCATCACACGCTTCACAATTGCAAGACCAAGTCCAGTGCCCTTCTCTCGCGTCGTCATATAGGGCTCCGCCAGGCGACTGCGGTTTTCCTTGGGAAGCCCCACGCCATTGTCGGTAACACGAATGTAAGGCATGCCACCCATTTGCCCCGCCTCAACCAGAATCTGCCCTTTGGGCAAATTCTCCGAAGCGCGCCTGCCATCAATAGCCTCACCAGCATTTTTGACAAGGTTGGTGACAGCCTGGGTAATCAGCCGCCGGTCAAACATGAACGAAAAATCCGCCTGTGACACGTCAACTTCAATATCGGTGTCATGCGATGAAACCCGCTGCAGTACCGTGGCGTCGCGCACCAGGTCAGCCAGGTTCAACATTTCCAATGCGGCCTTGGGCATCCGTGCAAAAGATGAAAACTCATCCACCATTCGCCCAATATCTCCCACCTGCCTGATGATTGTATCAGTACACTGCTCAAACACTTTCCGGTCGGTGATGATTTCCGAGCTGTATTTTCTTTTCAAGCGCTCCGCCGAGAGTTGAATGGGCGTCAATGGATTTTTAATTTCATGGGCAATGCGCCGGGCAATATCTGCCCACGCGGTGTTGCGTTGCGCCGAAACCAGATCGGTAATGTCGTCAAAGGTGAGGACATAACCGTGCTTGGCATCTCCAGAAAGCTCGGTGGTAATGCGCGCCACAAAACTCAGGTCCCTGCCCTGCTCTTGCGTATCAATTTGGCCTTCTGCAAATCCCGAAGGGCGTGACTTTGCCTGCTCAAACAACGCCGCAAATTCCGGCAACGCCGCGCTGAATGGTTTCCCCAACACTGTAAGTTCCGTTTCGTTCAGCAAATGCAGGGCTGAGCGATTGACCAATGAAATTTCCTCGTTTGGATTGATGCCAATGACGCCAGCACTGACGCCGGCCAGCATTGCTTCCGTGAAGCGCCGTCTGGCGTCGAGTTGGTCGTTGGTCTTAAGCAATTGGTCCTGTTGGCGGGCAACCTGATCAGTCATGAAGTTGAAGGTTCGCGCAAGCGTTTCAAGATCGCCAATGCCTTCCAGCGTGCTCACCTTCGCCGAAAAATCGCCTTCAGCCACCCGTCGTGAGGCATCAAGAATTCTAACGATTGGCGCCACCAGCCTGTCCGAAAACCACAGGCCAATCCAGATCGCCGCCAGCAGGAAGACAAATGCCACGACAGCATACATCAAGCCAAATGTAAGCTGCACGCCGACACGTTGGTTCATCAGGCGATCATACTCTGACTTCGCCTCACGGGTTTTCGTCAGCTGGTCGATAACCGTGGGTGATATAATACGGTAGGCATAAAAGTAATGGCTCGGGTAGCCCTGAAGCTTGATGAGTGCGCGAACCAAATTGCCGCCGCGGCCCGGCGGCACCAACACCAGTTCGCCCTTGTCAGCCAGGGCGATCATTTCCGCGGTGGGCACCAGAAACTTCACCTTGTCGCTGGCCGTAACATTCACGTCAATTCTTTTCTGGGACTGATCAAATACAAAGGCGCCAGCCAATCCCCTCAATGCCGCGTGCCGCGCAACGCGCCGCACAAATGCAGCACGGTCAGTATCAAACAGCGCTTTTTGTTGGATCAGATCAGCAGAGATATTGGCAACATCCGCCCGCGTGGCCTGTGCGCTGTTTGTGATGTATTCCTCCGCCACCGTCACGGCCGAGTTCACAATTGCCTGGGTGCGCTCCGAAAACCATGCGTCCAGCCCCCGATTGAGGGTTACGACAGCAAACACCGCCACAATGATCGCAGGCACGATGGCGATAAGACTGAACAGCGAAATAAGCCGAATGTGGAGGCTAGCACCCGGTGTTCCCCGACGGCGCTCCTGGATGAGAAACAGAACCTGCCCGCCAATCATCGCCGCCATGATGATCAGAAGCACGGTGTTGGCCAAAAGAAGAGCTGCCGTAACCTGATCGGTGGGCGTGATAGGCGTAAGCCCGGTCAGAATGGCAAACGTCGAAAGCCCGCTGATGATACCCAACACAACCAGGCCAAAGCCTGCCCATCCGGTCAAACGGCGCAGCTTGCGGGATATGCGTTGTTCTGTCTTCTCGATCATAGGACGCCAATTCACCACCACTGTGTCCCGAAATCAACACCAATAGTGGCGGATTTGCGACACTCGGCTTATTGAAGGCCGCGAATGCTCTTAACATTCCTGCTTTTGAGCTTGGTTCGCAGGGTGTTGCGGTTCATTCCTAGCAAATCCGCTGCTTTCAGCTGGTTTCCATTTGTGGCAGCAAGGCTTGCCCGCAACAGCGGCGGCTCAATTTCAGCAAGTATGCGATCATAGAGACCTGGCGGCGGCAACGCCGATCCGAAGGAGGCAAAATATCCCGCGAGGTAGTTTTCAAAGAACTCTGCCGGCTCGCTGTCTTCCAAACTGGCATGCACCGGCAGCGTCGCTGGCTTGGCGCTCGCAAGCTCGCGGTTGACTGATGCTGCCGTAATTGTGTCATCACTCTCAATCGCCAGAAGCCGCCTGATAAGATTCTCAAGCTCGCGGACATTGCCCGGCCAGCGGTGGGATTGCAGGGCGACAATAGCCTCAGGAGCAATTTCTTTCATGGGCAGGCCTTCGGCCGGCGCCCGCTCCAAAAAATGCCGCGCCAAATCCGGCAAGTCTTCCAGACGTTCGCGCAGTGCCGGCAAGTGCAGAGGAACCACATTGAGGCGGAAAAACAAATCTTCTCGGAATTGCCCCTGTGAAATCAACTGGCGCAGATCCCGGTGCGTGGCGGCAACAATGCGCACATTTGTTTTGATGGGTGCCACACCACCAACCGAAGTGTATTCGCCCTGCTGCAACACGCGAAGCAATCTGGTTTGCGCCTCAAGCGGCATGTCACCTATTTCGTCAAGAAACAGAGTGCCCCCTTCGGCTTGCTCAAACCGGCCAGCCATGCGCACCGTTGCGCCCGTAAACGCACCTTTCTCATGGCCAAAAAGTTCGGACTCGATCAGCTCGCGCGGGATTGCCGCCATGTTGACGGCCACAAACGCGCCCTTGCTGCGCCGGCCGTAGTCATGCAACGCGCGCGCCACCAGCTCTTTGCCCGTGCCGGATTCACCAACGATCATCACGGTAAGATCAGTCTGCGTGAGCCGTGCGATAACGCGGTAAATGTCCTGCATGGCCGACGAGCGGCCAACGATCGGCAAGTTCTCAGTCTTGGCTCTTGCTTTCGCAGAACCGACCGCCGGTTTGGCCGACTGCTCCAATGCCCGCCCGACCGTCTGCACCAATGCGCTCAAGTCAAATGGCTTCGGCAAATAATCATAAGCGCCGCGTTCGGCAGCCGTTATCGCCGTCATGATCGTATTCTGCGCGCTCATCACAATAATCGGCAAATTTGGCCGAAACTTCTTGATGCGAGGAATCACATCAAAAGCATTCTCATCCGGCAACACAACGTCGGTCAGAACAACATCACCCTGCCCCTCACTCACCCAGCGCCACAAGGCTGTGGCCGTGGCAGTTGCCCGAACACTATAGCCCGCCCGGTTCAACGCCTGCGTCAGAACAGTGCGAATGGCGCTATCGTCATCAGCCAGCAAAACTGTTTTGGCAATCACCTATGTGCTCCCTCGATTTCAAGACTTGCAGAAGCTGCCCCACGAGCCATTGGCAGCAGCACACGAAATGTGCTGCCCCGCTCCCGTGCGATAAACTCAACCACTCCGCCATGATCGCGCACAATCTTGGCCACCAGAGCCAAACCAAGGCCGCGGCCTTGGGGCTTTGTAGTTATAAACGCATCAAAAATATGAGGTCGCAAATCCTCGCTGATGCCCGGCCCATTGTCATGAACGCACACTTCAAATGGCAGCGAGACCCGTTCCGTTGAACCCGGCACTGTCAATTTCACACCCGGCCGAAATGCCGTTGTAAACGTGATTTCGCCAGCGCTGCCGGAAGAAAGAATGGCCTCCGCCGCATTCTTTGCCAGGTTCAAAAACACCTGCACCAATTGATCCTGATTGCCAAGAACAGCAGGAAGGGAAGGGTCAAAATCATCGCGCAAGACAATTGCATCGCCTGCCGTCACCGAAATCAACTGCCTGACGCGGTCAAGCACCACATGGATGTTGACAGGCGTCCGCTCCAGCGGCCTTTCATCTGAGAACACCTCCATTTGATCCACCAGGTCCCTGATCCTGTCGGTTTCCTCACAGATCAATTTGGCCAGCGCGCGGTCATTGCCATCGAGCACAGGCTCCAGCAATTGTGCGGCACCTCGGATTCCAGAAAGCGGGTTCTTGATTTCATGCGCCAACATGCTCGCCATGCCCGATACCGAGCGCGCCGCTCCTCGATGGGTGAGTTGCAAATCAAATTTCTGGGCCATGGATCGACGCAGGAATGTCAGCACCACAAAGCGCGGATCATCGTTCACCAGTGCTGTTTGCAGGTCGACGATGCGCTCGCCACCCAGGCGCGGCGTACCAACGCCGACCGAATATTCATTCATGACACCAGAGTGTTTGCGAACCTGTTGCACAGCCTCCAACACCGGGCTTGAGAAAGGCACCGCATCCTCCAGCCTGTTGCGCCCCAGGACTGTCGATGAGGCCTGAAAAAAATCTTCCGCCGCGCTGTTACCAAAGCAGATCATGTTCTTGTCATCAACCACCAGGATGGGGTTTGGCAACGCGTCGAATATTGCCCGCAATGGCGGCAGCTTATCCATCATGCCGCCCCGGAAGCTGGACACGCGAGTGAGCCGTAGAGCTCGGTAATTGCCGAAGCAACGAATGCATTGTCGCGAGACGTCAGAAGGCGGCTCCGCCAGAATGCTGCATTGATCGCCGTCAACAATTTCCTCGCTTCCAGCCGCATGATGGTCCAACCCAAATGTTTGCGAGCTGTTCTATTGCCCAACTCAGCGCCATAGGTGATGAGTGTTTCCTCGTGGTGACCGGCCACAATATTCATTTCAGATTGCAAAGTCGGCTCTTCAATTCCGGTTCCCGGCTCAAGTTGATTGGCAATGACACCGGGCCACCATGGCCTGCCATAGGCACCGCGCCCGATCATTACGCCATCAGCTCCCGAAGCCGCCAGCATGGCGCGAGCATCCTCAACTGAGCTTCCGTCACCATTGGCGATCAATGGAATTTTGATGGCATCGCGCACCGCCCGAATAGCTCGCCAATCAGCCTTGCCGCCATAGAACTGGCATCGTGTGCGACCATGCACCGTAATCATCTGCACACCCGCAGCTTCCGCCCGTTGAGCCAGCTCTGGTGCGTTGATGGTCGCTGAATCCCACCCCAAACGCATCTTGAGCGTCACCGGAACACTGGTCGCCTGAACCGTGGCCTCAACCAAGGTCAGCGCGTGATCAAGGTCGCGCATCAAAGCCGAGCCCGATAGGCCACCAGTCACCTGTTTGGCCGGACACCCCATGTTGATGTCAATGATGTCGGCGCCCAGGCCTTGCGCCACTTTGGCTCCTTCGCTCATCCAGCGCGCCTCCCGGCCTGCCAGTTGAATGACAAAAGGCTTCAGCTTGTCGGCTCCCTTTGCCCGCCGGACCATATCCGGCCTTGCGCGCACCAGCTCTTCGCTGGCAACCATTTCCGAAACCACCAGGCCTGCCCCAAATTCATGGGCGACAGCCCGAAACGGCTCATCGGTGACCCCTGACAAGGGAGCTAAAAACACCCGGTTGCGGGTTTTGATGGGGCCGATCTGAATGCTCATTTCTTAATCACAATTATCGCTAGCGGAAATTTTGGGCATGATAGCTTTATGCTGCACTGCGTCAAGACCATTTATTGCCCGCCCTTGACCTTGCTGCTAGACGAACTTGATGTCGGTTGCAGTTGTCATCGTTGCAGGGGGTTCGGGATTTCGTGCGGGCGGTGAGCTTCCGAAGCAGTATCAACTCATTGGCGGAAGGCCGGTTATCTGGTGGACACTGAAAGCCTTCGCCGACCACCCCGGCATAAGCCACGTGCAAACCGTCATTGGTGCAGGCCATGAAGCAATGTTCAGCTCAGCCAGTGAAGGGATCACTGTTGCGGCCCCCGTCATTGGGGGCGACACCCGCCAGGAATCCTGCCGAATCGGTATTGCAGCCTGCCTTGGCACGGGGGCTACCAAAGTTCTCATCCATGACGCAGCCCGCCCGCTGGTTTCACTTGAACTCATCAGCCGGGTCATTTCGGAACTGGAGCATTCACAGGCTGTCATCCCGGGTCTGGCTATTGCGGATACAGTCAAGCACGCCCCCGGCGGAACAGTCGAAAAAACCGTCGATCGGCAAGGTCTGTGGTCGGTCCAAACGCCTCAGGGCTTTGATCTCCAGGTCATTCACAAAGCCCATGCCCAAGCCTACGACGAGAAGATAATGGGGTTGACTGATGATGCATCGGTTGCCGAAAACCATGGCATCAAAGTTCGCATCATTGCGGGCAACGCGGAAAACCGTAAACTGACAACCGCGGACGACATCAAAACAGCAGATGACTATCTGAACAGGAAACTTCACGCGGAGCGGCAAGACATTCGCATCGGTCAAGGCATCGACTTTCACGAATTCGAAACAGGCAGTGGCGTCATTCTTTGCGGGGTGAAAATTCCGCACGACAGAAAACTCAAAGGCCATTCTGATGCTGACGCCGCAATGCATGCCTTGACTGACGCTATTTTGGGCGCACTCGGCGAAGGCGATATTGGAACCTTCTTTCCGCCCAGCGATCCAAAATGGAAAGGTGTGGCTTCTTCCGTGTTTCTCAAAAGAGCCATTGAACTGCTGAATAAACGCGACGGCATTATTGCCAACGTGGATATTACAATTCTGGCCGAAGCGCCAAAAATAACCCCCCATGTATCCGCCATGAAAACTCTCCTGTCGCCGCTCCTGAAAATAGCGCCAGACCGCATTGCCATAAAGGCAACAACAACTGAAAAACTCGGCGCCATTGGCAGGCAAGAGGGCTTGGCCGCATTTGCGATAGCCTCGGTGCGTCTGCCATGACCAACGACTTGCAGCACCGCGTATCCAAACTTCTTGAAAAGTATCGCGCAAGAAATCTGAGGATTGCAACTGCCGAAAGTTGCACAGGAGGCCTCGTCGCTGGATTGCTGACGTCAATTGCAGGCTCATCAGATGTGGTGGAGTGCGGTTTCGTGACTTACTCAAATGAGTCAAAAATCAGCATGTTGGGTATTCCATCTCAAATTATTCAACGCCATGGCGCTGTAAGCCGCGAATGCGCCATTGCAATGGTTGAGGGCGCCCTAAAACATTCGAGCGCTGACATCGCGGTTTCTGTGACCGGCATTGCCGGACCCGGAGGCGGCTCCGCTGAAAAACCTGTAGGCCTCGTCCATTTCGCCTGCGGCCAGCAAGACAATATCAAACATAGGGTTGAACAATTTGGAGATATCGGCCGCGAACAAATTCGCACCGCAGCGACCGAAGTTGCCCTCGAATTGCTCGAGTCTCAGCTTCCGTAAAGCGCTGCAGCACGGGCCTCAAAGGCGCTCATGATCCTTTGTGCTGCAACGTCAAACAATTTTCCCATGACCATCTGCAGCACGGCACTTCGCATTTCATAATCTACAGCGAAAGTAATGTCGGATACTTGGTCCGCGATAGGTGTTATCTGCCAGGATGAAACAAGTTTCCGCACGGCGTTGCCGCTTGAAACCGCTCGAACGGAAAAATCATCCAGGCATGTATCCACCTGACTGGTGAACACTTCCTGTATTCCCATCTTCTTGTAACCAATCGACAGATCTGCGCTGAACCTCTCATCACCGGCATTCAGAGCCTGGCGATTGCGGACCGTTGAATTTTCGACAAGCGGCAAAAACTCCTTGTAGCTTGCAACGTCCGCCACCACCGCAAACAACTGTTCCGGCGACAAATTCATACGTCTGGTAACATTGAATTTTGGCAACTAATCAGCGTCCGCTCTGTTGTGAACGTGCCTGGCGCAACCTTGCGAAATCATCCCCGGCATGATGCGAAGAGCGCGTCAGCGGCGATGCGGCGACCATGAGAAAACCCTTGGAGTAAGCGACAGTTTCATAGGCCTTGAATTCATCCGGCGTCACAAACCGGTCGATTGCCGCATGCTTGCGCGTGGGCTGCAGATATTGGCCGATTGTGATGAAATCAATATTGGCGGACCGCATGTCGTCCATAACTTGCATCACCTGATCGCGGGTTTCACCAAGCCCAACCATGATGCCGGATTTGGTGAACATCGCTGGATCAAGCTCCTTCACCCGTTGCAGAAGGCGCAATGAATGAAAATAGCGGGCCCCAGGGCGAATTTTCAAGTATAGTGCCGGGACGGTCTCCAGATTGTGGTTGAACACATCCGGCCTTGCCTCCACAACCTGCTCAAGCGCGCCATCTTTTTTCAAGAAATCTGGCGTCAGCACTTCAATCGTTGTGGCCGGTGTCGCGGCCCTGGTGGCGCGAATAACCCGCGCAAAATGTGCGGCTCCGCCATCATCCAGATCATCGCGGTCCACACTCGTGATCACCGCATGTGAAAGCCCCATCCGCTTGATGGCATCTGCAACTTTTTCAGGTTCATCCCTGACCAGCGCCCCGGGCAGCCCAGTCTTCACGTTGCAGAACGCGCAAGCCCTCGTGCAGGTGTCGCCCATGATCATGAAAGTGGCGTGCTTTTTGGACCAGCATTCTCCTATGTTAGGGCAACCGGCTTCCTCACAAACCGTAACCAGTCCGTTTTCGCGCACAATCTTTTGCGTCTCGGCATAAACTGCAGAACCAGGCGCCTTGACCCTTATCCAGTCAGGTTTTCGCAATATCGGTGTATCAGCCTTGTGGGCCTTTTCCGGATGCCGAACCCGCTTGTCGAGGATGGTGGCCATCAAGCTCTTTCACGTCTGAAAAAGCGGACAACATAGATCAGAATGACAGCACCGACGACCGACACAAGCAAATTGCCGGAAAACCAGCCCGGCAGAATATAATCAATTCTGATATCCAGAAATCTGAAGAGCCATCCGCCAATAAATGCTCCAATAACCCCAACAATCACGTTTTTGATCACGCCCATGTCGGAGCTGGTAATTTTCTCGGCGATCCAGCCCGCCAGGCCGCCGATGATGACGGTCCAGATGAAGCCCACCCCGCCACCAAAATCCATCAGACTATTCATTTTCCAATACTCCACAGAAGCCCATTCGTCATGTCAGGATCTTTGCCACAATCATGACGATAATGGCGCCAATCGTTGCGGTCACAATGTCTCGCGCATACTCATTCTGGATCCCAAGATTGATGCCCATCCTGTTCAATATGAATGATCCGACAAACGAGCCAATCACGCCACTGATAAGATACTGAAACAGATTTTGGTGGCCCGGAATGACCCAGCTGGCAATCCATCCCGCGACCAAGCCTATCAATAACGCGATTAAGATATTTCTTGTATCCATTGGTGCTTCCTTTCGAACGCTCCGACAATCAAGATATGGCTTACGCATTGCCCCCAATCAAGGAGAAACCCGACGGCTATTGTCATCAGGTAACGTCGTTCCGGTAGAAACGAAAGAGCGAAACCAAAACAAGGCCTCCAACCGCCGGGATGAGAAGTTCCACCGGCAACCAATCCGGCAGATACCGGCTAATCGGAAAATATCGATCAATAGGGATGCCTATCTGTCCGTAGAGCCATCCCGCGCCAAATGCGCCGATTGCGCCAACAATCACGCCGCCAAACGTCCGCCGGCTGGACTTGAAAATCGTCTCGACGATCAATCCGATTATGCCGCCGATAATCAATGATAGAACCGGCTCGTTAGTGCCGATCAAATTCAACAGTTCATCCATTATGGGGCGCTCCTGAAAATCGTAAAATCCAACCCGGCTCCGCTACTACCTCACATGGCATCTGCTTTTCGGCCCATTACATATGTATGACTCGCCCCTGTGAATCAAGAACGCTCTCATGCATCATCTCAGAAAGGGTCGGGTGGGGGAATACCGTATGCATCAGCTCCTCCTCCGTCGTTTCCAGGCCCATGGCGATCACAAAACCTTGAATAAGTTCCGTAACTTCCGCTCCCACCATATGCGCCCCCAAAAGGCGACCAGTCTTGGCATCAAATATGGTTTTGACCAGGCCCTGATCTTCACCAAGCGCAATGGCCTTGCCATTTGCCAGAAACGGAAAACGGCCAATCTTGAGGTCATAGCCCGCGGCCTTGGCTCTGGCTTCGGTCAGGCCAACTGAGGCAACTTGGGGATGGCAGTAGGTGCACCCCGGAATATGGTCCTTTTTCATCGGGTGGGCATCAAGCCCTTTGATTTTTTCAATGCAAATCACGCCCTCATGCTCGGCCTTGTGCGCCAGCATGGGCGGGCCTGCCACGTCACCAATGGCATAAATTCCTGCCACATTGGTGCGCCCGAAACCATCAATCACAATGCAGCCCTTGTCGGTTTTAACACCGAGCGCTTCAAGTCCAAGGTTTTCAATGTTCCCCACAACACCTACAGCCGAGATGACGCGATCAACCGTGATTTCAGTCTTGCTGGTCCCCTGCTCTATCGTTGCGATCACGCTGTTGGCTGATTTCTTCAGTGCACTGACTTTGGCGCTCGTCTTGATCTTCAACCCAAGCTTTTCCAATTGCTTCTGGGCAATCTTTGC